>CP134874.1:4155000-4455000 GCA_037318855.1 Candidatus Sedimenticola sp. (ex Thyasira tokunagai) | reverse complement strand
GGGAGGTGGAGGAGGTGGTCCTTCACCCTCAGGAGGCGGAGGAGGTGGCCCCTCACCCTCGGGAGGTGGGGGTGGTGGCTCCCCACCAGGAGGTGGTGGTGCATAAGGGTCAAATCCTCCCGGAGGTGGTGGAGCATTTGGATCATGAGGCTGGTTCGGATCAAATCCGTCCTTTGCTGGATCATAATCACCAGGGCCGGGGCCTGGGCCGTAGGGGTCATATCCACCAGGGCCGGGGCCAGGACCGTAAGGATCAAACCCACCAGGGCCGGGGCCGTAGGGATCAAACCCGCCTGGGCCGGGGCCTGGGCCGTAAGGATCAAATCCACCGGGACCGGGTCCGTATGGATCGGGGCCGAAGCCACCGGGTCCACCCGGACCGCCGGGACCGTAAGGATCAGGGCCGAAGCCACCGGGTCCGTATGGATCGGGGCCGAAGCCACCGGGTCCACCCGGGCCGCCGGGACCGTAAGGATCAGGACCGAAGCCACCGGGACCACCTGGGCCGCCGGGACCGTAAGGATCAGGACCGAAGCCACCGGGACCACCCGGGCCGCCGGGACCGTAAGGATCGGGGCCGAAGCCACCGGGACCACCCGGGCCGCCGGGACCGTATGGATCGGGGCCGAAGCCACCGGGACCACCCGGGCCGCCGGGACCGTAAGGATCAGGACCAAAGCCACCGGGACCTCCAGGGCCGCCGGGACCATAGGGGTCAGGACCGAAGCCGCTGGGACCAAAGTCTCCTTTTCCGCCTGGGCCGAAGTCACCAGGTCCACCCGGACCAAAGTTTCCAGGGCCACCTGGCCCGAAACCACCGGGTCCGAAGTCACCAGGCCCACCGGGGCCGAAGTTTCCGGGGCCGCCCGGTCCGAAATCACCGGGGCCACCTGGTCCGAAGCCGCTGGGTCCGAATCCACCGGGTCCGAAGTCACCGGGCCCACCGGGACCGAAGTTTCCAGGGCCGCCCGGTCCGAAATCACCGGGGCCACCTGGACCGAAGCCGCCGGGACCGAAGTCACCAGGCCCACCCGGACCAAAGTTTCCAGGGCCGCCCGGTCCGAAATCACCGGGGCCACCTGGTCCGAAGCCGCCGGGTCCGAAGTCACCAGGCCCACCGGGGCCGAAGTTTCCAGGGCCGCCTGGACCGAAGCTACCAGGCCCACCCGGACCAAAGTTTCCAGGTCCGCCCGGTCCGAAATCACCGGGACCACCTGGACCGAAGCCGCCGGGACCGAAGTCACCAGGCCCACCAGGGCCGAAGTTACCGGGGCCGCCTGGTCCGAAGTTACCAGGCCCGCCTGGACCGAAGCTACCAGGCCCACCAGGGCCGAAGTTACCGGGACCACCAGGGCCGAAGTCACCGGGGCCGCCAGGTCCGAAGTTACCAGGCCCGCCAGGACCGAAGTTACCAGGACCACCTGGGCCGAAGTTACCGGGATCACCAGGTCCGAAGTCACCGGGGCCGCCAGGTCCGAAGTTACCAGGACCACCTGGGCCGAAGTCACCGGGGCCGCCTGGTCCGAAGTTACCAGGACCACCTGGGCCGAAGTCACCGGGGCCGCCTGGTCCGAAGCCACCAGGCCCACCGGGACCGAAGTTTCCAGGGCCGCCCGGACCGAAGTTACCGGGGCCACCAGGCCCGCCTGGGCCGAAGTCACCGGGCCCAGCGGGACCGAAGTCACCAGGACCACCTGGGCCGAAGTCACCGGGGCCGCCTGGTCCGAAGCCACCAGGCCCACCGGGACCGAAGTTTCCAGGGCCGCCCGGACCGAAGTTACCGGGGCCACCAGGCCCGCCTGGTCCGAAATCACCCTTTCCTCCTGGCCCAAAGTCACCAGGACCACCGGGACCTAGGTTTCCAGGCCCGCCTGGTCCACCGGCTGCAAAGTTACCCTGCCCTACAGCGCCGTCGGGTCCGGCGCCACCAGGGCCACCAGTAGCAAAAGTACCTGGCCCTCCTTCGCCACCTGGCATGCCATTCCCCGGGCTACCGGGGATGAATTCCCCATCACTTCCTTGGGGCATACCATCTGGGCCGAGACCTTCTCCTTTTCCAGGGCCAAATTCACCCTCTTCACCCGGTTTCCCTTTAGGGCCTTCACCTTTACCTTGGGCGCCCTTGGGCAGTATGGGTTCTCCATCGGGGCCAAGTACTTCATCACCTGCGCCAGGTCCACCCGGACCCCCGGGGCCTGCCTGAGGTCCACCGGGACCTTCAGTACCAGCGCCAGGGCCACCGGATCCACCTGGACCCGCTTGAGGAGCATTGGGATCACCTGCGCCAGGACCGCCTGGACCCTCTGGGCCTGCCTGAGGACCACCGGGACCTTCAGGACCAGCGCCAGGGCCACCGGGTCCACCTGGACCCGCTTGAGGAGCATTGGGATCACCTGCGCCAGGACCGCCTGGACCCTCTGGGCCTGCCTGAGGACCACCGGGACCTTCAGGACCAGCGCCAGGGCCACCAGGACCCTCGGGGCCTGCCTGAGGACCACCGGGACCTTCAGGACCAGCGCCAGGGCCACCGGGTCCGCCGGGACCCGCTTGAGGTGCATTGGGATCACCTGCGCCAGGACCGCCTGGACCTTCGGGGCCTGCTGAACCAAACTGTGGTGCATTTGGATCGCCAGAGCCGGGGCTGCCAGGTTCGGTTGGGCCAGGGTCTGTTACATCAGGTTTGTCGTTATCAGCCATCTCACGCTCCTTTGTTCCAGCAAGGCCGCGTTCAGATTGATGAGGCAGTCTTGTTGAAAATCAGAGCACAACCGCACCTACTTGGCAGTGCTCTCGTTGTTTTGGAGGTGAAACATCACCAGGTCAGCCGGCCTGAGTGTGAAAAATCCACCCCCGCTCGTATCCTCTACGTGTAGTAGCGGCGGTGAATTTAGAAAATTTAGGGCGTCAGACCGATTATTTTTCGGCCCGGTTTTTTATGGGGTGAGCTATCTACTTTGCTTCAAATAGACTGAGGTCGAGACTTCCCATGGCGTGAAGTAATTTATAGGCTGCGAGTGAGTAGTCGGTTTCTGCTGAAACTGCGCTGCTGAGAGCGCTAATGTAGCTGGTCTCGCCGTTGAGTACGTCTAGCAGCGAGCGCTTGCCGAGGCGACGCTCTTTTCTTGCCAGCACCAGGAACTCCCCTGAGATATTGGCCTGATTCCGGAGGAATTCTGCATTGGTTCTGGCTGTCAGCATGTTTTGCCAGCTGTTGCGGATGGACTCTTCGATGGTGAGTCGTGTGTCGTCGTGGCGGTTCATTGCGGCAGAGAGCTGAGATCCCGCCGCCTTATGGGCTGCAGAGTCACCACCACCGGCATAGAGTGGGTAGGTAAGCTGGACCTTGGCTATGTACTCCTCTTTGTTACCCGCAGTACCGGCATCGTCATTCTTCTTTTTTGCCTGTGCGATCAGCTCCAGTTTTGGGAAGAATTTTGCCTTTTTTGAATCAATGGTTTGACGGGCAATCTCAAGGTCAATGTCACTACTGCGCAGGGTCAGACTTTTAGAGAGGGCAAGTTCGATTGCTTCATCGGTACTCTTTGGTAACGCCTTGGCTGGGAAGAGAGGGCGTTTGTAGGTCTTCAGGTCTGCTACATCGGCACGAAAAACCGTGCGGTAGCGGTTAATAGAGGTGGCCAGGGTTCCCTCGGCCCGAACTCGGGTCGCGCTCGCGCCTGCCAATGCCGATTTGGTCTGCAGCACGTCGGTGCGGAAGCCGGAACCTCGGTCAACCCGAGACTGCTCCATGCCGGTCTGGCGTTTGATATTGCCTTCGGATTGGCGGGCATATGTCAGGGATTCGATAGCACGTAGTAGGTTCATGTAGGTGGTGACGCCGTCAAGCAGCAGATCCTGCTTCGCCCTCTCAAGCGCTATCATCGATTTCTTCTCACGTGAATCGGCCATTCCGGTGGAGGCGCTGGTGGCACCGAAGTCGGCAAGGAGCTGAGTCAGTTTGAGGTCGGCGCTGCTGCGCGTCATGTCGGTATTGGCCGCGGCAGGCTTAACCTGGCGCTCTGTACCGTAGTCCGCTGTCAGAGTGACAGAGGGGTACCAGGCGGCATTTGCCTGGCGGGTGCTGAAGCCGGCACTCTCCAGATCGGCTTTGGCAGCCTTAATCTTGTCGTGGTTCTCAAGTAGATTCGGAAGCAGCTCTCCCAGGGGCTCGGCCTGGAGGGCTCCACTCATCAAAAGGGCAGAGATGGAGAGAGCAATGGCACCCTTTTTCATCTGAGTGCGGAAAATTGAATTTACTTGCACGGTGTACTCCCTGTCTTCGGTATTTTTGGCGGGTACTCTTTTAATGCTACCTTGCGCTATATGCTAACACAGGGTGTAACGCTAGCAATAACCCGGCTACCGTAGCGGGGATTTTTTTGTGCTAGCTTTACCAGCACGAAAAAAGCACCGCGGAGGTAGCTCGGAGTTGATTGCCATTGTGTACGCCCAGCATGGGCATGAACTAATGAGGTGAAAATCCTCTGTAGGAAGGTCACCATCCATAGCGATTAATAATCCTATTAGATGATAACTACTAGCGAATGGCAAGGGCCTCCCCGTGAGGGGGGGGTCTGAAGGAAGCCGGACGCAAAACTGCGAGCTGATGAACAAGAACATCATATGAGGCGTAGGCTGGAGGCGAGATGGCACAAGACATCGAAGCCACGTGATCTAACGGCCACCGTATAAGCGAGTCTTCGATTTCGTGATGCAAAACGGGACATCCAAGTCCCCCTTTTGCACTCAATCTTCGACAGCCTATTAGTACCCCGGCCGTCCTGGTCACTAACCGCTACGCGATAACATCGCAAGCTCGTTACCGCTTCGCAGTCAGTTCCCATTGACTGGACGCCGTGTTCGGATGCCTACTTTGCTTCCCTCTGGCGCGCTGCGCGCACGACGGGTAAGCAGTGCGGCCTCACGGCTACCGGGGATTACCAGCCCTCGCTTCGCTCTCCATGGCTGGCAGCGAATGATGCAGCAGTGCAGGGAAAGTTCATGCACTTATCTGGGGAGATCTGCTTAACAGGCGATCGGTAGATAACCAGTAAGGCTCTGGTTTATAAGTGCCTTGGCTCCTTTGTTCCATCGACAAAGGAGAGCGAACCCGATGGAAACCGATAGCGCCTTACTGGGTAACTGGTGGGGTGATTAAGCAGAAGTCAGCAGACGGCATAGTAGCCAAACGCCCATCGTAATGGTTGGGACAGGGTGAAGGCCTGAACCTAGAGATCAGTGAGGAGCCTGTGCAGCTCAACTTCTCCATGCCCGACCGGGTTAAGGAGTGTTGGTGCAAAAGCAGTAGCCAGCATTGGGGTAAGCCGGAGCTAATCGGCCAGCTTGCTTTGAATAATCTTTGGGAAACGCCCTGTGCGGAGCCGCATGCAGGGTGTTGTGGGGGCTGGGGGTTAGAGACCCCTGGCTACCCGATTAGGGCAATGCTGTTTGATGAAACTCCCAACGCAAGCTATTCAATATGAATATAGTTCATCGTGCATGCGCTGGTTGAGTTCTCTGCATAGTTTATTGTTACTGAAATATTTGCTGTTTTTGAAGTCAAAAGCATACTCAACCACTCACCAGCCACGGCACCATCAGTCGTAAATGTTAATGGCCAGTCAAGTTTGCCGTTCCCGCACCTGGACATAACATCATTTTCAATTTTTACCAATACAGTTTTTGAACTGCTAACGTATACTGCTTTAACATTGCCACTTACCGTAAAGTTTGCTGCAACTGCCTGACTGGAAATAAAAATAAGACTTGCCGCCAAAATTAGTAAACTCTTCATTTTTCGTCCTTGTTGCTTTTTTAAAGTTGGAAATACTTATCCAATGAGAATTAATAACCGTGTTCAAATTGTTTTGTACTGCCCTAACATCTTCAATAGCATATGAATACTATAAAGTCCAAGAGAATATTGTGTTAATCGGTTGATTTAGCGGCTTTTTAGGTTTTTGTCTGGGGTTCTTATCGCACTCTTTCTAGCTGAGATGGACTCCAAGAATCCAGGCGGCAATACCGCCGCAGATGAAAAACAGTAGGATGGAACCGGTGGCCTTCCAGCGATAGCGACGCGCCAGGTCGAACTGGGGCAAGCTCGATAGAAGAAACGGCAGGCGCCCTTCGTTTGAGGCGCTGAGCTGGTGGATAGGTTGGTTCTGAGTTGATCGGCTATGTTCGTGCCTCGCTTCTTTTTCGGCGGTGGTGCGCGCCACCTGCCACTCGGCTTGGTCTATCTCACCGTTCCTGTCGAGGTCAAAACGTTGCAGCAGAGTAGGTCTATCCTGTTTCCATGCTCTTAGTTTCTCTCTGATCAGCTCGGTACGGTCCTCTCGGTGATCCAGTTCATCGTATGTTTTGAACAGGCCGATAGCATAGAGTGGATCAGCGGGATAGATGCGCTCTTCAGTGTAGCGGTAGCGGCCTGAAAACGGGGTGCTGACGCTGATGTTTAGCTTGAGGCCGAAAAGGCTTTGCGGCTTAGTCCGCTCTTTGGCCGGTTGCTTGGTGCTTGGGTGGCGCTCATGACCATGCCAAATACTACGATCGCTGGGTGTCACCTCGGCCCCTTCCGGGTCGATGACACACTCACCGGTGTCGTCGACCAGCAGAAAAAGTCCATCACTGGTGTCACTTTCGACGGTATGCCAGTTTTTATCTCCGCGCTTCTCTATCTTGTAGTGGTACCAGCAGCAGTGGCTTCCGGTAAGCGGTGCGATGATTGGGAGGCCCTTCATTGCTTGCGCTTCTCCCTCCAGCTCCACATACCCCTGCTGGGCGGAGCGGACCTTTGCCGTCGGTACATCCTCGATAAGGCGTGCCCGGGAAAGTGAGCGGAAGGCGAAGTAGAATGCAGCAATGGCGATGGCGGTGGCTATTCCGAGAAAGAGCCAGAACTCGTGGGTCGGCAGCTGCAATAGTTTTTCGCTGAGACTCATCCGTTGAAGAGGGATTTCATGTCGACATCCTGCTTCTCCTCATCGGAGAACTCCAGCAGTTCAGCCGCCTTGAAGTTGAATCGGTTGGCAATAATCACATCGGGAAACTGTTCGATGCGGACATTGTTGTTGTTGACGCTTTCGTTGTAGTACTCGCGCCGGTCTGCAATGCTGTTTTCCAGATCACTGATACGTGACTGCAGGTGCTGGAAGGTGTCGTTGGCCTTGAGGTCGGGATAGGCTTCGGCAACAGCAAACAGGTTACCAAGACCCAGCCGAAGCTGAGTTTCAGCGCCACCCAGAGCACCCACATCTCCCTGCTCCCGTGCACTTGAAACGGCGGCTCTGGCCTGCATTACCCGCTCAAGGGTCTCCTGTTCGTACTGCATATACTGCTTGCAGGTCTCTACCAGTTTCGGTAATTCGTCGTGGCGCTGCTTCAGCAGCACATCGATATTGGCCCAGGCTTTGGTGACGCCATGCTTTAGATTGACCAGATTGTTGTAAATGATAATGGCGTAGAGGGTGGCGGCGGCAATGATGCCGAGGGTGATAAACAGGCTGATCTCCATGAGCGCTCTCCGTTACACTGCTGAGTAGTGGTCAATAGTATAAGCAGTGAGGGGTGGTGATGAACAATATTCGTGATTTTGCCGGCAAGCAGCCAGACATCGGGGAGGGCGCCTGGGTGGATGAGAGCGCAGTGGTGATAGGTGATGTCACTCTTGGTGCGCAGTCGTCAATCTGGCCGTTAACGGTGGTGCGTGGTGACATTCACGCCATTACTATCGGGGCACGCAGCAATATTCAGGATGGCAGTGTTCTTCATGTGACCCACGATAGTCGCTTCAATCCCGGCGGTTTTCCATTGGTTATTGGTGACGATGTCACCGTTGGCCATAAGGTGATACTGCACGGCTGTGAGGTGGGTGATCGTTGCCTGATAGGAATGGGAGCGGTGGTGATGGATGGGGCGGTGATCGAGTCTCAGGTGATTGTTGCCGCCGGTAGTCTTGTCCCTGGTGGTAAGCGGCTGGAGGGGCGCTCGCTGTGGCGAGGTTCACCGGTGCGCCGGGTGCGGGCACTGACCGATGATGAGCTGGAGCACCTGGATTATGTGGCGGGGAACTACGTCAAGCTTGCCGGTGAGCACCGTAGTTGATCTCTGAGGGCCAGATATCTATCTGGCACGGTAGATAATCTATAGTTGTCAGTTGTCAGTTGTCAGTTGTCTTGCTTGGAGTGATGAATGAAGGCTGGGAGATATCTACTGCTGTTGCTGCTCTTCCTGTTGCCTTTTGCCACCTTTGGGGGTGAGGATGAGGCGCCTTGGTATCGACAGGGTGCCAATGGTGATGTAGAGCTGAATCTCTACTTCTTCTGGTCTGAGCACTGCCCCCACTGTCTGGAGGCGCGCCCCTTTATCTCTACCCTCGCGGATGAGCTGCCATGGCTACAGGTGCAGTCACGGCAGTTGGATGGCAGTGGTGAGAAGCTGCGTGAGTTTCAACAGATGGCGCAAGAGTTCGGGCGGGAGGCCAGCTCCTACCCCGCCTTCTTCTTCTGTAACACTATGCTGGTCGGTTATGACGATGAAGCAAATATCGGCCGCTATATCCGTGAGCGGCTGCAGGCGTGCCGCCAACGTTTGCTGGCTGGGGAAGGTCTGCCCCCACAGCTGACGCCAGAGCAGGCAATGGCAACCCTGTTTACCGGTTTCGATACCAGCAACATGTCACTGCCGCTGCTGACGCTGTCGATCGCTGCCCTCGATGCCTTCAACCCCTGTGCCTTTTTTGTGCTGCTGTTTCTCCTTAGCCTACTGACCCGTGCCGGGAGTAGGCGCCGTATTCTGCTTATTGGCGGCGTTTTTGTGCTCTTCTCAGGGTTGATCTACTTTCTCTTTATGGCGGCTTGGCTCAATCTCTTTCTGCTGATGGGCGCACTTGGCTGGGTGACGGCGGCAGCCGGTGCTTTTGCCGTGATCTTTGCCATGATCAACATAAAGGATTATTTCCTGATGGGCACCGGCCCCTCTCTGTCGCTATCGCAACAGGCAAAGCCGGGCATCTTCCAGCGTATGCGTGGATTGCTGGATGCCGACAATCTTGTCACGCTGCTGACAGGGACGGTGTTGTTGGCTGTTGTCGTCAACAGTTATGAGCTGCTCTGTACCTCGGGCCTGCCTATGGTCTACACGCGCCTGCTCACTCTGGAATCACTCTCCACCGCTGGTTACTACCTCTACCTGGGATTGTACAACCTGGTCTATGTGCTGCCGCTGCTGTTGATTGTGCTGCTCTTCGCCCGCTCTCTCGGTGCCAGAAAGCTACAGTTGCGCGAGGGGCGCCTGCTCAAACTGCTCTCTGGTCTAATGATGCTGGGGCTGGGTGGCCTGCTGCTGATTGCCCCGGAGCGCCTGGTGGATATCGGCCTCGCTTTCAGCCTGATCCTGGGTGCTCTGCTGCTGACACTACTGGCCTACGGGGTGGAGCGTTATCGAAGCGGAGGAGAATAGGTGTAGAGGGGGGGTGTAAGCTCCTGACTATGAAGAATAATCCCTAAGGAGCCTCTGATCAATTCGTGAATTTGTATCTTGTGTCCAAAATTTCCGGATTCCGCGTTGTAAATCTTCGCAATAGCCTGCTATTACGTGCGATTTACGCCTTGAATCCGAATATTTTGAATCACAATCTACTTCATCCAGAATTAATCAGAGGCTCCTTAAACAGGCCTGATTGGGAATGGGCTGAGTTTTGGAGCGAACTTGCTCGCGATTGGCTCGGTGCCATGTTCATCGCGAACAAGTTCGCTCCACAGGGTGGGGCCGGACGACCCCCGGTCACAAGGCACTGCCGCAGGGTTGCTCAGGGTTTTCTCAACATCTCAATGACGGCGCCGGTCTCCGGACGGACGCCACGCCATAGATAGAATGACTCCGCTGCCTGTTCCACCAGCATGCCGAGACCATCGAGGGCCTTGGCGGCACCATGCTCGGTGCCCCAGCGGACAAAGGCGGTGGGCTCACTGCTGTACATCATGTCGTAGGTCCAGCCCTCGCTGCCGAGAATATCGCCGGGGATCGGAGGTACCTCGCCTTTCAGACCTGCGGCGGTGCCGTTGATGATCAGATCGAACTGTTGTCCCGCCAGCTGATCCAGTCCGCACCCCTCAACGCTCCCCAGATGCTCAAGGTCGTTGGCGAGCTCAACCGCCTTGGCGGCGGTGCGGTTGGCAATTACCAGCTGAGTGGGTTTGCTGTCGAGGAGTGGTCGAACTACCCCTTTTGAGGCGCCGCCTGCACCCAGCAGCAGGATGCGGCTGCCGCTGAGGCGGTAGCCATGGTTTACGGTGAGGTCTCGTACCAGGCCTGCGCCATCAGTATTGTCACCATGGATACGGCCATCGGAGAGCAGTATCAGCGTGTTGACGGCACCGGCGGTTTCGGCTCGCTCACTGCGCTCATCCGCCAGTTGCCACGCCTCCTCCTTGAAGGGAACCGTGATGTTGAGTCCCCGTCCCCCCTGGCTAAAGAAAGTGCGTACGTTCTCTTCGAATCGGCCGAGCTCCCCCAGCAGGCGGGTGTACTCGACCGCTTCACCCGTTTGCTCGGCAAAAGCGCTATGGATCAGTGGTGACTTGCTGTGCTCTATGGGGTTGCCGATAACGGCGTATTTGTCTGTCATTGGCGTGGCTTCTTTTGGGCTCCTGAAAAGCGGAACGCAGAGTACGCAGAGAATCACGGAGAACCCAGAGAAAAGCTACTCAGCTACAGCGTCTGGGATTAGCTTCCCTGACGTAGGAGTGAACTTGCTCGCGACCGGTACCGAGGGCTGTTCTTCGCGAACAAGTTCGCTCCTACATGCAGTGAGGTAGCTTTATAGCGAGATTAGCTCCCAGTATAGAAATAGTTGCAATCCTTTTATCTCAGTAGAGATTCTCTGTGCTCTCTGTGCCCCTCCGTATTCTCTGTGATCTATTTTTTATTGATAGTTAGGCGCTGAAATACAAGGTCTCTCAATGCTTAGTCATTAAGCCACTGAGATGCTTGTTTAGCGAAGTAGGTGAGGATGCCGTCTGCGCCCGCCCGTTTGAAGCTGAGTAGAGACTCAAGAACCACCGCACGCTCATCCAGCCAGCCGTTTTGGGCGGCGGCCATCAACATGGCGTATTCGCCACTCACCTGATAGGCGAAGGTGGGGACGCCGAAGGTCTCTTTCACCCGGCGGACGATGTCGAGGTAGGGCATGCCGGGTTTCACCATCACCATGTCGGCCCCTTCGTTGAGATCCAGCTCGACCTCGCGTAGCGCCTCGTCAGAGTTGGCGGGATCCATCTGGTAGGTGTATTTGTTGCCGGCGCCGAGGTTGGCGGCGGAGCCGACGGCATCACGGAACGGGCCGTAGAAGCTGGAGGCGTATTTGGCCGAATAGGCAAGAATGCGGGTGTGGATGTGGCCTTCAGCCTCCAGTATCTCGCGCACTTCACCGATGCGGCCATCCATCATATCTGAGGGTGCAACAATATCGGCACCGGCGGCGGCGTGAGAAGCGGCCTGTTTTACCAGCACCTCCACCGTCTCATCGTTCATTACGTAACCGGCGGCGTCAATCAAGCCGTCCTGTCCGTGGGTGGTGAAGGGATCGAGGGCGACATCGGTGATGACGCCCAACTCCGGTACTGCCTCTTTTACCGCTCGTACCGCACGCTGGGCCAGGCCGTCGGGATTAAATGCCTCACGGGCATCGTCCGATTTGGCTGACTGGGGGGTGACCGGAAACAGTGCCATAGCGGGGATTCCCAATCTGTGGCTCTCTTTTGCCTCTTGCACAAGCAGATCAATGCTCAGGCGTTCGACGCCGGGCATGGAGGTCACTGCCTCCCTCTGACCATCTCCTTCGAGAACAAAGACCGGATAGATAAAATCAGCGGGAGTGAGCTGGCTTTCACGCATCATCCGGCGGGAGAAGTCGTCACGGCGCATACGGCGCATGCGGGTGGCGGGGTAGCGGCTGGAGAGTGATGATTTGCTCTGCATGGTTAAGGTCTCCGGTTGGTCAGGAGGCATAAGATACCCTAGGAGCCTGTCCGAGAATAGAGAACCTACTGCGGGAGCGCTGAATTTGGTCAGATTTCCCCATTATTTTCGTTAAATATGCCCAATATTCCGTCCCTTGGGTTCGTAAACGCTACATCCGTGTAGCACTACTCGCCTCGAATAATGAAAAAATCTGACTCAAATCAGCACTCCCTCGCTAAGGAGCCTCTGAACGAATCATGATCACGCATCTTGGCGCCGGAATTCGCCACTTTATCGTTGTGAATCTTCGCAATAGCCTGCTATTACGTGCGATTCACGCCTCAAATTGACAAATTCCGATCACCAATCTGCTGTGACCAGATTCATTCAGAGGTTCCCTAAGGCCCCTATTCTCGGACAGGCTCCAGCTGTCGCCACACTGCGAGACCCGGCTGGTTTATGGTATCTTTTCCGGCTTCATGTCGCCGGGCTACCGGTGGCCGACAGGATTCGGAGAGTTGTATGAAAAGCCAATCACCCTATATATCTGATGTTGATCAGGACGGTTTCGAGGAGCATGTGATCAAAAGATCTGCAGAGGTGCCGGTACTGGTCGACTTCTGGGCTGAGTGGTGTGCCCCCTGTCTCTCACTTGGACCTGCGCTGGAACGTGTAGTATCGGAGTATGAGGGAGCGGTAAGGTTGGTAAAGGTTGAGGTGGATGACAATATGAAGCTGGCTGGCCACTACCGCTTGCGTGGTTTTCCCACGGTAATTTTGTTTCATCATGGTGAGGAGTTGGCCCGTTTTGGTGGCTCAAGGGCCACCCACTGGATCAGGGACTGGATTGATGAGCACCTGTAGGGGGCAGGGAAAGCGCTCCCTATCGGCCATGTCAGATATCTCCTACGCGGCTGTCAGATATTAAGTACCTGCGGTGGGTCACAATGGTGCTCCCCTTCGTTTTGTGGGTGAATGATAATTGAGCTTAAAGGTTCGGTGCTGACCGCCGATAGGGGTAACACAGAGTGAAGGACAACCCTGGGGAGTCATTGAGGATCCCCCTTAATAACGCATAACAAGGAGTCACCCGATAATGAAATTTTCACTTCCGCTCCGCCACTTGAGTGGGCTCACCCTGTTTCTGCTGGTACTGCTGCTAACACCTGTTTGTGCGTCGGCGGAAAAGCTGGCTGCGCCCCAGCAGGTGATTCAGGATATATCCGATAGTCTCCAGGGTGTACTTAGCGACAATGGTGATCTTCTGAAGAGTGATCCCGCCTACGTCTATCGCTTGGCCAATGAGGTGCTGGTGCCACATATCGATTTTGCCCGCGTCTCCAGTTTGGTGCTGGGCAAGCACTGGCGACGGGCTTCGGTCTCTGAAAGAGAGGCGTTTGCCCGTGAGTTCCGACGCCTGCTAGTGCGGACCTACTCCACTGCATTTCATGAGTTCGATATGTGGGAGATACGCTACCAGCCTCTGCGAATGAAAGCAGGGTCTGACGATTTATCGGTTCAGACAAAGGTGATCAGACCGGGCGCAGCACCGGTTGCCGTTGTCTACCGCATGCACCTGAAGGAGGGGCGGTGGATGGCCTACGATGTCAAAATTGAAGGCATCAGCCTGGTAACCAACTATCGCAGCGGTTTTGCCCGTGATTTGCGTAAGGGCGACATGACGCACCTGATACAACGACTCAGTGATCTTAATGAACGGCGCCTGAAGCGAGTGGCTGTTAAATAAGAGATCGGACAGCCTCCTGGTCGCTGGTTTAAGCCTCTGTCCACAGCAAATCAGGTGATTGAGGCGGCAGGTGTCAAGATATAGCAAAAAGTCAAAAATATGTCTAAAGTAATCTTGTGATGGGTCGATAGACTGATCAAGTAGGGGGTTGATAGCGGTTTTTGTTAATCCCGTAATGAATGGACTCACTACGCAGCCGTAACAGCCATGTCTCCAGGCTTTTACGGTGTTCCTTCTCCGGCGCTATACAGCGCATTATGGATTTGCCATCTCCCCAGGCAGATCCTTTTTTTTACCTGTTATTCCGCTGCTTGCCTGAGTTCAGGGGCGGATGAGTCTACCACTACTGGCATCCCTGATTGTGCTGGGCCTCAGCTCCGCACCCAGGGAGGCATGAACTATGTGGTCAACTCGCCCACCGAAAGTACGCCTTACTGAGAAAGCATCTCTGGCCGGTGGCCTGCCGGCAATATTGGCGCTGGTGGAGACCAGGGGTGATTTGCATGCGAGGGAGAGAGCGGAGGCGACCGGATGATCAGTTACCCGTACCGCCAGGGTGCTATGGTCACCGCAGAGCCAGTAGGGGAGATGTTCCGCTGCCGGTAACAGCCAAGTGTGTGGGCCGGGCCAACTGGCAAAAACCGGTGCCATTTCAGCATCACTCAGAAGTTTGACAAATGGGCGCAGTTGGTCGAAATCGGCGGCGATCAGAATGACTCCCTTGTTCTCTGGGCGCTGTTTCAGTGCCAGCAGCTGCTCGACGGCGTAGCCGTTAAGGGGGTCACATCCCAGGCCGAAAACAGCCTCCGTTGGATAGGCGATAATGCCGCCCTCACGAAAGCAGCGGGCAGCCTCCCGCAGTTTCCAGGGGGAGATCAAGGGAGCCCCGCTAAGAGGCCAATGCTGCGTTGCGCACCTTGGAAAGGGCTTGCCATTCCCTGCGGTATGCGCCTTACCTTGGCCTCTTAGCGGGGCTCTGTGAGTTACCGAACTTCCCGCATGGCCCACTAGGTCAGTTTGGCCTGCAGTTCGGCGTCTTTGGCAATAACAGCGGCTGAGTTGGCTTCACGTTCGCCCTTCACCCGTGCGGCCAGCTCCAAGTCGCTCAACGACATGATCTGAGCAGCCAGATAGGCGGCGTTCTTAGCGCCCGCCTTACCTACGGCGACGGTTGCTACGGGGATGCCGCCAGGCATCATTACGGTGGCGAGCAGGGCGTCCATACCCTGGAGTGGTCCGGCGTCCAGTGGAATGCCGATCACCGGTTTCAGGGTGAGGCCCGCAACGGCTCCCGCCAAGTGAGCGGCGAGACCAGCGGCACAGATGAAGACCGCGCAGCCGCGCTCATCAGCATCTTTCACGTAGTCGTGAGTGGCCGCGGGTGTGCGGTGCGCAGATGTGATTTTCGCCTCAAAAGGGATCTCAAGTGTTTTTAGCACATCCATGGTGGACTGTAGCACCGGTAGGTCGGAGTCGGAGCCCATAAGGACGGCAACAAAGGGTTTACTCATAATCCTTGCTCAAATTGAATTCTGGAAAACGTGGAAATATAGCCGATTTTTCGAGGTTAGGCTATCTATTGCGTTAGATACACTCCGCTGCCATTACGCATTTGAGAATGCCGTAGTCGTAACGCTCTTCCAGGGCCTCGAACAGCGGCTTTATCCGCCCCTCTTCGCAGCTCCTCTCCAGTTCGATGGTGGTGGAGATCTCTGCATATGCCGCCTCATCCAGGGGCAGTATCTCCCGGGCGTCCAGCAGCCCCGCTTCGATGGCATCGGCAAAGTGGCTGTAGACAGTGGAGAGTTTGATCTCGCGCCGGTCTGCAATAGCCTCACTATCCAATCCCTGGAGGAGGAGGCCCAGGGTCTCGTTGATGGTGTCGCTAAGGCGGTTGTCGAGTAGCTCAGGCAGAGGGTGTTCGATGATCAGGTTGAGGAACGGTTGGCCGTAGCTCTCCAGTTTCTTCTCTCCCACACCACTGATATAGCGCATCTGCTCCAGTGAGTCGGGGCGGCGCTCGGCCATCTCCTGCAGGGTGCTGTCGTGGAAGATAACGTAGGGAGGCACCCCCTGCTCTTGGGCGATCGCCATACGCAGGGCGCGCATGGCGTCGAACAGCGCTTGGTGGCGTAGCGGCAGCGTCGTACCTTGCCCCCGTTTACCCTTTCGCTCCTTCTTCTCACTACGGCGCTGCTGTCGGAGTTGTAGTGTCGTCTCGCCCCGCAATAGTGGCCGGCACTTCTCGGTCAGTTTCAGGGCGCCATGCCCTTCGGCGTCAATATCGAGGTAACCGAGAGAGATCAGCTGGCGGTAGAGGCCGCGCCACTCGACGCCGTTGAGTTCGTCGCCGATGCCGTAGGTGCTGAGCTGGTGGTGGCCGAAACGGGTAATGCGTTCATCCTCTTTACCTTTCAGCACGTCGATGACGTAGTTGACGCCGAAGCGCTGCCCGGTGCGGTAGACACAGGAGAGGGCCTTGCGTGCAGATTCGGTGGCATCCCAGGTCTGGGGTGGATTGAGGCAGTTGTCGCAGTTGCCACAGGGCTGTTCAAGCGTCTCGCCAAAGTAGTCGAGCAGTGCCTGGCGGCGGCAGCCGGTGAGGTCACAGAGCCCCAGCATCGCCTCCAGCTTGTGGTGGGCGACACGCTTGAACTGCTCGTCGGCATCGGTGTTCTGGTTGAACTGTCGCAGGGTGATCACATCCTGCAGGCCGAAGGCCATCCATGCGTTGGCGGGCTCACCGTCACGGCCGGCGCGTCCAGTCTCCTGGTAGTAGGCTTCAATACTTTTGGGTAGGTTGAGATGAGCGACAAAGCGCACGTCTGGTTTATCAATGCCCATGCCAAAGGCGATAGTGGCACAGATGATCACCCCTTCCTCACGCAGAAATCGGGCTTGGTGCAGCCGCCGAGCCTCGGCATCCAGCCCGGCGTGGTAGGGGAGGGCGTTACGACCCTTATCGCACAACCAGCGGGCGGTCTCCTCCACCTTTTTTCGTGACAGGCAGTAGACGATGCCTGCGTCACCGGGGTGCTCCCGGTCGAGAAAGCGCCACAGCTGCTCTCTACCGTTCTGCCCTTCGCTGATAGCGTAACGGATGTTGGGTCGATCAAAGCTGTTGATGAAGATGCGGGCATCATGCAGCCCCAGCTGGTCAATGATCTCCTGGCGGGTGCGTTGATCCGCCGTGGCCGTCAGTGCAATGCGTGGCACCGAGGGGAAGCGTGCCTGCAGGACCGTCAGTCGCTGGTACTCTTTGCGGAAGTCGTGCCCCCACTGGGAGACACAGTGGGCCTCGTCGATGGCGAAGAGGGCGATGGGCAGACTATCCAGAAGCTCAAGCATCTGTCCCATCAACAGTCGCTCCGGTGCGATATAGAGCAGCTTGAGTTCGTTGTTGAGCAGTGCCTGCTCGGTGGCGCGTCGGGTGGAGGCATCAAGGCTGGAGTTGAGAAAAGCGGCGGAGATGCCCAGCTGCCTCAGCGCATCCACCTGATCCTGCATCAGAGCAATCAAGGGTGAGATGACTACGCCGATGCCATGGCGTAACAGTGCCGGAATCTGGTAGCAGAGCGACTTACCACCACCGGTGGGCATCAGGGTGAGAGCGTCCTCGCCATTGAGCAGCGCCCGGATGATCTCCTCCTGGTTGTGACGAAAGTCACTGTAGCCGAAGGTCTCCTGCAGCAACTCCCTTGCCTGCTGTAAATCCGTCATCTATCCGACGCTCCCAGGACTGGGTGCTTGAGCGCGGTGCTTGGTGGCGATAAATGCCTTATGGGGCACATGGATCAGCTCGGCGAGGCGGCGAATGACATGCTCCTCAATGTGGTGCAACTCGTTGTCGGCATAGGCGATTTGCCAAAGGGCTTCCATCAGCTGGACCTTCTGCTCCGGTGAGTAGCTCTGATTGATAAGACGGGTGAACTGGAAATAGTCTGTAGAGTCGGCATGTTCTACCTGGGCAAGCGAAATCAGCTCTCGTGCCTCATTGTCGCCCAAGCCAAAGTGGCTGCGTACGGCATTGAGCATCGCTTGGTGCTCTTCCGGCCGTTGATGGTCATCGGAAGCCGTCACCTCAATTAACAGAGCGGCAACGGCGAGCCTGAGGCCCAGTTGTGAATCGTTGCCGGCCTCCCTGGTGTTTGGATTCAGGTGGTTATCGAAAAAGCGTTGGATACTGCCGATCATGGGGGGCTCTGCTGTAAATTATATTATGGGTAGTTTCCAATAAAGCAGGTGTCAAGGTCTACACTTGTGGTGTCCTCAGAGTGGACATGTTGACTGTTAATTTGGGCTTACTTTTTGAAAAATATAGGTAATTTGTCTCTATTTTAAATATGGTCCAAGGCATTAATAATCCATAGAAAAGCGGTAATGACCACCTGCGTGAGCAGTTGGCGGTCATTAAGTCGTTTGCGTATGTTGGTACCCGGTAGCCGATGGCCGGCTGCCGTTGGGGGGATTGCTGTGGTTACTTGCTGGCGAGTCGTTGGGTTGGCTCAAGACCGATCAGTGGTTGGTAAAAGGCGTAGTGAGGACGTGAAGCCTTGCGTGCCCGCTCCATTTTACCGGCGCGGGTGAGGATGGCGGCTGCCGATCTTTCACGCTGATCTGCCGTCAGAGTATCGAGCCAGCTGTCGATATCGATATGCATACGGCTACCGCTGCGGTTGCTGTTGACGGCGTGGTGCAGCAGGCTGCCAAGTTGCTGCTCGCCAACGATCGACTCCAGCTCTTTCATCAGCAGGTAGGATTCGCCGTAGAAGGGGTCGCCGCCTCCCCGGAAGTGCCTCTCCCATCGGCCCCAGCCGAGTCCTTCGCTTGCCAGCAGTTTGGCGGCGAAAAGGGTATTTAGCCCCTCAACGTAGACATCATAAAGATTGGGGTTGTGCAGGTGGGCGATCTCGTGGGCCAACTGTCCGTGAAAAGCGATGTTGCCGGGTTTGCGTGAGAGAAAGATGGTAAAAGCGCCTTGCTCTCTATCTCTCAAAGATGTGCCGGTAAATCCTTTGGGGAGCTTTGAGTTTGCATCGGTCGGTTGACTGATACGCAGATCAACCTCCCTGACGACGATCTCAGGTCGGCCAAACAGGGCGGTGGAGAGAGTGATTCCACGCTCGACAAAGGCGGTAATTCCGGGGTGCTCTATGGATGGATACTGTTGGTGGTTCCCGGCGAAACCGGTGGTGTGGGCTGGGACGGTGGTGGATAGCAGGCTCAGGACGCTGAGCAGCAGGCAAGCGGCAATAGTCCTGATTTGGATGGTCACTGGTATTCTCCCCCGGCGCACAGGGGATGGATCGCTCTTCGGACCCCTAACTCCCCAGATGAAAAGCCGCCACTATATTTTTTGTGGTCGGCTTAATTAGTCTGAATTTTTAGATTCAGTTATTTGTTGGGTAAAAAATAACCTAATTCGTAGGGACAGAGCAACGACCGTCTGGAAAGAAAAGAGTTTATTTCTCGGTAGAGTGTGACTTGGCTCCCGATTCGGGAATATGGACTGATTTTTATCTGATCAGCTCTTTCTGTCCCGGTAATCTGAGGCGAGAGTTTACAGGCGCCGTATACGAGGCCCGTACGTATGGCTCTGTGAGAGGGGTGGAGCGGTGGTGCCTCACCCTACTCGATAATTACCGAGGATAACACTATCGGCTGTTCTTGCTGCTATGCTTACCTTTGATGGGTGGATTGCGTTTTTTTTCGTTATGATTCAAGGGCTATTGAGCACTCTGCACTAGCCGACTTGGTAGTCGCACAGTATCTTCAGATACTGATGAATAGGGAGGTGTTTGAATGGAGATGTCGCTGCATCGGTTTAATGTGGAAGCGGGATGGAACAGGCCACTTGATAAAGGCATGGACTCAGCCCAGACCCTGCTCATCATCTTCTCAGCAGCCCGCCCAAACGAAGCACTGGCGACTGAACTCACTGGACTGCACCAGACCTTTTCCAGCTCCATTCTGATTGGCTGCTCCTCCTCCGGCGAAATCTACGGTGAGGATCTGAACGATGACAGCATAGTGGTTGCGGTGTTGCGCTTTCAAGACACCCGCCTCAAGCTGGCGCATGTCCCTATTGCCGATGCAGAAGAGTCTGCCAGTGCCGGGCGTGCCCTGGCAGAACAATTGGCAACCGACGGCCTGGCCGCCGTATTCACACTAACCGACGGTCTCCTGGTGAACGGCTCAGCCTATGTCGAATCCCTGGGCAGCGCCTTACCCACCAGCGTGGTAGTCACCGGTGGCCTGGCAGGTGACGGCGACCGTTTTGAGAAGACCTGGGTTCTGTATGATGGAGAGACGCTGACGGGTCAGGTGGTAGCTGTCGGTCTCTATGGAGACGCAGTACGTGTGGCCCATGGTTCACGTGGTGGCTGGGATCTACTCGGTCCCGAACGCGAGGTAACACGCGCAGAGGGTAACGTACTCTACTCACTGGATGCTCAGCCGGCCCTCCAAGTGTACAAAAAATATCTGGGCGAACGGGCCGATGGCCTGCCGGCGACCGGCCTGCTGTTTCCCCTCGCCATTCGCAATGAAGAAGATACTGACGGGCTGACTGTGCGCACCATCCTGGCGGTTGATGAGCAGAAACAATCCATCACCTTTGCCGGAGACGTCCCTGAAGGCTGCTTCGTTAAATTGATGCGAGCCAACTTCGACCGGTTGATTGACGGTGCCGGGAGTGCCGCCGAGAGCATCGCTCTGGGTGACTATCAAAACAGCCCTGCCCTGTGCATTGCGATTAGTTGCGTGGGCCGACGCCTGGTACTCGGTCCCCGTGTCGAGGAGGAGATCGAAGCGGTCAGCGAGAGCCTGCCGACGGAGGTCGGGCTGATCGGTTACTACTCCTACGGGGAGATCTCGCCCCTGGCCAGTGGCCGCTGTGATCTGCACAACCAAACCATGACCTTGACCCTGATCTGGGAGAGTGGTTGATGCATCGTCTGCTGACACGCCAACTGCGCAAGCTCGGTCTGAATGGGGTTTCATCACCGGATGAACAGCAGTGGGGTACCCTGGTTCGACGGGTCTCCGATACCTATCAGCAGGCCGATGACGATCGCTACCTGCTTGAGCGTTCCCTGCAGATCTCCTCCGATGAGATGCAGGAGATGTTCCAGCGCCAAAAGGCTACCTCCGAAGGTCGTCTGCAGGCCCTGGTGAGTGCCATGCCGGACCTGGTATTCATGCTTGACGAGGATGGCCGCTACGTTGAGGTGATCGCCGGTGAGGAGGGTCGCCTCTATCTGCCCGCAGATGACATCAAGGGGCGCCTGCTATCGGATATTCTACCAAATGAGCATGCCACCTTTTTCATGGATGCCGTACACCATGCATTGACAGGAAACACCCTGCATCTGGTGGAATACAAACTTGAGGTGCCGGCGGGTGAGCGTGTCTTCGAGGGTCGAATCATGCCCACTGGCATGAAGGTGAATAATCGCCAGACAGTCGTTTTTCTGGCCCGCGATGTGACCGAGCTTGCCCGTTCACGTGATGAACTGGAACATATGGCCACCCACGATGGCCTCACCGGACTACCTAATCGCACCCTGCTTGGCGAACGCCTGGTCCAGGCCGTCGCCCGGGCCAAGCGTCTTGGCAGTCGCGGTGCACTCATGATTCTCGATCTTGATCGCTTCAAGCAGATCAATGACAGCCTGGGTCATCCGGTTGGCGACCGTGTATTGGAGGTGGTTGCGCAGCGTCTGTTAAAGACGTGCAGAACGGAAGACACGGTTGCCCGTTTCGGTGGTGACGAATATACCCTGATTCTCGAAGATCTTAAAAATGTCGCCCACAGCGGCCGTATTGCAAATCACATCCTCGATGCTTTTGCCAGGCCCGTGAATATAGACAACTTTGAGCTCGATATAACGGCCAGTATCGGCATCTCCGTATTTCCCGATGATAGCGAAGACAGCGATACACTAATCAAGCAGGCTGACAATGCGATGTACGTGGCCAAAGAGGCTGGGCGCAACCAGTACAGCTTCTACACCGAGGATCTCGGTAACAATGCCCTGGCCTATTTGGCCCTCGAGTCGCGCCTGCGAAAGGCCATCATTTCACAGGAGCTGGCCCTGGTGTACCAGCCTCAGTTCCGACTGTGTGATGGTATCCTGGTGGGACTTGAGGCGCTGGTGCGCTGGCCCACAGCCGACCCTGAACACCGCAGTCCGGCACAATTCATTCCTATCGCCGAGATGTCCGGTCTGATCGAACCACTGGGCCTTTGGGTACTGGATGAGGCCTGCCGGCAAGCGGCATCCTGGCTACGTGAGGGCTTGGATTTTGGGCGCATGGCCATCAACCTCTCCAGCCGTCAGTTGAACAATCCGCAGCTTGTGGATCAAGTAGAGAAAATCATGGACAAGCATAAACTTGCCGGTGACGCTCTGGAGTTCGAAATTACCGAGAGTATGGTGGTACGGGAGGGCGGAATCGCCCATAGCAACATCGAAACTTTTGGCTCCATGGGGATCAGCCTTGCCATCGATGACTTTGGTACCGGACATTCATCTCTGGTGAACCTGAAACGCTTCCCGCTGAACCATCTTAAGATCGACCGCTCTTTTGTCGATGGCGTAGGAGTGGACCCCAACGACGAGGCTATTGCCGGGGCGACAATTGCCTTGGCCAGGCAACTCGGTATGAAAGTGGTAGCAGAGGGTGTTGAGACCGAGGAGCAGGCCAAGTTTCTCAGAGGCCACAAGTGCGATATCGTGCAGGGCTTCCTCTACGCCAAGCCCATGCCGGCCGGCGAAATCGAAAAGCGGTTTAATGAAAAGAATCCAGTTCCTGTCGGCGATTGCGCAATACTCTGATATCGAGGCTGCCTTCCCAATATTCTAAAACAGCCTACGAAACCACTGGATTGAGCGGTGAGGTTATCCAGCAAGCCCAGGAGAAGATAAGAAATAGATACCCATCCACGTACTGTGGAATACCACTATTGATTATATTCTGATACATGCCAACCTTAAGCGATCGTCCAGTCCTGTCAAAAATGTAAAATAAAAATGGACGTCGTGTGGAGGGGTGGTGTCAGCTCATTTTGGCGAACGCCTTGGTTTGATCCTGCAGGAGCGGGGTATCAGACCAAGCAAAATTACAAGAGATCTGGGGATATCCCGGCAATCGCTCTACAATTGGCTTGGCGGGAGAAACATCTCCGCTATGAATGTCGGGCGCTTGGCCGATTATCTCGGCGTCGACCGACTGTGGCTGATTGAAGGGGTAGGCAGTTCCAATGGCATGCATGACGGCGAAGGTGTCTACGGCACTCAGGCTCGCGCTTTAATCGAAAATGTCGTCAATAATGAAATTCGCCTCAAACTGGCAACCCGGGCCGCAGGGCTGGCAATATGGGAATACGATGTTTTTCGTGACAGGCTGAGCTGGGCCGGTGAATCCTATCCCCTCTGTCAAATCAATCTAATATCCGCCTATCCTGACCTGAATAGCTTTATCGACGCCCTGGCCGAGCCAGATCGGGAGAGTTTCAGCAAGCGCCTGAAACTACAGTTGCACGAGGGTGGGCAGGGATTTGAAGAGCTAACCATCCATCTGCCCGATGGCTGTGTCCGCAATATCGCTATCTGGCTAACCACCAACGAAGATGCCGCAGGCAGGCCGCAGGGGGTTACCGGGGCAATTCAGGATATCACCGATAGAGTGCAGGGTCAGAAGGCGCTAACCGAAAGTGAAGCGCAACTCAAGCTAATTACCGACTCGCTGCCGGCATTGATCGCCTATGTAGATAGTGAGCAACGCTACCGGTTTACCAACAAGGAGCATGAGCGTTGGTATCCGCCCGATGCTGAACTATGCGGAAAATGCGTGGTGGAGGTAATGACCGAAGAGGATTATAAGGCCATCTCCCCCTATATTGATCGTGCACTGAATGGTGAGCGTGTCCATTACGAAACTGCCCTACCTTGCCATGATGGTAGCAGCCGTCATGTCCAGGTGACCTACATTCCGGACAATGACGGTGAAGGAAGCGTGAGGGGCTTTTTCTCCTTGGGGCATGATATCAGTGAGCAAAAAAGGAGAGAAGAGGCCACCTCGGCAAGAGAGGCGCAACTCAGAAAGGCACAGGAGATTGCTGTGCTCGGCAAGTGGGAGCTGGATGTGGAGAGTCGCCACTGCGCCCTATCCAGCTCTGCCATGGAGATTTTTGGCTTTTCAGAAGGTGGCGATCACAGCCCTGACCTCATGTACAACCAGATCCATCCTGAAGACAGGGATTGTTGGGAGCAATCCTTCAACGCAGCGATCTCTGGGCTGGAAGATTACGATGTACATTACCGCATAGTGAAGCCCCACGGGGATATCCGCCATATCTCCGCGAAAGCTGAGCTGGTACGCGATAATAACGGCAGGCCGACCAGTATGTTCGGCATCGTACAGGATGTGACTGAACAGCAGCGCAGGGAGCGCAAGCTTGGCCGTTTAAATCGTACCTATGAAATGCTAAGCCGCTGCAACAAATCGCTGATCCGCGCCCAGAGTGAAGAGCAGTTACTGAATGAGTTTTGTGATCATATTGTTGCTACCGGTGGTTATCGCGTGGCCTGGGTGGGCTGCGCCAAAGACGATGAAGAGAAAACCGTTGAGCCGGTTGCCGTGGCGGGAGACAGCATCGGCTATGTGCGCAAAGCCCAGCTGACATGGGCCGACACGCCTCGTGGTCAGGGGCCGGGCGGCAGAGCCATCCGCACGGGTAAGCCGGTGATCATCAGAGACGTGCGCACCGATGAACTATTCCAACCCTGGTGTGAGGTAGCCTTTGCACAGGGCTACAGATCGGTTACTGCTTTTCCCCTCACAGCGAATGGTAATGCCTGCGGTGCGCTGTTTATCTATGCCGAAGATACCGATGCCTTCGATTCGGAAGAGGTGCAGCTACTGGAGAATCTGGCAGAGGACCTGTCCTATGGCGTTCATGCATTGCGCGCACGCCGGAGACGTGACGAGGCTGAAGCTGAGCTGGAGGAGAGCGAGCAGAGGTTTAAGGATTTTGCCGCATCCGCTTCCGACTGGTTCTGGGAAAGCGACCCCGACCGGCGATTTACTTTTCTCTCTGATCACTTTGCTGATTCAACAGGCGTTTCTCCGGAGCTCATTATCGGTAAACGCTGCGAGGAGTTGACTGCTTTTGACCCGAACGATGCCAACTGGAGCCGACATCTACAGGGATTGGAAGAGCGACGCCCTTTCAAGAACTTCCAGTTTTGGCATTTTGCCGAGGACGGACGGCGCATATGCTCAAGAATGAGCGGCATCCCGATATTTGATGACAAAGGAGGTTTTCTAGGCTATCGGGGGACTGCCGCTGACGTGACGACACAGGTCAATACAGACGAGGAGCTTCGACTAGCGGCAGCCGTCTTTGAAAGCACCCTGGAAGGCGTCATGGTTGTCACTGTGGATGGCACCATCCTCGCGGTCAACAAGGCCTTCACCACCATCACCGGCTATAAGGAAGATGAGGCGTTGGGCCAGAAACCCAGCATGTTGCGGTCAGAACGCCATGACAGCGCGTTCTACGCAACCATGTGGTCTGCCATACATAAGGATGGCCACTGGAGCGGCGAGGTTTGGAACCGACGTAAGAACGGCGAAGTCTATCCTGAGTGGCTGAATATCAGTTCCGTTAAGGGTGAGCAGGGCGAAGTAAACCGTTATGTCGCTGTCTTTTCAGACATCACGGCCATGAAACAGTCCGAGGAGCGCCTCTTTCACCTGGCCCATCACGATCCCTTGACCAACCTGCCCAATCGTTTGATGTTTAGCGTCCTGCTCGAACATAGCCTTGAGCGCGTCGAGCGTATTGGCGAACAGATCGCCGTGCTGTTTTTGGATCTCGATCTCTTTAAAAATATCAATGACAGCTTTGGCCATCCGACAGGCGATCTGTTACTGCAGCGGGTCGCAAAACGCCTTGCGGCCACCATACGGAAGGAAGATACCGTCGCCCGTCTGGGTGGCGATGAATTCATCCTGCTGTTAGAACAGGTCGGTGATATGCAGACAGCCGCGACGATTGCCGAGAAATTGCTGCATGACTTGCGTCAACCTTTCCATATCAACGGTCAGGAGTTGTATGTGGCTGCCAGTGTCGGCATCAGCATCAGCCCCAATGATGGTACCGACGGCGATATGCTGATTAAGAACGCTGATGCAGCAATGTACCGAGCCAAGGACCGGGGAAGGGGCAGCTACTGCTTCTATACTGAGGAGTTGACCGTCAGCGCAATGGAGCGTGTGGTACTGGAGCGCGGTCTTCGCCAGGCGCTGGAGCAGAACCAGTTGGTTGTTTACTATCAGCCGCAATATTCGTTGCTATCGGGAAAACTGGTCGGCGCCGAAGCCCTGGTACGCTGGCAGCACCCGGAGAAAGGGCTGATACATCCCGACAACTTTATTCCTGCCGCCGAGGCGTGTGGCCTGATTCTTCCGCTGGGAGATTGGGTGCTGCGTGAATCCAGCCGGCAGATGAGCCACTGGCTCCAGGAAGGTTTGGATATCGAGCGGATCAGTGTCAATGTTTCAGGGCAGCAGGTGGAGCGTTCGGACCTGGTCTCAATCGTTAGAGAGATACTTGAAGAGACCGGGCTTCAGCCCCAGCACTTGGAGTTGGAGATCACGGAGTCCTGCATCATGCGGGAAGCGGAGTCTGCCATCAAGTCCCTGGCTGAGCTGAAGATGATGGGTGTGCACTTGGCGGTAGATGATTTCGGCACCGGCTACTCCTCCTTGAGTTATTTGAAGCAGTTACCGATACACAAACTCAAGATCGACCGCTCTTTTATCAAGGACATACCTGAGGACCCGAATGATGAAGCGATATCCAGGGCCATACTGGCCCTCGGTCATAGCTTGCAGCTTGAGATTGTAGCGGAAGGTGTTGAGACCAAGGTGCAAGAGGGATTTTTAAAAGAAGGGGGCTGTGACGAGGTGCAGGGCTACCTCTATAGCCGACCGCTACCCGCTAAAGAGTTTGAAGCGCTCATCAAGGCTGTCTCATCAGCACATTAAATTAGCGGCGGGTGTATTGGCGGATCATTGGAGAATGAATTCGGAAATCCGGGTGAGAGGGGGTGAATATTGCGAGGCATACCGAAGCGTTTGATGTTTATCGTCTGCGTAATCGCTGTGGTGCTGATACATCGCATGGATATCCCCTTGCTGTTCGGATTCGCGGCTCTGGTGGCCTTCGTCAATCTGCTCAGCTCCCAGTTCGGATGCGTCCTGGACGGCTGTAGTAGCCGCCAAAGTGCCCGCTCTTTGCGCGATCCGGCCTATGTGGCATCTCTGGTCAACCGGATAACTGCCGCTGTTGGTGCCATACTCCTGGTGTACGCTCTCATAAATATATAGTGGGAGGGGGGGTGACAAGGGATGACCTTGTTTTCGAGAGAAATGCACATTCTTCGTCCGTGGATCTTTGGTGCATCCGTGTGGCTGACGCTCAGCCTGGTCGTGTCGCTGGAATACCTGCGTACCGGCCGACCTGATCACCTTTACGATCTCATCGTAATGATGAGCCTGTTGTGGATGCAATTCGGTTTTGCGGGACTGTTTCATACCCTTTGGAAGGAGCGGGGTCGTAACGCTGCTCTACTGATTCTGGTCATCTTCCTGCCGCCGACGATGCTGTTTCTGGGCAACTTCTTTCTTGCTTGGTGGATGGGCATGTCACTCCCTGGTTTTTGAGGACCTCCATCTTCTCTTTTCGTTTCCTGATTACTCCTGAAACTCAGCCGGAAATGAACGCGAATAAACGCGAATATAGCTCTTCACAGGTAAATTGTTTGGGCATTGAGCTTAAATAACCACCAAGGGTATGTTCAGACGCTTTTTCATATGGGGAGTATTTCAAATATTTGCGTTCATACGCGTTTATTTGCGGCAAATACTGACTCATTTTCTTCTACCAATGGCTGAGCATCGAGAGTAATCAGATTTCGTTTTGTCATTCGATAGTACAGATTTATATCTATATTTGTTAACAAATGGAAATTGGCTGATCCTCGCAGGAATCAGAGCTCACTCTGTACCCTGTAGAACAGAGGGATCTACAGGGCTAAGACTATCGACGGCTCTTTAATAGGTACACATTCAGCATCCCCTTGCCCTTAATCTGAATTTCGCCACGGTTCTCGAACAGAAACTTTTCCTGCAGTTGCCGGTAGACAGTGTCAGTTACCTGGATCTGGCCTACAACACCCTGCGACTCCATCCGGCTGGCGGTGTTCACAGTGTCCCCCCAAAGATCGTAGGAGAACTTCCAGCTGCCGATCACACCGGCTACCACGGGACCGCTATGGATGCCGATGCGTAACAGTAATTGTTCGCTGTGGTCCTTGTTGTATTCATCCAGGCGGTTACGCAGGGCTAAGGCAAAGTCTGCTACCCGTTCCAAGTGGTCATCACAGACAGTGGGTACACCGGAGGCCGCCATATATGCATCACCGATGGTCTTGATCTTTTCTAGTCCCATATCCAGGGCCAGTTCGTCAAACTCAGTGAACAGATCGTTGAGCAGAGTGACTACCTGGCCAGGTGGGCACTTGTCACACATGTTGGTGAATCCTACGAGATCGGCAAACAGGATGGATGCCTCTGGATAGTATTCGGCTACCTGTTGTTTCTCCTTCTTGAGCAGGCGACTTATGGGTTCGGGGAAGATGTTTAGCAGCAGGTGTTCGGATTGGGCTCGTTCAGTCTGCAGATTCTTGAGGGTGATGAAATTGTTGTACAGCAGTCGCTCGTGCAGGTAGACCGCGATGTCACAGATCACACAGAACCAGAGCAGCCAGGTGAAGAGGAACGGAAAGTCATTTCCGAGGATGCTGGAATTCAAAGGGTGATCGGAAACTAAGCTGATCACCAGCAGCAGGGCAAACACACCCAACTGGGATAGGGCATGCAGGTGCCATTTCACTGGCATCAAAGTCGCCTGGGCGAGAAATACCAGCGTCCAGGTGACAAAGTCGACCTTGAGTATGTGTTCGCCCACATGGAACCAGTAGATGGGGATCAGGGTGAACGACCAGGAGAGCAAGACGAAAGCGGCATCCTGCTCACGCCTTATGGAGGGCGAGAAGAGCAGGATGGCGCAAAGAAGAAGGGCAACACTCTGGATCAGATTGGTATTGAGCCAGGTCTGCTCGATCTCTGGATAACGGGAGAGATTTAGTGTCATGAAGGTGATCAGTATCAGGGCACCAAACAGGGCTCCGAGCCGGAGTCGTATCCGCATGAAGGCACCTCGCCATTTCTCGTAGCGCTGGCCTGCCTTGGGTTGGACCACTAGTCGCCGCATTATTCAAACCATTGGATACTTCTCTGTATCAAGCATAGGCGTATTCGCATGGAATAGCAGAGGGACAGCCCCGCTCTGGTGCTCGCCTCTCACCCCTCCTTTTCGGCGGCCAAGCGGGCGCTCTCTGAGAAGCCGAAATCGTGAAGGATACTGAACATGGCGGGCACCACCAGCAGTACCAGAACCGTTGTGGCAAGGAGTCCGAAGACGATGCTGGTGGCGAGTGGAATCAGCACCTGGGCCTGCATACTCTTCTCCATTAGCAGTGGCGTCAGTCCCGCCATGGTGGTGATGGAGGTGAGCAGCACCGCACGAAAACGCTCACGACTGGCGAGCTTTGCCGCTTCGACGGTGTTGTGCCCCTCCCGCACCCGCAGCTTGAGGAACTCCACCAACAGGATCGAGTCGTTGACAACGATGCCGGCAAGGGAGGTAAAGCCGATGATGCTGGGCATGGTGAAATCAAGCCCCATCAACAGGTGGCCCCAGATGACGCCGATCAGCGCCATGGGGATTACGGCCATCACCACCAGAGGCTCGATATAGCTGCGGAACTGAAAACTGAGGAGGATAAAGATGCCGACCAGGCCGATGCCGAAGCTGCGTAACATCGAGCTGCCGGTCTTTGCCGTCTGCTTTGACTGCCCCTCAATGCCGGCCTTGATACCGGGGTAGCGCTCCAGCAGCTTTGGCAGGAAGTTATCCCGGGTGTGGTCGACAACCTCTTTGGCATTGGCGATGCGGGTATCGACATCACCAGTGATGGTGACGGTACGGATACCGTTGATGCGCTGGATACGGGAGAAACCGCGATCGTGCTCGATCATAGCGACAGCACTGAGGGGGACCTGATCGCCCTTGGCTGTGGTGATGCGAAAGGTCTCGATGTCAGTCAGGGTGGAGCGATCCACCGCAGCCAGCTGAACATCAATCTCATAGGACTCCGGCCCCACCTGGATCTCGTTAGCGGTGGTGCCGTAGAAGGCGGCGCGCAGTTGATTGGCAATGGTGGAGGCGTCCAGCCCCAGAGCCAGTGCACCGTCACGCAGTTTCAGGCGCAGTTCCGGTTTTCCAGGCCGCAGATTGTCGGAGAGATTGAAGGTGCCGCGGTAGCGGGAAAGCCACTCCTGCAGTTCCAGTGAGGCCTGTTTGAGCTGATCAAGATCGGGGCCGGTAAGACGAATTTCCATATCGAGGCCGCCGGGCCCCATGGTCGGCTCCTTGAAGTTGAGAGCGACCAAGTCGGGGATCTCGCCACTGAGAGTACGCCAGCGGTTGATGACCTCATCGAGGCTGCCGCTGCGCTCTTCTGCAGTGAGCAGATCGATGGTTACCGTGGCGAGGTGAGGCCCGGACTCATTGGCATCGGCATTGCTGTTGAAGCGTGCCTGAATATTGCGCACCAGATGTTTGCCGCCTGCCTGCTGTGATGTGAACTCATCGTCCACCTGCCTTATGGCGCGGCTGACACGCTCCACTACGGCTTCGGTACGGGAGAGGGGTGTGCCTTGAGGTAGCAGGATACGCGCCTCGATGATGTCACCCTCAATGTCTGGGAAGGACTGAAATTTTAGCTTTCCTCCCACCAGCATGCCGACACTCAACAGGAAGAGGGCGATTACCATGCCGATAAACCAGTAGCGGTTGTGGACGGCAAAATCGACCATATGGCCAAGGGTGTTGTCGCGAAAATTCATCAGCTGCCGATCAAAGCCTTGGCGGAAGCGGCTCTGCTTGTTTTCTTGGTGTTTGAGGGAGTGGGCCAGGTGATGGGGGAGGATCATGAACGCTTCTATCAGACTCACCGATATCACCAGCAGCAGCACCATGGGGATAAACTGCAGCACTTTGCCCATGTGACCGGAGAGAAAGGCGAGGGGGCCAAATACCGAGACGGTGGTGAGAAAAGAGGCGATTACTCCGGGTGAGACCTGCTTTGTGCCGTCAATGGCGGCCTTCATGGCGCTTTTGCCCCGCCGCAGATGGGTGGCGATATTTTCAGCAATAACGATGGCGTCATCCATCAACAGGCCGATGGCGATCAGTAGCGCCACCATGGTGATCATGTTGATGGTCAGGCCGAGCAGGCTCATAAAGAAGAGGGCGCCGAGAAAGGAGACCGGCAGGCCCATGGCGACCCAGAAAGCGAACCGCACCTGGAAGAAGAGCGCCATCACCAGAAACACCAGTACCAGTCCCTGGCCGCCGTTTCTCAGCAACAGGCTGAGGCGATCCTGGACGATGGAGGAGCGATCCTGTGTGATGATGAACTCCACCCCATGAGGGGCGGTGGGGCGCAGGTCACTCTCCAGGAAACGGTTGACCCCGGCCATCACTTTGAGGGTGTCCTGCTGCTTGTTCTTGATCAGCTGCAAGACGGCGGCACGCTCGCCATTGAAGAGAATCTTCTCCTCATCGAGCTGAAAGCGGTCGCTGATCTCAGCAATGCTGCCGAGACGGATTTCGGCCCCGGAGTCGGCGCTGATCACTACCAGATCCGCCAGCTCACCGGCGCTGCGGCGAAGGTCGGTGAAGCGGATCAAAAGATCACGGTCGGCGGTCTCCAGAGAGCCCACCGGCAGGTCGATGCCCTGGCGACGGATGGTGTTGGCGATATCCGACATACTGAGACCGTACTGTCTCAGTGCCCGGGCCGGCACTTCAATACGCAGTTGATGGTCAGAGAAGCCGTTGACATCCACCTGGGCTACCAGTCGCTCCTCCAGCAGTCGCCGCTTTACCTGCTCGGCATAGGCCTTGAGGTCGACGGTCGACATGGGGCCGGTGATGGCGATGGCCACCACCTTGTCGGTGCGCCCCAGCTCTTTGATTACCGGCAGCTCACTCTCCGTAGGAAGATTGCTGATCGCATCAACCTCAGACTTGATGTCATCACTGAAGGTGGCGAGGTCGCCGCCCTCCTCCATCTCCACCACAGAGAGAGCAACGCCCTCGCGTCCCTCGCAGCTCATCTCCGCCACATTCTCTATGCCGTCCACCGCCTCTTCCAGACGCTGGCAGATCGCCTCTTCAACCTCCTCAGCACTGGCACCGGGGTAGGGGATGGTGATCTGCAGCTGCTGGGCGGCAAAATCGGGAAAAGTTTCGCGCTGCAGATCGGGCAGGGCGGAGAGCCCAAGCACTGCCAGAAAGAGCAACAGCAGGTTGCCGGCGGTGGGGTGGCGGGCAAAGAAGCTGATCATTGGGTATCACCTCCGCCTGTGAGGCGGGTGAGGCGCTGCAGGGCCTGATCGTCAACTTGTGGCTTAAGCAGCATGCCGTCAATGGCGGGAGTCAGATCCGAGATGACCAGCTGTTCACCTTCTGCCAGTGGGGCGGAGATAACGGCGTATTCAGGCTGTAGCAGAGTGATCTGGACAGCTTTTTTTCGCAGGCGGTTCTCGCCGTCGGCAATAAGAATATGGCCGTCATGAAGGGCCGAGCGGGGCACCACCGGGCTGCCGGGCCTGGGCTTGCCGGTGAGGGTGACTTCAACAAACAGCCCCTTGATAAGTGGCGGGCGGCTCCCCGGCAGTACCTGACTGTAGGGCTCATCGACCTCGACGATGACGCCGATAGTGCGGGTCTTGGGGTCAAGGGTGTTACTGAAACGGGCGAAGCGGGCGTCCCAGTCGGCGGAGAGAGCCCCCTCCTGAAGCTGTACCCTTGCGCTGATTCCCATTCTCTCCCGAGTGGGCATCTCACCCCGGTTAAGAATATTTACAGTCGTACCATGGGGAACCAGGTGGCTCATCTGCTCGATGGGGATCTGGGTCTCGATCTCTGCTCGGGCCATGCCATCCACCCGGGCCAGTACCTCACCTTCGCGGATGTAGCGCTCCTGCTCAACATTGACCTCGGCGATGCGGCCGGTGAAGGGGAGGCGGATCTTGGTGTTGGCCAGATTGCGTCTGGCGGCGGCCAGCGTCGCCTGGTGGCGGGCCAGCTGGGCTTGAAGCAGCGCCTTCTGGCTCGGTATCAGGTTGAGGGTGTTCTTCTGTGCCTGGACGACCTGCTGCTGACCCAGCAGGCTGCGCTCCTGGCTCTCCAGGTCCGAGTGACTGACGCTCCCCTTGCCCACCAGCTGGCGTTTACGCTGAAGCTCCTTGTTGTTGAGCGCAAGGGCTGCCTCTTCGATCTTCAGGGAGGCGCGACTGTTGGCCGCCCGGGCATCCTGCTCGCTCAGCTGGGCGCGTGTCGCCTGGATATCAGCCTCCGCCTGGGCGACGGCCAGTTCGTAATCAGTTGGATCGATGCGCAGGATCAGTGTGTCGGCTTCAAGTATCGAACCCTTCTGCAGCCGTGGGTGCTTCTCAATGATCTTTCCCTTAACTTGCGCCACCGCCTGCCAGTTGCGACTGGGCTGTACCGTGCCGTGCCCTTTTGCCTTTGGAATGACCGCCAAGGTCGGTGGGGTGATCACCCTCACCAGCTTGGCCTTCTCCTGTAGCGGCTCCTGTAGCGGCTCCATTTTGTTCTTCTTGAGAAAGGCAAAGGCAGCAATACCAATAACTACCGGGATGATGATGACCCATTTTCTTGGCATGGTCATAGGGGAAGAGCTCCAGTTATTTTTTTCGGGCCGACGGGTTTGGTACATATCATAGCTGATGGTTCATCATCCCATGATGTCCCGTGAGTAATGAAATGTAACAGTGTGTTGCTGTGTTTTTTCGAGCGGAGAGATTAACTGCTAAAGGGAGGGGATTACATTGCGATGGGTCAATCGGCGGTAGTCGCGGATACCGAAGAGGTGGTTACTTTCACGACAACTTTTTATAGCCCCTCCACCTTCAGTGAGTGGTCTGGGTTGAGCTTGCGAAACCCAGTGGGCCCCGCCGTAGCTCTTGGAATAGGACGAAGCGCATGCCTGTTGAGGGCCAGCCGCAACAGTGTGACGGATTTGATGACCCCGGGTTTCACAAGCTCAACTCAGGCTACGTCTATCCTTTTGGCACCTCAAACTCAATACCTGCTCACCCCTCCTCAAACGGCTCCGCAAACGAGCAATCCTTCTGCGGGCAGACCTTCTCGGTGCCTTTACGCTTGGTGGTTTTGATGGTAAGAATCGGCCAGCCGCACTGGGGGCAAGGCTCCGCGACCGGTTCGTTCCAGGTGGCGTAGTCACATTTGGGATAGGTGGCGCAGGAGAAGAAGATCTTACCGCGGCGCGATTTGCGCTTCATCAGGGTGCCTTCGTTGCACTTGGGGCAGCTGACGCAGGTGTCCACCGGTTTTTCCAGGGGTTCGATGAAGCGGCAGTTGGGGTAGCCGGTACAGCCGATGAACTTGCCGTATTTGCCGCGTTTGATCACCAGATCGGAGTTGCACTCGGGGCACTTGCGATCGGCGACGATCTCCGGCTCTTCCTGCTCCTTCTTGTCGCCATTGAGGTCACGGGTGTAGTCACACTCGGGGTAGTTGGTGCAGCCGATGAAGCGGCCGTGGCGGCCGAGACGGATGGAGAGGGGTTTGCCGCACTGTGGGCAGGCCTCTTCCATCGCCTCGTGAGTGACGTCGCTACGCTTGACGTTCTCCTGGGTGTGGTCGATGCGTTCCTTGAACGGGGTCCAGAACTTCTCCAGCAGAGGTACCCACTCCTCTTCGCCACGGGAGACGGCATCCAGCTCATCCTCCAGGTTGGCGGTGAAGCTGTAGTCAACGTACTGGGTGAAGTACTGGGTAAGGAATTTTTTCACCACCCGGCCGACATCGGTAGGGTAGAAACGCTTCTTCTCCAGCTCCACGTATTCGCGATCTTGCAGGGTGGAAATGATGGAGGCGTAGGTGGAGGGACGGCCGATGCCGTGCTCCTCTAATGACTTGACCAGACTCGCCTCGCTGTAGCGCGGTGGCGGCTCGGTAAAGTGCTGCTCTGGACGGATCGCCTTGAGTGGGATCTCCTCGCCCTCTTCCAGAGGTGGCAGCATCTTCTCGTCGCCATCGCCCCTCTTGGCATCATCGATGCCTTCCATGTAGACCGCCATAAAGCCGGGATTGGCAATGGTGGAGCCGTTGGCGCGGAAGTTGTTGCCGTCACCGCAGGAGAGGTCGGCAGCAACGGTATTGATGGTGGCGTGGATCATCTGGCAGGCGATGGTGCGCTTCCAGATCAATTCGTAGAGGCGGTGCTGATCTTTGGTCAGGTGTGCCTTCAACTCATCCGGTGTGCGTTGGATAGAGGTGGTGCGGATCGCCTCATGGGCCTCCTGGGCATTCTTCGATTTTGTCTTGAAGCGCCGTACCTCTTTGGGCAGCTGATCCTTACCAAAGCGTTCGGCGATAAACTCACGCAGCTCCGCCAGGGCCTCATCGGCGAGATTCACCGAGTCGGTACGCATGTAGGTGATGAGGCCCACGGCACCACTGCCGGTATCGATACCTTCATAGAGTTGTTGTGCGGTACGCATGGTGCGTTGGGTGGTGAAGCCGAGTTTGCGTGCCGCTTCCTGCTGCAGAGTAGAGGTGATGAAGGGCGCTGCCGGATTGCGTCTGCGCTGTTTCTTCTGCACCTTTTCAACGATCAGTTTGCCGGCGGCGGCCGTCAACAGGGTCTGCTCGGCCTTCGTTGCACTGTCGGTGTCGGTGATACTGAATTGCTCAAGCTTTTCACCTTGGTATTGGGTCAGCTTGGCTGCAAAGCCCTGCTTCTCTTTCAGTAGGTCGGCTTCAACGGTCCAGTATTCACGCGCCTGAAATGCCTCGATCTCCTCTTCACGCTCAACAATCATGCGCAGAGCGGGGCTCTGTACCCGCCCGGCGGAGAGGCCGCGGCGGATCTTTTTCCATAGCAGGGGGGAGAGGTTGAAGCCCACCAAATAGTCGAGAGCGCGCCGCGCCTGCTGGGCATTGACCAGCTCCATGGAGAGTTCCCTGGAGTGGGCGACGGCCTCGTCGAGTGCCTTTTTGGTGATCTCGTTAAAGACGACCCGCCGTACCTCTTTGTTTTTTAGTAATCTGCGCTTCTTCAGCAGCTCATAGAGGTGCCAGGAGATCGCTTCACCTTCGCGATCCGGGTCAGTAGCGAGCAGCAGGGTGTCGGACTTTTTCAGTGCCTTGACAATCGCCTGTACGTGGCGGTCATTGCGCTCAATCACCTGATACTTCATCTCGAAATCGTTCGCGGTGTCTACCGCGCCCTCTTTCGGCACCAAGTCGCGGACATGGCCGTAGGAGGCAAGGACCTCGTAGTCCTTACCCAGGTATTTCTTAATGGTTTTGCACTTGGCAGGTGATTCGACGATAACCAGATTCATCTAGATGCTGTTTCTATATTGTGTCGTAAGATGCTTGTCAGCTGTTTCGATACTTTCTCTCTGACTGAGTACCGATGGGTGACTGTTTGTGTCAGTGGAGAAATGCCGGGATGTCGTTGTACACCAAGTCTTCCATCTGTGCAAAGGCAGACTCCTGCCCCGGCTGGTTGATTAGTACCATCAGGACGACCCATTTGAGCTCATCAACACCGATGGCGTGGGTGTCTAGGGCGATGGCGCGATCAATCACCAACTCCCGTCCCGCCTGGTCGAGAATGCCGTTCTGCTCCAGGAATAGCAACAGCCCGCGGCACTCAATGTCGAGACGACTCATCTCTTCATCGGTGTAGATTCTGAGAGACTGCTCGGTATGGGGGCGAAAGTCCTGGGAATCCTGACGCAGAGCCAGTTCATCAATCCACTGAAACGCCTTCTCTACCTCCTGCTCTGGGAAGCCCGCCTGCATCAATTCATCATGCAGCTGCTCCTGATCGGAGGGCTGGCTGTGTTCGCTATCCATGTAGTTCTCATAGAGATAGATCAGGATATCGACAACATTCTCGTTCATGCTAAAACCTAAAATATATAAAAATCAGTGTGTTGCTGCTTGTTAGGCGCCCTTGGCTGTGGTCAGGCAGTAGCGTCCGCCGGGGGCGGATGATACACGTCCTTCCAGCTCAAGCATCAGCAGCATGGAGGAAACCGCCTCTGCGGTCAATCCGCTTCTCTCTATTATATAGGTCGATGTGCAGTGGATGATAGCCCAGGGCGGTAAGGCGCGAGTGGTACTCTATCACTCCATTCAGGAGCCTCTTTGCGGCCCTTTCTGGTTGTGGGAGCCAGTGATCTTAAATCGGGAGGTGCTGTCGAAGCGGGGCTCGACGAGCTGCCATGGGCTACCCGGCATCGTCGGGAAGATCCTATTGTAATACCCAGCCGTGGCTGCCGGCTACAGCGCCAAATACCGTTATAAGGCTGACGCTGAGTAGAATCCAGTGCATAGTCTGGATGATGTGGAAGGTCTTCTCCGGATTCTCCTCAGCCTTGCGCAGAAACAGCCGGTGTAGAAACAGTGGTTCCAGCACAAACAGCACCAGGGTGAATATGGCCCATACCGCAGTCATGGCGTGTATCCACCAGTAGGCCGGTGTGGAGTACCTCGACCAGGCATCCAGCAGGTAGAGCATGTAGAACCCAGACAGGCCGGTCAGCAGGGTGGTAGCCCGGGCCTGCCAAGCAAACCGCTGTTCCACCCGCTCAAAAAACTGTACCCGCTCTTGCGGAGTTTTCAACTGCCTGGTGGCGGGCAGCAGTACGGTTGTGACCATTGCCACGCCGCCGATCCAGAGTACAACCCCGAGCACATGCAGCGCCCTTGCCAATATATAGGTTTCCATGGGGCCGCATATTACCCGCTATCGAGTGGCATTACGACAGGCTCATTCAGGGGCGGAGCCTCACTTTCTTAAGGAGCCTCTGGATGAATCTGGACGTGGCAGATTGGTGATCAGAATTTGCCGGTTTGAGGCGTTAATCGCACGTAATAGCTGGCTATTGCAAAGATTAACAACGAAAAAATGATGGATTCTGGCACCAAGATGCGAGTTCATGATTCGTCCAGAGATTCCTTAGGTGGTCAGGCAGTAGCGTCCGCCGGGGGCGGATGATACACGTCCTTCCAGCTCAAGCATCAGCAGCATGGAGGAAACCGCCTCTGCGGTCAATCCGCTTCTCTCTATTAGTAGGTCGATCGGCAGTGGATCGTAGTCGAGGGCGGTAAAGAGTTGATGGTACTCCTCATCCCACTCCTCTCCCTTTTCGTGCCGGCTGGTTTTGTCGACAGCTGCCCCCTCCGGCAGTTCTATATTCGAGAGCAGTGGTGCTAGCTCCTCAAGGATATCCTCGGCAGTCTCCACCAGTTTTGCTCCCTGGCGGATCAGGCTGTGGCAGCCCCGTGACAGGGGGTTGTGAATGGAGCCGGGGATGGCAAAAACTTCCCGCCCCTGCTCCATGGCAAGGCGGGCGGTGATCAGCGAGCCACTCTTTTTTGCCGCCTCTACCACCAGTGTGCCGAGGCTGAGACCGCTGATGATGCGGTTGCGGCGAGGAAAGTTGCCGGGGTGGGGGCGGGTGCCGGGAGGAAACTCAGTCACCAGCGCGCCCTGCTCTACAATCTGGTGGGCCAGGTCACGGTGACGACCGGGGTAGATACGGTCGGGTCCGGTGCCGGTTACTGCCAGGGTCAGGCCATCAGCACGGAGTGCCCCCTGATGGGCGGCACCGTCGATGCCGGTAGCCAGACCGCTGCTGATGGTGATGCCGGAGGCGGCCATGAAACGGCTGAACTCCTCTGCATTTTGTCGCCCCGAGGGAGTGGGATTGCGTGAGCCCACCACCGCCAACTGGGGTGTTGCCAGCACCTCGGGGTCGCCGTTGACAAACAGCAGGGGTGGCGGATCACTAATCTGGTTGAGGTGTGCGGGGTAGTAGGGATCGTGGCGGGTGATGATATGGCGCTGATCACCCTCCGCCCACTGGAGTGCCTGATCGATCTGCTGCCAGTCGGGATTTTTTAGATAGACTTGTGCTTTTTGCGGCAGCGTCGATATTTTATTCAAAGCGCCGTCAAACAGCGCTTTGGGGGTCTCTATCTGCTCCAGTAGCTTACTGATGCCACGGCTGCCCAAGCCCGGTGCGTAGAGCAGAGCGAGCCAGTAGCGCAATAGTTCTTGATCCGGTTTTTCTTTGTCATCCATGACGTTGGCTAAAGTGGATTTTCCCCGTTGTTTTTCCCGGTTCAGGGGTTGTGCACTCTGTCGAGTACGTGAATAGTGCGACTGGCACCCATAACCAGGGCGAAACTGACACGCTCAAAGGTACGAAATACCATCAGGGTGCCTGCTCTCTCATCCGGCAGTGTGACCCGGTCTTTGGGGTCCGCAGAAATATTGTCACGAATGGTTTTGCCGCGCTGATCGACGGCCAGTACTGTGCCTGGCTCCAGTCCATCGCGGGCGCCACGATCCAGTACCACCACCTGGTACTGGCCTACCTGGGAGACGCCTCCCATGACCGAGATGATGCTGCCTTTTACCTGCCTTTCAGGCGCTTTTGGATGGAAGGCCTCCATCGGTATGTCTTCACTGGTTGGAATCAGTCGATCACCAGCCAGGGTTTCAAGTTCGGTGGCACCGAGTACCACAGTCGCCGGGTCGCCGGTGCGTGTCAGATCACCGCGGCCGACATAACGCGCCTCGTAGCCAAGAATTTCTCCACTATCCGCATCCTTGTAGGGCCCGCCGGGGCGGATAATATCGAAAGTGAGGTTGTTACTGTTGTCGATGCTCCGCACATAGGCTTTGATGTCGTTGCTGCCAATGACATGCTCGTCATCGAAGGCGAGCACATAGGGAGCACTGTCCATCGCTTCCTTATCCATTACATAGGGACGGCTGAGAAATTGATGAATGGCGTCGATGGGGATCGCTGGAATGGCGCCATCAAGTGGCGTGCTACGTATTTGCGGCGAGAGTTTGACCACCGATCCGCGCTGCAGGCTAAGACGAGGTTGGCCGTTGACATAGGTCATAGTGATGATGTCGCCGGGATAGATCAGGTGTGGGTTCTCGATCTGCGGGTTGACGTGCCAGACATCTGTCCAGCGCCAGGGATCACGCAGGAATTGACCGGAGATGTCCCACAGGGTGTCGCCTTTCACTACCGTGTAGCGGTCCGGATGGGCGGGATTGACCGCCACCGGATCTGCTGCCAGTGCCCCCAGGGCGATAGAAAGGCCGAAAATCATGCTGACAATCTTGTGTCTGAGCGTAGGCATAGCGATCCCTATTGCGTTAGCGTGGTGGAATTATCAGGACTTTTTACCGGATCAGTGGTGTAGAATCCTGTATCATCATAATGTTAGCGAACTATCTTATCTTCATACTATAGATTTACAGTGGCACAATGGCAATTCTAGACATACTCAATTTTCCTGATACACGATTACGGAACCGGGCAAAACCTGTGGAACAGGTTGACGACTCTCTACAACGCTTAATCGACGACATGTTTGAAACCATGTACCAGGCCCCCGGTATCGGCCTCGCGTCGATCCAAGTCAATGATCTGCGGCGCGTGGTGGTGATCGATATCTCCGAAGAGCATGATCAACCTCTCTGTCTGATCAACCCCAAAATTCTTGAAACTTCGGGTGAGGAGGAGACGGATGAGGGGTGTCTCTCCGTTCCCGACGTCTACGAAAAAGTGGTTAGGGCGGAACGAGTCCGTGTACGTGCCCTTAATCGTGACGGTGAATCCTTCGAATTGGATGCTGACGGCCTGCTGGCAGTCTGTATTCAGCATGAGCTCGATCATCTCGACGGTAAGCTGTTTATCGATTATCTCTCCGGCATGAAACGGCAGCGCATTCGCAAAAAACTGGAAAAGGAGAGCCGCCATAAACAGACGCAGCAGCGCACCGACAAACGCGCCATCTGATGACCTCCATGGGCCGCACTAAGCGGCCCCTTCAACACAGGACTCTATCGGCTTTTCAGAAGATTGCTGAGAAACCTGTCGCAAACTGACCGATATTTCTGCGAATAAAATGGGCGCACCATGAGTGACAAGTTGAAAATAATATTTGCCGGTACCCCCGATTTTTCGGTGCCGCCGCTACAGGCACTGCTTGATTCGGGGCATCAGGTGGTAGCGGTCTATACTCAGCCGGATCGCCCATCCGGTCGTGGACGTAAGCTCACCGTCGGGCCGGTGAAACAGTTGGCGCTGGAGCAGGATGTGCCGGTGTACCAACCCAAGAATTTCAAGGCCGAGGAGGATCTGGTGGCCCTCGAAGCACTCGATGCAGATCTGATGGTAGTGGTCGCCTACGGCCTGTTGCTGCCTCAGCGGGTGCTGGATGCGCCGCGTCTGGGTTGCATCAATATCCACGCCTCTCTGTTACCGCGCTGGCGTGGTGCGGCACCAATTCAGCGGGCGGTATTGGCGGGGGATAGCGAAAGCGGTGTCACCATCATGCAGATGGAGGCGGGACTCGATACCGGCCCCATGCTACTGAAGAGAGCCACACCTATCGCTGAAAATGAGACCGGAGGCTCTCTCCACGACCGCCTCTCACCCTTGGGTGCTGCGGCGTTGCTGGAGGCACTGCGGGGCATTGCTGCCGGCAGCCTGGAGCCGCAGGTTCAGGATGATGCAGAGGCCAACTACGCGAGCAAATTGGATAAGGCTGAATCGAAGATCGACTGGCAACGTCCTGCACTGGAGCTGGATCGGCAGGTGAGGGCATTTAATCCCTGGCCGGTGGCTCAGGCACAGTTGGAGGAGAAGCCTCTGCGCATCTGGGAGTCAGAGGTTATCACTGGAGGGGAGGGTGAGGCTCCCGGCAGGGTGGTCTCTTGCACTCGAAATGGTGTCGATGTTGCCACCGGCAGTGGCCTGCTGCGAATCTTGAAGCTGCAGATGCCGGGTAAGCGGGCAATGAGCACGGCCGACTTCGTTAATGCCCACGATCTCTCTGGAGTCCAGCTTGGCTGAATCACACTATAAGGGGCGCTCTTCGGGCAATCCACGGGCAGCGGCGGCATTCCTACTGCGTCAGCTGGCGGATGGGCGCTCGATCTCCGATCTGTTGGAGGGAGGGCTCGAAGGGGTGGCGCTTCGTGATCAGGCCCTGGTGAAAGAGTTCTGTTTCGGGGTGGCCCGTCGCTGGCATCGGTTGGATGCACTCTCTTCACTGTTATTGAGTAAGCCGATAAAAGCGAAGGAGGGGGAGGTTAAAGCGCTGATACTGCTGGGTCTCTACCAGTTGATCTATATGCGGATAGCGCCCCATGCTGCGGTTGCAGAGACTGTGGAGGCGGCACGGCTGCTGAATAAAAAGTGGGCGGTTGGGCTGATCAACGCACTGTTGAGGCGCTTTCAACGGGAGAGTGAAGCGCTGCTAAGCGAGGTGGATCGTAAGGATGAGGCACGTTTCACCACCCCTGCCTGGCTACTGAAGCAGCTTAAGAGTGCATGGCCCGATGAGTGGCAGGCCATTGTTGAGGCAGCTAACAGTCATCCACCAATGAGTCTGCGGGTGAATCTTTCGCGTATCAGTCGGGACGACTACCTTGAGCAGTTGCAGCAGGTAGAGATAGCGGCACAGCCGATCCCCGCCACCGAGGGGGGGGTGTGCCTGGCGCAACCGTTGGACGTGAGCCGGCTGCCGGGTTTCAATGAGGGCATGGTATCGGTACAGGATGGTGGTGCTCAGCTGGCTGCAGTGTTACTCGATCCACAGCCGGGGCAGCGACTGCTGGATGCCTGTGCGGCTCCAGGCGGTAAAACATGCCATCTCCTGGAGCTGGTTCCTGAAGGGGTGGAGCTTACCGCTTTGGATATCGATGAACGGCGTCTGGTTCGGGTGGAGCAGAACCTTCAACGACTGGGATTGAGTGCCCGGGTCAGCCAGGGGGATGCAGGTGACCCCAAAGGAGCATGGGCGGAGACGGCTTATGATCGCATTCTTCTCGATGTGCCCTGCTCGGCCACCGGCGTGATTAGGCGTCACCCGGATATCAAACTGCTGCGCCGGGCCGATGATATCGCAGCACTGGTAGTGGCTCAGCGCCAGATACTCGATGCGGTCTGGCCCCTGCTGAAGAGGGGGGGTATGCTTCTCTATGCCACCTGCTCGCTGTTGCCACAGGAGAATGATGAGCAGGTGACGCACTTTTTATCGGCTCACGAGGATGCTCGGGAGCGCCCAATAGAGGCGTCCTGGGGGCATCGCCGTTCGGTAGGACGGCAGACCCTGCCGGGAGAGGCGACGATGGATGGTTTTTTCTATGCTTGTCTGGAAAAGGTGTAGTGCTTGAGAAAGATAGGGTGGAGGTTAACTAGTACTCTCCGGTTGCTCCTATGGCTGCTGCCGGTAGCCGTGCTGGCGGATGATTTTCAGATCAGCGGCCTTGAAGCGCGCCTGGTGGACGATGCCTATGTCGTTGATGCGGTTATCGACTACAACTTCTCAGAAGAGGCATTGGATGCGCTGCAAAACGGTGTCCCCCTGACGCTGGAGATGCATCTACAGCTGCGCCGTGACCGGGCCTGGATATGGGAATCGGATCTGGTGGATGTGAGGCTGCGTTACCAGGTTCGTCACCACGCCTTGACCGGGCTCTATCAAGTGGTTGATCTGCAGTCCAAGGGGAAGCAGAGTTTTGCCACCCGGGAAGCGGCCCTGGTAGCCCTTGGCAGACTTTCAGACGTTCCCTTGATCAAGCAGGAGAAACTGCGCAGCGGGGAGTCATATCGACTGTCGCTAAAATCGGCACTGGATATCGAGGCGCTGCCTCTGCCCCTACGTCCAATGGCCTATCTATCATCTGCCTGGAATCTCTCCAGTGATCGCAGCATATGGTCCTTGAAGCCATAAAGCGGAAATATACCGGAATCCTGCCAGTGCTTTTGTTGCTGGCGTTGGTGCTGGTCTCCCTCCATTTCATGAGCGGCGCTCTGCAGAGCAGAGAGGAGCTGAGCCGCCTCTTCATTCCGTTGCTCCTTGCCAGCGTTCTCGGCCTCTTCTCACTGATCGTTGTGGTGGGAGTGAATATTGTTCAGCTGGTGTTGCGTTACCGCAGGCAGGCAACAGGATCCCGCCTCACCCTGAGGATAGTCGCCATGTTTGTGGTTATCTCTCTGGCGCCGGTGGCGGTGGTCTACTATTACTCGCAGCAGTTTCTAATGCAGGGGGTGGATAGCTGGTTCGATGTTCAGATCGATCAGGCTATGGAGGATGCCCTCAGTCTCAGCAAGGCATCGCTGGATCTCTATAAGCGTGAACGGCTAAAGACCACAGCACAGCTATTGGCGGAGGTCTCGGGCAGCTCGATTCTCGGTATCAGCCTTAGCCTGGATGATCTGCGCGAACGGTTCGGTGCCTCGGAACTGGTGCTGCTGGAGCTGTCCGGCCGGGTGATCGCCAGCGTCAATGCAGACCCGGGCATTCTGGTGCCGAGGAAACTCGACACCGTCACCCTGCAGCAGGTGCGCAGGGGAAGTGACTTTGTCACCCTTGAACCCAGTGGTGACGGAGCCGGCCCGATGGAGGTGCGGGTGGTAGTGGGTGATGCATTGCGTGGGCGGATACTACAGGCGTCCTATCCCACTTCAGCCAATCTCACCGAGTTGACCGAGCGGGTGCAGGGCGCCTACAGCCGATATAAGGAGCTCTCGTTCCTGCGCAAGAGCCTGAAAAATACCTTCACTATGGCCCTGGCTATGGTGCTCCTGTTCAGTCTGCTGGCCGCCATCTGGCTCGCCTTTTTCACAGCTCGTCGCCTGGTGGCGCCAATTGCGGAGATTGCCGACGGTACCCGTGCCGTGGCTCAGGGGGACTACGACAAGCAACTGACGCTGCCAAAGACCGGGGACGAGCTGGGTTTTCTGGTCTCGTCATTCAATGCCATGACGCGCCGCATTGCCCTGTCCCGGGATGAAGCGGCTCGCAGCCAGCTTCGGGTGGAGGCTCAGCACGCCTACCTGGAGACGGTGCTGGGGCGCCTCTCATCCGGCGTGGTGGCACTGGATGCTGATGGACGCATTCGGACCGCCAACCAGGCGGCCTGCGATATTTTACAGGTTGATCTGCTGGAGTTCAGTGGCCGCTCCCTGGAGCTTCTGGCTGAGGTCAGCCAGCCGTTGTCCCAGTTTGTCGATACCATCAAGGGGGCGGTGGAGGCGGATCTACGAGACTGGCGGGAACAGGTGACTCTGTTTGGCGGTGAAGGGCGCCAGGTGCTGCTCTGTCGTGGCACCCCGCTGGCCCAACCCGACGATAAGTCGGAGGGGTATGGCCTGGTCTTTGACGATATCACCACTCTGATCACGGCCCAGCGCGATGCCGCTTGGGGTGAGGTGGCGCGGCGTCTGGCCCATGAGATAAAAAACCCTCTGACACCGATCCAGCTGTCGGCAGAGCGTCTGCGACATCGCTATTTGAAGACGATGCAGGGTAAGGACGCCGAGGTAATGGATCGTGCTACTCACACCATCGTGCAGCAGGTCGATGCGATGAAGGATATGGTCAACGCCTTCTCCGACTATGCGCGTCCACCGAAAATGAACTTAGAGCCCCTGGTTTTCGACAGCCTGGCCCTGGAGGTGTTGGATCTTTATCATAGCGCCGGTTTTGACTCAGAACTTGAGATCGATCTGCAGGCACAGGGTCTGCAGATTGAGGCTGATCCTGGGCGGCTGCGGCAGGTGCTGCATAATCTGATAAAGAATGCACGGGAGGCGGTGGTGGCTGTAGACGCTCCCTGGATCCAGGTGGCTTCCCATGGCAAAGAGGATGCCGGACACTGCTTTATCGAGCTGCGGGTGACCGATAACGGTCCCGGTTTTGATGAAGAGACTATCGGTCGGCTGTTTGAGCCTTATGTCACTACTAAAACCAAGGGGACCGGCCTCGGTCTGGCGGTGGTGAAGAAGATTGTTGAGGAGCACGGCGGTATTGTCTGGGCGGAGAACCGCCCTGAGCGAGGTGCCTGCGTTGTTCTGCGCTTGCCGGTGACCGGCAGAGTTGAAGAGATTCCTGAGAGGAGAGAGAAAGCATGAGTGCACCGCGCGTTCTGGTGGTGGATGACGAGCCTGATATCCGTGCCCTGGTACAGGAGATCCTGCAGGATGAGGGGTATCAGGTGGCAGTTGCCGAAGATGGGGAGAGTGCCCGCAAGGCGCTGCGGGAGAGGCGTCCCGATCTGGTACTGCTGGACATCTGGATGCCCGATATCGATGGAATCTCTCTGCTCAAGGAGTGGTCCGAGGGGGATGGATTGCCCTGTCCGGTAGTGATGATGTCTGGTCACGGCACGGTGGAGACTGCGGTCGAGGCGACCCGTTTCGGCGCCTATGATTTCCTTGAAAAGCCGCTCTCATTGGCGAAGTTGCTGCTTACCGTCGAGCGTGCCCTGGAGGTGGATAAACTGCAGCAGGAGAATATCGGCCTGCGGCGGCAGACCTCTCATGTAGTTGAGCCAACCGGAAAAAGTGCCTTGATTCAGCGGCTGCAGGAGCAGGTGAAACGGATCGCTCAGCACGATACATGGGTGTTGATTAACGGCGAAGCCGGCAGCGGCCGTGAAACCTTTGCACGCTACCTTCACGCCCAGAGTGTGCGCCGTGACCTGCCGTTTGTTGATGTCGGTGTCTCATCAATCGCCAAGGGGAACTCAGCTCGGGAGCTGTTTGGCAGTGAGGAGGGTGACCATATCCACTACGGTGCGCTGGAACAGGCACGTGGCGGCACACTGTTTCTCGATGAGTTGGCTGATATGGATGAAGAGACTCAGAGCCAACTGCTTGGTGCCCTCGACAGTGGCTCCTTCCTTCGTGTCGGCGGCAGGGAGCCGGTGCAGATTGATGTCCGCATTATTGCCGCTACCCAACATAACCTTGAGGAAGAGGTGCAGTCGGGTAGCTTTCGTGAGGATCTCTTCTACCACCTCAATGTGGTGCCCCTGCGGATACCACCCTTACGGGAGCACCGTGAGGATGTGCCGGAGCTACTCAACTACTATGTCGACCACTATGTCTCCCACGAGAAACTCCCCTATCGCCACTTCGATATGGGAGCCCAAAACTACCTGCGCAACTACACTTGGCCCGGCAATGTTCGCGAGCTGAAAAACCTGGTTCAGCGGCTGCTGATTCTCGGTGCAGGGGAAGATATCACCCAGAATGAAGTGGAGGGTGCACTGGGTGGCGTGGAGATGACTTCAGGGTCCGTTGCCTCTTTTCCTGTCTCCTTCGACCTGCCGTTACGCCAGGCACGGGAGGCCTTCGAGAAGGCTTACTTGGAGTACCATCTCGAAAAGCACAACGGCAATGTCAGTCAGATCGCTCAGGCGGCGGGAGTTGAGCGCACTCATCTCTACCGCAAGCTGCGGGCGGTGGGAATTGAGATTAAGGAGCGGCGCTGAGCTGCAGCTTAGCTCTAATGCCAAAAGTTTAGGTGTTGATCGGTCATCTTTTCCGAGAGATAAAGGTCGGAGTGCCCAGCATTTTTGTGACGCCTAATCCCCCGCGTCTGAGGCAATAGTAAGTATTGAATAATAAAGGGGAAAATCACCTCCTGCATATGTGATAAGTGTGCATTATCAGCGTATAATTACGACGTTGGCATGGTGATTTTTTCTCTGGCCCCTATACGCCGTTGTCCTAATGAATTGCAGCAGCTGCAGCTACATCCTTCCTTCTGAAGATTCTCTCTTCTGTCCCCACTGCGGCGAAAAACTTGAAAAAGAGGACTGCTGTGGTGTTTGCGGAAAACCCTATCTGCCAAATGCCAACTTTTGTGATCGTTGCGGCTCCCCTGTAGAGAGGGCGAAAGCACCGGATCAGCAGCTGTTTGCCGAGCCGCAGGGGGAAGAAGATGACCACCGCGGCAAGGTCTACCACACCCGTGAAGTAGCCCTTGGTATCGTCTATGAAGATTGGGCGTTGATCCATGGTGGAGAGTTTGTCATGGGGTCACCTGTTGATGAGTTGTATCGCTTTGACTACGAGCGTCAGCATCAGGTGCAGATTAATAGCTTTGAACTGATGAAAACACCGGTCACTTTCGCCATGTATGACGCCTATTGTGATGTCCACGATATCGTCAAGCCAAGGGATGAGGGTTGGGGGCGCGGCAACAGGCCGGCGATCAATATCAGCTACTGGGATGCTATAGACTACTGTAGTTGGTTAAGAAAGGTGACTGGCTGGAAGATCCGCCTGACCACCGAGGCGGAGTGGGAATACGCCTGTCGTGCCGGTACGGGCACTCCCTTCTCAACCGGTGAGAGTATCAGCAGCGACCAGGCAAACTTTGATGGCACTTTCATTTATGGCAAGGGAGAGAGGGGGATCAAGCGTGGCATGACGACACCTGTGGGTCAGTTTGCACCCAATCTCTGGGGGCTTTACGACATGCACGGTAACGTCTGGGAGTGGTGTTCGTCGGAGTATGAAAATGACTATAATGGCTTGGAGCAGCTCAGTGCCTGTCGTGCTGTCGATAACCACAACCCTAGAGTGGTGCGCGGTGGCTCCTGGTACAACGTACCCGGCAGCCTGCGCTCAGCCTCGCGCAACAAGCTGGCTCCCGACCTCCACTTTCTGAAAGTGGGTTTCCGCATCGTTCGTGAAATCAAATAGCCGAAGCTGTCAGAAAGGTTTCACGCACAGGCCCATTTTGATGTGACTCGAGTCCAGCAAGTGGCAGCACTATACTATTTGCTATCTCGTCGATAAAATTTGGCGCCGTTATATCCTTGCGCAAGAAATGTAAGTGCCGAAATAAACGAAGCCACGCCCAAATCACTTTGGGCGTGGCTTTATCAGTGGTGCAGATGCAGGTCAGATCGCCAGATACTCATGGCGCATCTCTTCGTTGTCGAGCACCTCTTGAGCAAGCCCGTCAAACACTACTTGCCCCATATCGAGGATGATAGCGCGGTCGGCCAGCCTGAGGGCTGCGACTGCATTCTGCTCGACGATGATGGTGGTGATGCCTTGCTTCTTGATGCCATCGACAATGCGCTCGATCTCATGAACGATCACAGGCGCCAGTCCCTCATAAGGCTCGTCCAGCAACAGGAGTTTGATGTCACGGGCGAGAGCGCGGGCTACCGCCAGCATCTGCTGCTCACCACCTGAGAGGGTGGTCGCCTCCTGCTCCCGGCGCTCGGCCAAGCGCGGGAAGTGCTCGTAGATACGCTCGATGCTCCAGCCGATGGGCGGGGCGATCTGTGCCAGTATCAGGTTCTCTTCGACGGTCATGCCTGCGATGATGCGACGATCCTCAGGCACCAGAGCGACACCGTTCTGAGCGGCGTCATGGGAGGCCATGCTGTGCAGCGGCTGATGGTCGAGCCAGATCTCACCGTGCATCACCTGGGGTGAGTCGACCCGCGCAATGGAGCGCAGTGTTGAGGTTTTTCCGGCACCGTTACGGCCGAGGAGAGCAACGACTTCACCTTCACGGATATCGAAGCTGACGCCCTGGACGATATAGCTTTCGCCGTAGTAGGAGTGGATGTCCCAGCAGGAGAAGAAGGCGGGATCTGAGCCCGTTCTGTTAACCGGGGATACGTGATGTGGCATTTTGTTATTACTCATAGCTCTGCTCCACCCAGGTAGGCCTCCTGTACCTTTGGATTACCGCGGATTTCGTCGGGGGCGCCCGAAGCGATGATACGGCCCTGGGCCAGTACGCTTATCCTGTCAGCCAGGCTGAATACCACGTGCATGTCGTGCTCAATGATGATCTTGGTCATGCCGCTCTCTTTGATCTTTTTTAACAGATCAATGGTGCGGTTGGTGTCGTGGCGCGCCATACCGGCGGTGGGTTCGTCAAGCAACAGTAGCCGCGGACGCTGGACCAGGCCCATGGCCAGCTCCAGGCGGCGTTTGTCACCCCGGGACATGCTGCCGGCGCGATTAAGCACCTGGTCACCGAGACCCATCTCCTGCAGTGTGCGCATGGCATCCGCTTCGATCTCGCTCTCTGTGGCCATATTGGCGAAGGGGTTGAACTTGAAGGTGCCGTCACGTTTTGCCAGTGCCGGTATCATCACGTTCTGCAGTATGGTCAGGTCGGGGAAGATTTCCGGGGTCTGGAATACCCGTACCATGCCGGCGTGATTGATCTCATAGGGCGCCATGCCGATCATGTTCTTACCCTCGAACTCGACGGTTCCGTTGTCCGGTTCGAGGCGGCCGATACAGACGTTGAGCAGGGTTGACTTACCGGCGCCGTTGGGGCCGATAATGGCGTGGATCTTACCCTCTTCGATATCAAGATTGATATCTCCCAGGGCGTGGAGGCCACCGAAGGTTTTGTCGACGTTCTTGATGCTTAATACGATATTGCTCATAACGTCACTCCTTCTCCACTTTCGGCGGGTCTGCCGGGTCTGCCGGGTCTGACTGTTTTGAGATATTTCTCACATAGGCTGTTGTGCGGCGGATGCCCTCCATCACGCCTCCCGGCAGGAAAATCACCACCAGCATAAAGAGCAGGCCAAGGGTCAAATGCCACCCTTCTCCAACAAACTCGCTGCTGACGGCAACGGCAATATTCTCAAGCCAGGTCGGCAGGAAGGAGAAGAACAGGTGCAGCGTCCCCTCATTGAGGGCCGAGAAGATATTCTCAAAATACTTGATGATAGTAACGCCAAGCAGTGGGCCTATCAGTGTGCCTGCACCGCCGAGGATGGTCATCAGTACCACTTCGCCCGATGCGGTCCACTGCATGCGCTCGGCACCCGCCAGGGGATCGGTTACCGCCATCAGCGAACCTGCCAGACCGGCGTACATACCGGAGATAACAAACGCAGATAGCAGGTAGGGCCGGGTGTTGAAGCCGGTGTAGCGCATGCGTGTCTGGTTGGATTTTATCGCCTGTAGCTTCAGCCCGTAAGGAGAGCGGAAAATACGCAAGGAGATAAAGAAGGCGACGATCAGTATAGCCGCGCAGAAGTAGAAGCCGGAGTAACCGCTCATCTCAAGACCAAAAAAGGTGGTGGAGGGGAGTCCCTCCCCCGCCGGGCCGTCAAAGATGCGCGGGTCCTGCTTGGTCAGCTGCAGGCCGGTTTCACCATTAGTGATAGGTGTCAGCACCGAGTAGGCGAGATTATATGACATCTGGGCAAAGGCCAGAGTCAGGATTGAGAAGTAGATACCGGAGCGACGCAAGCTGACGTAGCCGATGATGGCGGCAAACACACCCGCCAGCAGCGTACCAAAGAGCACTGCGGGCAGCACGTTCATGGTCAACAGCTTGAACGACCAGACCGCAGTGTAAGAACCGACACCGAGAAAAACGGCGTGGCCAAACGACAGGTAGCCGGTCAGTCCAAAGAGGATGTTGAAGCCGATGGCGAAGATGCCGAAGATGGCAAACTTCTGCAGCAGATCCGGATAAGCGGCGCCGATGGGCGAGAGCCAGATGGGGGCGCTCAGTACCACAGCGGTGAAGAGGGCCATCACGACCCAGTTGTTTTTGAGAGATAACAAATTCATATCAATCCTCCATCACACCTTTACGTCCCATCAGGCCGCGAGGCCTGACCAGGAGGATGACAATTGCGACCAGGTAGATAATGATCTGGTCGATGCCTGGGATGATGGCTTTAACTTCATTCATGGATGCAAATGATTGCAGGATGCCGAGCAGGAAACCGGCGGTGACGGCGCCCCCGAGAGAGCCCATGCCTCCGACCACGACGACGACGAAGGAGAGGACCAGAAAGTCCATTCCCATGTGGTAATCGGGTGGCAGGATCGGCGCATACATCATGCCCGCCAGTCCAGCGACCACGGCGGCGATACCGAAGACAATGGTAAATCGCCGTTCCACATTGATGCCCAGCAGGCCGACCGTTTCACGGTCATGCATACCGGCGCGCACCACCATGCCGAAGGTGGTGAACTGCAGGAAGGCGAAGACTGCGAAGATGACCATGCCGGAGAAGGCAAGGTAGATCAGTCGCCACCAGGGGTAGACCACGGACTCGCCCAGGCCAAACAGTGCACCGATAGCAGCGCTGCCTGCGATGATATCCGGTGCCGGGGTGGGGATCGGGTTGGCGCCGAAAAAGGATTTAATGATCTCCTGTAGCACGATGGCAAGGCCGAAAGTGACCAGAATTTGCTCAGCGTGAGGGCGTTTATAAAAGTGGCGGATCAGACCGCGCTCCATGGTGATGCCAATCAACAGCATCACCGGGATCGTCAGTAGAATCGATATCGGCACCGACCAATCGATTATAAAGGTGCCGAAGTCCCCCCACCAGATTTCCAGGTAGGGTTGCTCCTTGAATGCGTCAAAAAAGGTGATGCTCTCATCTTTTACCTGTTTCGACATTGTCAGTAGCTTCTGCATTGAAACTGCACAGAAGGCACCGAGCATGAACAGCGCCCCATGGGCGAAGTTGACCACGCCAAGCGTTCCGAAAACGAGTGTCAGGCCAAGAGCGATCAGCGCATAGGCGCCGCCCTTGTCGAGACCATTTAATATCTGAAGAAAAATAGCGTCCATTACCGTCTACACAACTGTATGGAGGAAAGGGCCGAGGGTGGTTGCCGCTAAGTGGCAACCACCCCCGCATAACAGGCGGCCGCCCGAAGGCGGCCGCCTGACCATTGGCAGGTTCTATTAAACCTTGTAAGGACCGAGTTCGCCACCAAAGATTTTGGCGTCGTACTCAACCTGAGCGCGGGGAACCACCTGCTCAACTTTCAGTACGTCGAACGAAGAGGATGGGTTCTGGTTACCACGTACCACCAGTACGTCTTTGAACGCCTGATGGTCTTCAGCGCGATACTCGGTGGGGCCGTTGCCGCCGCCGTCGAACTTGTGGCCTTCCAGCTGTTTGATCACCTCAGGTGGGTAGAAGGTGCCGGCACGCTGACAGGCGTCTGCGTACTGCAGGGCCTGAACATAGCAGGTGTGAGCCGCCTGTGAGGGTGGGAAACCGTACTCCTGACCGAATGACTTGACGAATGCCTTGGAGCCTTCATCGGTCAGAGACCAGTGCCAGTTGGTTGAGCCGAGGATGCCCTTGATGTTGTCGCCGGCACCCTGTGCCATCAGGCGGGAGAACAGCGGTACAACGATCTCGAAGTTCTTGCCGTTGACCTGCTTGTCACGCAGACCGAACTGGGTCGCCTGGGTCAGGGAGTTGATCATATCCTTACCGTAGTGGTTAAGGATCAGCACGTCTGCACCTGAGTTCAGTACTGGAGTGATGTACTGGGAGAAGTCACCCGCGCCAACAGGGGTTTTGACAGTGGCGGTGGTATTCCAGCCCAGAGCTTCAGTAGTGTTTTTGATTGACTCTTCCTGGGTCCAGCCCCAAGTGTAGTCAGCGGTCAGATGGTACGCTTTACGGTCGGTGCCAAACTCTTTCTTCAGAACCGGACCCAGTGCAGCACCGGACATATAGGCGTTGAAGAAGTGACGGAAACCGTAACGACGCTTATCCTTACCGGTTGTGTCGTTGGAGTGGGTCAGGCCGGCCATGAACATAATGCCCATCTCCTGGCAGAGACCCTGTACGGCGATGGCCACGCCGGAAGAGGAGCCACCTGAGATCATCAGGGCGCCATCTTTCTCGATCATGCGTTTGGCAGATGCACGTGCGGCATCAGATTTGGTCTGGGTGTCACCCGTTACATACACAACTTTTTTGCCGAGAACGCCATCACCTTTCAGGGTCAGTGGCTTCATGGTGTTGAGCATGCCGCCGTCACCCTCGCCGTTGATGTGCTTGACCGCCAGCTTGTAGGCACGCAGCTCATCCGCGCCCTCATCAGCGTAGGCGCCGGTCTGGGGTACGTTGAAACCAAATGTGGCTGTCTTGCTGTTGCCGGGATTGTTGCGGAAATCAGCAGCCCAGGCGTCTTTCATAAAGAACATAGGCATGCTGGTTGCGGCCAGTGCACCCGCGCTAACTTTCATAAAGCCGCGACGGGACAGTTCGCTGGTTTTCTTGTCAGTCATCTATCTCTCCTCTCATGGGGCGAAAGGCCCCTTTTTGTCGTAAGTTTTTATTACCTATACCGCTGCCCTTCCGATTTAGTAGATAGTTTTCGACACCATCCAACATCATCGAGCCACGCATCTTATGTGTCGCACTATATCGTCCGTGAATACAAAATATAGTACGAAGCCGGTAATAAAATAGATCTTTTGAATTATATTTTTGATATATCGCTTCGCCATTGGCGGGTGATATCCAAAAGTTGGAAAGGGTACAAAGCGAAAATTGTGCCAGTTGAGCAATTCTATTCATATCAAATGGATAGATAATGAGAAATAAGTAGTGTTACCCTTAAGGTGTTACTTAGGGTAACGATGCGTTTCCTTAAGTAACACAATCTATTTCTGGTGATTTTGTCATTCAGCGGCATTTAGTTGAGGAAAACTTTCTGTAACAGTTTTCCTGCAGGGCGGTTACGCAGTATTATTCGGCTGTTCCGGTGCAGACGCTTAAGCAGAAAAATGAAGATAATAATATTAGGTGCAGGGCAAGTGGGTACCTCAGTGGCCAATAATCTGGTTTCTGAAGCTAACGATATCACCGTGGTGGACCAGGATCCCGAGCTGCTTCGGGCGTTGCAGGACCGCCTCGATCTACGCACTGTCCAGGGACATGCAGCTCACCCCGATGTACTAATGCAGGCGGGCGCCGAGGATGCGGATATGATCCTCGCCGTGACCAATAGTGATGAAACCAATATGGTCGCCTGCCAGGTGGCCTATACCCTGTTTCATACGCCGACAAAGATTGCCCGGGTACGAGCCCTGGGATTTACAAAGTATCCCCAGCTGTTTAAAGGCGATGCATTGCCGGTGGATGTGCTGATCAGCCCGGAGCAGCTGGTCACTGAGTACATCATGAGAATGATCAAACACCCGGGCGCCCTGCAGGTACTCGATTTTGCCGGTGGCCGTGCGCGCTTGGTGTCGGTACGTGCATACCACGGTGGCCCGCTGGTAGGTCATGAGTTGCGCGCCCTCCACTGGCATATCCCCCATGTCGATGCGCGTATAGCCGTTATCTACCGCCAGGGGCAGGCCGTCCATCCTAAGGGCGATACCGTTATTGAAGTTGATGATGAAGTCTTTTTTATCGCCGCCTCAGAAAATATTCGCTTGGTGATGAATGAGCTGCGGAAATCGGAAAAACCGTATAAACGGCTTATTTTTGCCGGCGGCGGCAATATAGGAAAGCGGCTTGCGAGTGCGCTGGAGCGGTATTATCAGGTAAAGCTGATTGAGTGTGATAAGAGTAGAGCTCAGAGGGTAGCCGAGGATCTGCAAAAAACCATCGTCCTTCACGGTGATGTCTCTGATGAAAGCCTGCTGCTTGAGGAGAATATAGAGGATACCGATCTCTTCTGTGCTGTCACAAATGATGATGAAGCCAATATCCTCTCTGCCATGCTGGCCAAGCGATTGGGGGCGCGCAAGGTGATGGCATTGATCAATCGCGGGGCCTATGTGGATATGGTGCAGGATGGCCCTATCGACTTTGCCATCTCGCCTCAGCAGGCTACCATCGGCACGCTGCTGACATATGTGCGCCGGGGTGATGTGGTGATGGTGCACTCCCTGCGTGGTGGTACATCCGAGGCCATTGAGGCAGTCGCTCACGGTGATCCTGGCTCTTCCCAGGTCGTGGGTCGGGCAGTTGAAAATATCGACCTGCCGCCCGGTGCAAATATTGGTGCCATCGTGCGTGGTAGTGAGGTATTGATTGCCCACCATGACACGGTGATTCGGAAGGAAGACCACGTCATTCTGTTTCTTGTGGACAAACAGCACATTTCAGATGTTGAGCGTCTGTTCCAGGTGGGTATCACATACCTGTGAAAGGCTTGTTCAAACTCTACCTGCCACCCAAGGGGGCTTTGACGCTGCTACGGATTGAGTGCGCGATAGTCCTTTTGAGGGAGTGTCGGCAATAATGCACTTCAATGTTGTGCAACGCATTCTCGGTATCCTGCTGATGCTCTTCAGTCTGACCATGCTGCCACCTGCGATCGTCTCATATTGGTATGAAGACGGAGCGAGTACAGTTTTTCTCATCGCCTTTTTGATCACTTTTCTAGCCGGTGCCCTCGCGCGCGCTCTGGTGCGTGGCAAGCAGCATGAACTGCGGTTGCGAGACGGCTTTATGGTGGTGGTGCTGTTCTGGAGTGTGCTCGGGCTGACCGGCGCCCTGCCGTTTATGCTCGCGAGCAACCCACATATGTCTCTGGTAGACGCTGTCTTTGAGTCAATTTCCGGCCTGACCACCACCGGTGCAACGGTGATTGTCGGTCTTGATGAGTTGCCCCGTTCGATCCTCTACTACCGTCAGCAGCTACAGTGGCTTGGCGGCATGGGTATCATCGTACTGGCGGTGGCAGTGCTGCCGATGCTGGGTATCGGTGGTATGCAGCTCTACCGTGCTGAGACTCCGGGGCCAATGAAGGATTCGAAGCTGACACCACGCATCACTGAGACGGCAAAGGCGTTGTGGTATATCTATCTTGGCCTTACCATCGCCTGCGCACTCGCCTACTGGGCGGCCGGTATGACGCTTTTTGATGCCATCGGGCACTCCTTTGCCACCATTGCTATCGGTGGGTTCTCCACCCATGATGCCAGCATGGGCTACTTCGACAGCACGTTGATCGAAATGATAGCTGTAATTTTTCTGCTTCTCTCCGGTGCCAATTTTGCTCTCCATTTCGTTGCCTGGCGGCGGCGCAATCCAATAATCTACCTGCTCGATAGCGAGTTTCGCTTCTATGTGGCGGTGTTGATGGTGGTTGCCTTGGTGGTCTCCTTGATGCTCTACCTTACAGGCACCTACGAGTGGAATGAAGCGGTGGCCAAAGGGGTGTTCCAGGCAGTTTCCATTGGGACGACCGCCGGTTTTACCACGGCTGATTACTCCGTCTGGCCCGGTGTGGTCGCGATTATTTTACTTTTCTCGAGCTTTGTCGGTGGTTGCGCCGGTTCTACCGGTGGTGGCATTAAGGTGATCCGTTTCCTGCTGCTGATCAAGCAGGGATTGCGCGAGATTACACGTCTAATCCATCCTAGTGCCCAGATCCCTATTCGAGTCGGCGGCAAGACGATTCCAAGCCGAGTGGTGGAGGCGGTATGGGGCTTTTTCGCTCTCTATGTGGCTAGTTTTACCTTCATGTACCTTGCGCTTGCACTCACCGGCTTGGACCTGATGACGGCTTTTTCAGCGGTTGCCGCCTCCATCAATAATCTTGGCCCTGGGCTCGCGACGGTAGGTACCAACTATGGACAGCTCAACGACCCGGCGAAGTGGATTCTCTGCTTTGCCATGATGTTGGGTCGGTTGGAGATCTTTACCCTGCTGGTGTTGCTGACGCCCGCCTACTGGCGGAAGTAAGCTTCTCTCCATAGCTCTTCCCGGCTACCCCTGAAACTCAGCCGGAAATAAGTACAAATTTGACTCTTAATTCACTCTTCGCCGCTAAATAGCCAGGCATTGAACGTAAATAATTACCAAGGGCTTGTTCAGGTACTTCGCAGTATGGGGGGTATTGCAAATATTTGTGTTCATACGTGCCTGTTTGCACCCAATATTGACCTGTCTTCTTCTATCGTTGGCTGAGCATCAGGGATAATCAGAATAGTCTTTACTATTCTGAGGGATTACCCCAGGAGCTTGTCCGAGAATAGGAGCCGTAGCGAGGGGAAGCCATTTTGAGTCCATTTTTTTGATCATTTGAGGCGAATAGTCGCTCTTATTCAACGAAAATGAGAGGAACAATGGGCCAAAAGAGCTTTCCCGCAGTAGGTTCTCTATTCTCGGACAGGCTCCTAGGAGTCATTCAGTGCTTGCTGAAACAGCCGGTGCAGAGTGGTGCGGTCTATCGGCTTGATGACAAAAGCGAAGGCGCCTCCTAAGCCGACTTCGCTCTCGGTTACGCGGCCGCTGCAGAGGATCACCGGTAGCCCGGGAAGCTGTTGCTGGAGGCGCGCAAGCAGCTCGGTGCCACTGCGGTCGGGAAGGTCGTAGTCGAGCAGGGCAAGATCGAAAAGTCGCTCTTTCAACACTGCCTCCGCTTCAGTACAGCTGCTCACTGCCGTTACAAGATAGCCCCGCTCCTCAAAATCCCAGCTTAGCATCTGCCGTAGGGAGCTGTTGTCCTCGACTATGAGTAATCTGGCCACTGAACGTGTCATGGTCGTGCGCCGGTTATGCTGCCAGTGCAGCCTTCAGCTTGTTGCGGGCGCGAAACAGGCGAGTGCCGACACCGGCGGAGGTGATACCCAGTTGCTTGGCAATCTCACGTTGTGAGTAGCCTCCAATGACCTTCTTCATAAGAGGCTCTCGGTACTTGTCGGGCAGTTCATCCATTGCTTGCCGCAGTACAAACGCTTCGGTGGAGGTGTCGTAGGGGGTGTGCTTTTCCGCCAGACTCTCCATCGGAATATCACTGAGCTCAAGGCGTTTTCGTTCAAAGCGCCTGGCATTTTCCCGTCGTAAGATGGTCAGTAGCCACCCTTTGGCGGCCTTCGGGTCCTGTAGACGGTCAATCGAGCGCCATGCACGCAGCAGCGCCTCCTGAACCAGGTCTTCCGCTGTATGCCGGTCACCCGCCAGCCAGTAGGAGTAGCGCTCCAGATCTGGTGCGTAAGAGGTGATTAGTTGGTTGAAAAGATGTTCACGTCCATGACTGGTGTTGCGCCAGTCATCTTTTAAGGCAACAGTGCTCATTTTTGATCTCCTTGGGGTGGCATTCGAAATTGGGGGTGGGCAAAATGCCAAAGCTCAAGAATCACCAGTGTTCCAAGCTTTTCACAACAATTTCCTGTTCTGTCCCTATAAGAGCAGTCATTGTGCCAACTCTTCGTAAACAGAGTAAATGACTGTTAAATCAATTAGATGTATTTCATTTGCTGGGTTACTATCTGTGTGGGACGAGCAATGAATATAACGTTGCGTTACATTCGTGTTTATTGCTTCGTTACACGGTGGGGGGTGTTGAGTGCGCCACGGTTTTTTGGGTGCCCAGACTTATTCAGCGGCTCCTCGAGGAAGCAGCCGTCTGTTGATCATGATAAGGAGAGGGGGAAACGAGAGTGAGGGTGACAGTGCGGCGATGGTTCTGCTGTGAGGCCTCCTTTAGCCGCCTGCTTAATTGATATCGCCTTCGCTTGACCTGTTTAGTGGTTTCTTAAGGATTAGCGTCGGCGACGGCCAGCCAGCTTGGGAGATTCAAAATTAACCTTCATTGTCTTGCCGTTATAGTCCTTGCCATCCAGACCGGCAATAGCGGCACGGGCCTCATGGCCTTCCATTTCAATAAAGCCAAAACCCTTGCACTGGCCCGAGAAGACGTCTGTCACCAGCTTGGCCGAGCGTACCTTGCCAAATTCGGAAAACAGGGAGAGCAGCTCTTCTTCTTTAGTGCTGGCGGGTAAGTTGCCAATGAATAGTTTTTTCAATGCTCTTTTCCTTTGGATTCTGGTGCTGCGGTAAAATTATTTTTCCCAAAAAAAGAACCCCGCTAATGCGGGGTTCTTGATACTGGGTTATCCGATGAGATCTTGCTTAGACCGCAACTACGTTGGATGCCTGCAAGCCTTTGGGACCGCTCTCTACCTCAAAGGTGACCGCTTGGCCTTCGTTCAGAGTTTTGAAACCTGAACCTTGGATAGCGTTAAAATGTACAAAAACGTCTGCACCGCCATCATCCTGAGAAATAAACCCAAAACCTTTGGATTCGTTAAACCACTTTACTGTGCCTGTAGCCATATGACTTTTACCTGAAAAAAATTAACAATATTAGGGTGTTGCGTACAGGTAATGAAACGGGGAACTCAGGGGTATCACGAAGGAGCAACCATAACTGCCGATTACATAATCTGTAGCTTTGTACACTATAGGAGAATATTTTATGTTTTGCCAGAAATATAACTATATTTCAGTGAGATAAGCGAATGCTTATTAAGTTATAGGGCTCTTCAGCCGGCCCATGGCGGGGCGGCGGCTCAAAAAGTGATCGAGTACTTTCTGATTTTTCGGTCAAGGGCTGGCCTGGATATGCCGAGTATCTCACAGCTTTTTCCCTTGTGTCCCCCGGTGTGCTGGAGCACCAGGCGGATCTGCTTCTCCTCCACTTGATCAAGGGATTTTTCCACCTGCTCCGGGCTCTTGGTTGCGGCTGCCGGGAGTTTCTGCGGCAGGGTTAGCAGATCAGGGGTGATGACGCTGCCACGGCAACGCACCAGGGCTTGGGTCAGGAGGTTCTCCAGCTCCCGTACGTTACCCGGCCAGTGATGGTTCTGCAGTGCCGCCACTGCCTGATCGGTAAGCTGAGAGGGAGGCTTGTGTGTTTTACGGGCGATCTTTGCCAGCAGTGCGGGTACCAGAAGTGGGATATCCTCCGGGCGGTCACGCAGCGCGGGGATTTCAATAGTCACTACTTTTAACCGGTAGGCGAGATCTTCACGAAAGTTACCCGCCTGCACCTCACTGAAGATGTCACGGTGGGTGGCTGCTATGATTCTGGCGTTAGTCGTGATTAGACGGGTACCGCCGACACGTTCAAATGCCTGCTCCTGAAGCACACGCAGCAGCTTTGCCTGCAGTGGCAAAGAGAGTTCGCCAATCTCATCGAGGAAGAGGGTGCCATCCTGTGCCAGCTCGAATTTCCCCGGTTTCCGGCCGACAGCACCTGTGAATGCCCCCTTCTCATGCCCAAACAGCTCGCTCTCCAGCAGGGTTTCGACAATAGCGGCGCAGTTGACTGCGATGAATGGCCCACTCTTTTCGGAGTGTTGATGAATCAGGCGTGCCACCACCTCCTTGCCGGTGCCGGACTCACCGCTGATTAGAACGGCAGCATCACCGGTGGCGCTAAGGGCGATATCTTTGCTCACCTGAAGCATGGCGTTGCTGCGCCCTATCAGGTCACGGTCTGTCGGTGCATCATCAGCCGGAAGGCGAAGTGCCTCCACCTCGCGTGAGAGACGCCGTGCCTCCAGTACACGTTCAACGACAATCTGCAGCGCTTCGGTGTTGATCGGTTTATGGATAAAGTCGGCGGCACCGCTCTTGATCGCCTGAATCGCCAACTCCAAGTCGTGTTGTCCGGTCATCATGATCACGGGTTGATCCGGGTTCAGCTCACGGATTTTTGTCAGCAGTTCCAACCCGGTACCGTCGGGTAACTGTTGGTCAAGAAGCAGTAAGTCATAGCTGCTACTGCTCAGCCGTTGCAGGCCATCCCGGCAGAGGTGAACACCGGTCACTTCAAAGCCCAGATCCTCAAAATGGAATTGCAGCATCTGGTTGAGTCCGGCATCGTCTTCAATGATCAGCAGTCGTTTTGCCATGGTTCCTTTGGTGTCTGGTGTGAAGTCAGCATCAGTAGGTTGACTACAGAGTGTAACCGGAAAGAAGGGAGTGTGTGGAGAGCAGCTCTCTGCCGCCGTATGATAACGTCTGACATGTAGTTAAGGTTCGTAAATAAAGAGGGAGACATTACGCCTCATTGGTGATTAAAATCGCTGCTTTGAAGTTCCTTGGCGATTGAGTGAGGGGTGATGAGTAGAGTCTTGATTATCGGTGCGGGTGGTGTCGGTAGAGTAGTGGTGCACAAGTGTGCACAGCTGCCCGAGATTTTTTCTGATATCTGGCTCGCAAGCAGGACACTTTCGAAGTGTGATCAGATCGCATCGGAGATCGAAGGTGGTCGTGTCACTACTGCACAGGTGGACGCAGATAAGGTACCGGAGCTGGTGGTACTGATTCGTCGGATCGATCCGGCCATGGTGATCAATGTGGCGCTCCCCTATCAGGATCTCACCATTATGGATGCCTGCCTCGAGACGGGTGTTCACTACCTTGATACCGCTAACTACGAGCCTCTGGATGAGGCAAAGTTTGAGTACAAGTGGCAGTGGGCTTACCAGGATCGTTTTCGGGAAGCGGGTCTGACTGCACTGCTGGGCTCTGGTTTTGATCCCGGTGTTACCAATGTTTTTATCGCCTACGCCCTGAAGCACCATTTCGATACTATCGATGTCGTTGATATTCTTGACTGTAACGCCGGTGATCACGGCTACGCTTTTGCCACCAACTTCAATCCGGAGATAAATATCCGTGAGGTGACCGCCAATGGCCGTTACTGGGAGAAAGGGGGTTGGGTGGAGACCCGGCCTATGGAGATCTCCCGTGTGTTTGATTTCCCCGAGATTGGTCCACGTAAAATGTTTCTGCTCTATCACGAGGAGATGGAGTCGCTCACCCAGCACATCCCCGGCATCAAACGGATGCGTTTCTGGATGACCTTTGGTGAGAGCTATCTGAAACATCTGGAGGTGATTCAGAACCTGGGACTGGACGGTATCGAGCCCATCGAATTTCAGGGTCAGCAGATTGTGCCTCTGCAGTTTCTCAAGGCGCTGCTACCGGACCCCGCCGCACTCGGGCCGTGCACCAAGGGCAAGACCAATATCGGTTGCATCATCAAGGGCCATAAGGATGGCAAGCCGGTCTCCCGTTATATCTACAACGTCAGTGACCATGAAGCATGCTACAGAGAGACCCTTGCTCAGGGCGTCTCTTATACCACCGGTGTGCCTGCCATGATCGGCGCCAAGATGATACTTGAAGGTCAGTGGAGAGAGCCGGGGGTATGGAACATCGAGCAGTATGATCCCGATCCCTTTATGGCCGATCTAAATCGCTACGGCTTGCCATGGAACGATGTGGCTTGTGACATCGATGTGGATGAGTTGCCAGTGACATGAGTGTAGACCTTACCCAACTCCCATCCCCCTGCTATTTGCTGGAGGCGTCGTGCCTGCGCGACAACCTGCGCCTGATCGACAAGGTGCAGCGTGAGTCGGGGGTCACTATCATTCTCGCCCTCAAGGGCTTCGCTATGTGGTCCGCATTTGGAATGATTAGGGAGGTGCTCTCCGGCTGCTCCGCCAGCTCCTACAACGAGGCGCGTCTGGCGCGTGAGAAGTTTGGTGGCCATGTGCATCTCCACGCCCCGGCTTATACCCCGGCAGAGTTTCCCTGGCTGCTTAATCTGTCGGACCGCATCTCTTTCAACTCCCTGGGGCAGTGGCGGCGCTTTGGTGAGCAGGCGAAGGCGGCGGGCATCTCTTGTGGTCTGCGGGTCAACCCCGGCGTCAATGAAGTAGAGGCTGATCTTTACAATCCCTGTAGTGAGCAGTCACGCCTCGGTATTACCCCCGAGGAGCTGGCCACCGGCCTGCCGGAGGGTATCGAGGGGCTGCATGTCCACGCCCTGTGTGAGTGTGAAGCCGGTGCCACCGGGCGCCTGATCGAGGCGGTCGAAGCCCGCTTTGGCCATCTATTGCAGCAACTCAAGTGGCTCAACCTCGGTGGCGGCCATCTGATGACCCGGAAGGGTTATGACGTTGAGTTGCTGATCCGGCTGCTGAGTGAGTTTCGTGTCCGCTATCCGGGGCTGGAGGTGGTGCTTGAGCCGGGTTCCGCCATCGCCTGGGATACCGGCCCGCTGATCTCGACGGTGCTGGATCTGGTTACTCGTGGTGGTGTGCAGACAGCCATTCTCGATACCTCGGCCACCGCTCATATGCCTGATGTGCTGGAGATGCCCTATCGTGCAACGGTCCGCAACGGGGATATGCCCGGAGAGAAGGCTTTTACCTATCGGCTGGGGGGCGGTACCTGCCTCGCCGGTGATGTGATTGGTGACTATTCATTCGACCAGCCCCTGGCGATCGGTGAGCGGGTGATCTTTGAAGATATGATCCACTACACCATGGTGAAGAGCACTATGTTCAATGGTGTGGGTCATCCTGCAATTGCTATCCTGCATGAAGGTGGTGAGTTGGAGGTGGTGCGCCGCTTCGGGTATGAAGACTATGCGGGGCGGCTCTCTTGATTCAGTTTACCTGCCACACAGGCAGGCTGGTCACCTTCCAGGTAGGTGTAACCTTTCAGCCCTTGCCGGTAGAAGCGCAAGAAGGCACTTGCTTCACGATCACTGACCTGTCCCTGGCTGCGGGCACTCTGTAGCTGGCGATGCATGCGATCGATTAAAACCGTTTCGTGGAACTGAACATAGTCCAGCACATCGGCCACGCTCTCTCCTTCCGTCACCTGTCCCAGTTCATAACTGTCGCCGTCCATACGTACATGGATGGTATGGGTGTCACCAAACAGGTTATGCAGGTCACCGAGAATTTCCTGGTAGGCCCCCACCAGAAACATGCCGATAAGGTAAGTCTCTCCAGGCCGCTCCTTGTGCAGTGGCAGCGTATGGGAAGTGCCGTTCTCAAGGGGGAAGTTCCGTATGCTGCCATCGGAGTCACAAGTGATGTCGACCAGTATGCCTTGCCGGGTGGGCTCTTCATTGAGGCGTTGGATCGGCATCACCGGAAAGAGCTGTTTGATTGCCCAGGCGTCAGGCAGTGATTGAAATATTGAGAAGTTACAGAAGTAGCGGTCAGCGGCCTGTGTTTTCAGCTCCGGTACCAGCTGCTCGATCTCCTCGTTATCCATCTGCTGCATAACGTGGGTGATCAGGCGCCAGTAAATGTCATCCATCTGTGCACGGTCGGCGAGGCTGGCATGGCCGAGGTTGAACAGTCGGTTGACATCCTCTCTCAGGGCGATGGCATCGTGCAGCACCTCTCTGGGGGAGATATTCTCCAGGTTGGTGAGTGTTTGCCACAGGCGGCGTAGTTGTGCCGGTGTGTCAGCACCGGGTGCTGCTGGTGGGGTACCGTTAGTTCTTCTGGATACTTCCAGCACGTCAACGATGAGGAGAGCGTGATGCGCCACCAGCGCCCGGCCCGATTCGGAGATGATGTGTGGGTGGGAAAGCCCCTCTTCATTGCACACCTCTTTCATCGTCCAGACGATGCCATTGGCATACTCCTGCAGGCTATAGTCCATCGAGGAGATGTTGCTCGAGATACTGCCATAGTAGTTGACACCGAGACCGCCGCCGACATCGATAAAATCGATAGGCGCTCCCAGTCGGCGAGCTTCAACGAAGTAGCGGGCCGCCTCTTGCATCGACTCCTTGATACGGCTGATCTCCGGAACCTGGCTGCCGATATGGAAGTGGAGTAGGCGCAGGGAGTCGAGCATATCGGCATCTTTAAGCTTGTTGATCGCCTCAAGCAGTTCCGATGCAGAGAGGCCGAATTTCGACATATCACCGCCGGAGTCATCCCATAAGCCTTTACTGGTGGCTGCCAGCCGGCAGCGCAGGCCGATCAAGGGGGTGACATCGAGACGCCTCGCAATGGTGAGTATCAAATCCAGTTCATTGGGTTTCTCTACCACGATATAGACGCGTTTACCCATCTTCAGTCCCATCAGGGCGAGTTCGATGAACTCCCGGTCCTTATAGCCGTTGCAGATAATGAGCCCTTCTACATCCTCCAGCATGGCGAGAGTGGCGTGAAGTTCGGGTTTTGAGCCTGCTTCCAGTCCCCAATGGAATTCGCTGCCAAATTCCACTACCTCTTCCACCACCTGATGCTGTTGATTTACCTTGATGGGATAGACGCCGTAGTAGTCGCCGCTGTACTCCGCTTCGTCACAGGCGAGAGTAAAGCGTGAGTGGATCTGCTTCATGCGTCGTTTCAGTATGTCGGAGAAGCGCAGCAGCAGCGGTGGATGGATTCCTTCAGCAGCCAGTTCGTCGCATAGGGCTTTTAGGTCGATCTGGTGCTCGGAGCTGGAAACGGCGGTGACATTTCCTGATTCGTTGATGCTATAGAAGCCGCCGCTCCAGCCTTCAACCTGGTAAAGTTGGGCGCTTTTTTTATGGTCCCACTGGGGCTTATTCATCATCTACTCCCACCTGGGAGCCATTTGCCTGGCGTTGCTGATACCCCATCGTCTTACCCCAGTAGGAGATGCACTTCTGCACTAGCTTGGCAGCCATCATGTCGGAGACTCGTGATGGCTCAGGTACCAGTTCGACAATATCGATACCCCGCAGATCAATCTGCTGATTGCTTGTCAGAGGTGCCAGGATATCGAGCCCCTGGTGCCAGGTGAGTCCGCCCGGCTGTGGTGTGCCGACACCGGGGATGATTGCCGGATCGAAGCCATCCATATCGATGGTCAGCCATACAGGCCCCTTGAGAGTGCGGAGTTGACGGTGAAGTGCACGCCATGCCTGTGGGCGCTGCAAGGCCCGATCAACATAGGTGGTGATGTGGACGTCGGTACTGATGGTGGCTGCCTCTTTAGCATGGAGTGAGCGGATGCCGACCTGAATTAAATCGTAACCTGCCTGCCTCAGACGGTACATCGGGCAGGCGTGGTTGTAGATTGAGCCGTGATAAGAGGGGCGCAGGTCGGCGTGAGCATCGATCTGTACCACTGTGCCTCCTTGGGGCATGCGTGAGAAGACCATCTCGGGTGTGATTGAGTGCTCCCCGCCGAGGGCGATGAGCAGCGCCTGTCGCGGCAGTTTATCGACGCGCTCCCGCAGTTTTTTATGGAATGCACCTTCCTCGTCAGATGCAGATGACTCAACCGGGGGCTGAACTGACAGTTTCATATGCTCTGTCGGGCACCAGCCTGCATCCTCTTCATAAAACTCCAGCTGATCACTGGCTGCCAATATTGCCTCAGGACCCTTGACAGTACCCGGTTTATAGGTAGTGGTCTGTTCGTAGGGTACCGGTAGAATCACTACATCAGCATCGGTTAACGGCGCATTGGGAAGTGACAGAAATCGTAGTGGTTCCGGCATGTTGTTATTTTTTCTTTTGGTTGTTGATTGGCCGTTGCAGTGGGCGGCGAGTGAGAATGTGTGCCGACGCCACCGTTGTAGATTAATCCTAAGCAGGATCGACTGCCAGAGAAAAATAGCTCGGAAAGCAACTCCTTTCGTAAGATGTTCTCAGTAGAGATTGTATCTACCTAGAAGAGGCTGTTAATTGATGGCAGCAGGTAGAGAAGCAGCGCATAACGAATACCTTTGCCGATGGCGATAAACAGCAGTGCCGCCGGTAGGCGAACGCCGGCCCAGCCGGCAGCGAGGCAGAGGGGGTCACCGATTACCGGCAGCCAGGAGAGTAGCAGGAGTGGGCTGCCGTAGTGTTGTATATGCGCCAGCGCCTTCTGATCCCGGGCTTTGTCGAGGGTGCGGTGGGGAAAACTTCGCCGCAGTAGCCAGCCAAGAATCCAGTTGGTGATGCCGCCGAGACTGTTTCCCAGGGTGGCAACGGTCCAGAGCAGGATTACCGGCGCCATCGCTTGGTGTGCGGCGTATATAAGTGCTGCTTCGGAGCCTCCAGGCAGTAGTGTAGACGCGAGAAAACTACTGGTAAATAGAATCCAGAGCCCGGTCGGATCGATCATCCTAGAATCCTCAGTTGACCGCTCCATTCTACGGGCAAGGCATTGATTTTAATTACATTGACTACGATTGCATCTTTCACTCTCCGGGTGAATGACGCTACAGGGCGGATAGCACACTTGGGTTGGCGCATTACGGTGTTACAACTCCTTGGAATAGAATGACTATTCCTCGTCGTTGTGCCTTGTACTGCACCAACCCAAGCGCACTCTCCACCCTGTCCAACCGAGGATTCTAGGATCATCTCTTTGGCAGGTTGAGGGCGGCGAAGGCCAACGCAAGCCAGCCAAATAGAAGGGATATGCCGCCGATAGGAGTGATCATCCCAAGGGTACCAACACCCGTGAGCGCCATCAGGTAGAGGCTACCGGAGAAGAGGGTGATGCCGGTGAGGATCAGCCAGCCGCTACGGTTGATCCAGGGGGTGGTCGTTTTTTCAGCCAGCATGCCGATAAACAGCAGTGCCAGGGCATGGATGCCCTGGTACTCAACCCCGGTTTGAAAGGCTGCGTAGAGTCGTGGTTCGATCTCACCACGCAGCATGTGGGCACCAAAGGCTCCCAGCGCTACAGTGAGGAAGCCGTTAATGGCCCCAAAAAGAGTGAATAGTCTTGTCATTGTGCGCAGCCATTTTAGTGAATAATGCTCTTCCCAAGCTCCTCAAGGATATCGAGGACAATCTGCTCAGTCTGGCTGTTCATCCCCTTACATAGTTTGTCTGGGTCGCGTTCGCCGTTGATCAGTGGCCGTATCACGGCCGCCAGTTGCGCCATGGGGCCGCCGGCTCTGCTCATCTGTTCCGCCATTTTTGAGATCAGGGTCAGTGCTTCGACATTGCCGCTCGCCGCCGCCTGGATCATTCCAGCGAGGCCGGGGGCGGCGAGAGTGGCATCAGGCTTCGCATTGGGGTTGGGCAGGGTGGCGGGGTCCTGCAGGCCGCGCATGATCGCCTCAGCGATAATCTGATCATCCTCGTCGAGTCCTCTAATGGCGCTCATCACCCGCTGCCCGGCGATGATTTGGCGAATCGCCCTAACCAGATCGGTCCAGCCGTTCTCCTCGGCTGCCTTTAGAAGCGCCTCATACTCGGGGCGATCCCCTTCGTTCTGGCTGAACTGCACTACTTGACAGATAAAAGCGGCATGCATGGTGATGATCTGTAGGTGCCTGTCCGGTAACTGTGCCATAGATGGATCCTGATGCTAAATAGAAATGGAGTTCGGTTTTATGGAGTGGGCCGCTCTTCGCCTGACTTGAGTGTCTCTAATGACTCCTGGGCGATCTCTCTCACCTCAGGATCATCATCCTCCAGCAGGGTGTGCAGGGTGTTGGTGATCCGGTGGTCGCCGCTCAGGCCAAGGTAGTGGCAGGCATCCGCCCTGATTTGTGGTGTTTCAGAGCGAGTTAGTTCAAGCAGTGCTTCGACGGCACCGGAGATTAACTTCTCTTCTGCAAGGATTTCGAGAACGGCGCCGATTCCAATTCTTACCGCCATTGGTGTATCCAGAGTGGCAAGCAGAGGAACTAGCGTATTGAGTGTCTCAGGGGTGGTTCTGATCAATGCGACAGCCTTATCGAGTTCACCGGCCTCCAGGAGGTGGCTATAGTAGTCGCACATGCCGGTTCCTGCAGTGGCGGCTTCTGTCCAGCGGGCGAGATCGGTGTAGCTCTGAGCTCCGCTCAGCTCAAAAGGACCGATACGGCACCAGGGGACGGAGCGGATGGACGTTTCCGCTCCCTGCGGTCGACTGGAGAGGTTGGTTACCTCCAGCCGACCGACTTTTCCCTCTTTGACCAGTCGGCTGAGACTGTCAAAAACAGCGGGGCAGTGGCTGCAGCCGGTGGTGATAAAGAGGCTGGCGTCAGGTTGTTTGGGCATGATTCTCGGGCGGCTCGTCTAATGGCTTTATGTTGTTAACGGGCGGGTTGCTCTGGGATCCATAGGATAAAGGATGTGACCGGTCTGTTGTATCAGCTTTTAGTCAAAAAACCATGCTTATGATCGAGGTAATTAATTGATGCGGATCAATAATAAGTGATATGACCCTACCAATTATATAATAAATAGCTATGGTCTCCCCCCTCGGTTGCCGCCGCTTACCCATACAATAAGGCAAATTTATGGAGAGACCAAAACTATTGTTTGGCACTTTCGCGTGCGAATCATTATGTTAGACCACCCTGAACCGGGACTGCCTGTAGATTTAGGCTCCCACGGGTGTCAGCAAAAAGCGGTATGACCGGGCTGATAGACAAGTTTCAGCCGATAGAAATCTGTCGGCGCCCATTGAAAGATGGGCTTGGATTCACCCGCCTCCGGTGGGGTGTAACTCGAGAAAACCGTGGTCGTATGATTACGGGTAATTCACTGCAGTGAAACTAGGAGAATAACCACAATGCCAACATTTGTGCGTACCGAAAAGTGCGATGGCTGTAAGGGTCAGGACAGGACTGCTTGCATGTACATCTGCCCGCATGACTTGATGAAACTGGACAAAGACGGTTCTGAAACCGGCCACGCCATGAAGTCATATAACCAGGAGCCTGAGCAGTGCTGGGAGTGCTACTCTTGCATCAAGATCTGCCCTCAGCAGGCAATTGAGGCACGTCCTTATGCCGATATCGTCCCTATGGGTGGCTCTGTACAGCCTCTGCGCGGTACCGACTCCATTATGTGGACCATTAAGTTCCGTAACGGCACCATGAAGCGTTTCAAATTCCCCATCCGTACCACTCCAGAGGGTTCTATCGATCCTTACGGTGGCAAGGCTGAGGCTGATATCGCCAACATTGGCAAGCCTGGCTTCTTCAACCATAACGAGCAGAACGGCTATCGTGATGGTGATCCCAGCGAGCTGATCTGCAAGTAATCGGGTTTCCCGAAACAAGCAAATCGAATTAGATTTTTTTTGAGGAATTAGATATGGCTGAATTTGGAAATCCCGATGTCATCCAGGAAGAAGTTGACATCCTAATGATCGGCGGTGGTATGGCATGTTGTGGTACCGCTTACGAGCTGGGCCCGTGGATGGATGCTGCCAAGAAAGAAGGCGTGGACATCAAAGTTAAGCTGGTCGACAAGGCCGCTATGGATCGCTCCGGTGCTGTTGCACAGGGTCTCTCTGCGATCAACACCTACATTGGTAGCGAGCAGGATCCTGCTGACTACGCACGTATGGTCTCCAACGATCTGATGGGTATCACCCGTGACGATCTGGCATACGACCTGGGCCGTCACGTTGACGAGTCTGTACATCTGTTCGAAGAGTGGGGCCTGCCCATCTGGAAACTCGACGAGAACGGTGAGCGTTTCGACGGCTCCAAAGGCATGACTTCTCTGAAAGACGGTGGTCGTCCTGTACGTTCCGGTAAGTGGCAGATCATGATCAACGGTGAGTCCTACAAGTGGATCGTCGCTGAAGCTGCCAAGAAAGCACTGGGCATCGACAACGTTGAAGAGCGTATCTTTATCGTTAAGCTGATCAACGACAAGAACGACTCCAACCGCATCGCCGGTGCTGTTGGTTTCTCCACTCGTAATCACACTCTGCACGTTTACAAAGCCAAGGCTATCCTGCTGGCTGCCGGTGGTTGTGTAAACATCTTCCGTCCTCGTTCTGTTGGTGAGGGTCAGGGTCGTGCCTGGTACCCCGTCTGGAACGCCGGCTCTACCTACACCATGGCTGCTGAAGCCGGTGCAGAGCTGACCCTGATGGAAAACCGCTTCGTACCCACACGTTTCAAAGACGGTTACGGTCCTGTTGGCGCATGGTTCCTGCTGTTCAAGTCTCAGGCTACTAACGCCTTTGGCGAGACCTACATGACCCGTAACGCTGAGATGCTGAACGACTACCCTCCTTACGGACAGGCTGCCGTTCCTGCTTCTTGCCTGCGTAACCACCTGATGCTCAAAGAGATGAAGGAAGGTCGTGGTCCTATCTGGATGGACACCGTTACCGCTCTTGCTAACCTGCGTGAGACCCTGACTCCTCGCGAAGTTAAGCATCTGGAAGCAGAAGCTTGGGAAGACTTCCTCGATATGTGTATCGGCCAGTGTGGTATCTGGGCTGGTGAGAACATCGAGCCTGAGAAGAAAAACTCCGAGCTGATGCCTACCGAACCCTACCTGTTGGGTTCTCACTCCGGCTGCTGCGGTATCTGGGCTTCCGGTCCTGATGATGTCGGTGCACCTACCGAAGAGACTGAAGCCGGTGTTCCTGAGCATCTGCCTTCTGGTTGGAACTGGGGCTACCGTGGCATGACCACTGTTTCCGGTCTGTTCACAGCTGGTGATGGTGTTGGCGCTTCCGGTCACAAATTCTCCTCCGGTTCTCACGCCGAGGGTCGTATGTGTGCCAAGTCCATGGTCAAGTACGTCATGGACAACCAGGACTACACTCCTGAGCTGGATACCGACGTGGACACCCTGGTCGAAGAGATCTACCGTCCGGTTCGTAACTTCCTGGAGCACAAGGACTACAGCACCGCGATTGATGTTAACCCTAACTACATCACTCCTAAGATGCTTCAGTTCCGTCTGCAGAAAGCGATGGATGAGTACGTTGCCGGTGTTGCTACTTACTACACCACCAACGCCAACATGCTGGAAGTTGCTGAGCACAAGCTGAACGACCTCAAAGAGGACGCTCTGCACATGCGTGCCAAAGACCTCCACGAGCTGCTACGTGCTTGGGAGAACTATCACCGCATCCTGACCGCTGAAGCTCACATGAAACACATCCAGTTCCGTCAGGAGTCCCGTTATCCTGGCTTCTACTACCGCGCCGACAAGAACTTTGTTGACGAGGAGAACTGGCACTGCTTCGTGAACTCCATCTACAACAAAGAGACCAAAGAGTGGACCTGCTTCAAGCGCGCCCACGTTGACCTGGTCGACAAGTCCAAGCTGTTCAAATAAGTATTATTTGACAGCCTTGGAGGCTGTCCGTGCATAGGAGCCGCAGTTGGCTCTCTATGCTTGGACAACCTCCTAGCGGCTAAGAAGGGTCCGGGCACCGCAAGGTGCCCGGGCTTTTTCGTCTCTGAAATGAGATATTTCACACTATTTGAGCAAGGCTAAACGCAAGTGTCGCAGAGGATGAATTAGCATTTGCTGATAAAGAAGGTCAATTGGTGTACTATCCCCTGATCTCCAGGTCGGCGATTCCAGATTCGCGTCCATCGCTGACCGCCAAGGAAGGCTGAAAGCCGAGGCGATTAGTCCCCGGTAGTCGCGAGGCGATACTGGGTGCCCGGCGTGCGCATAGCGCCAGAGGGAATCCAAAGATCGCATACGAACGCGACGTCAAGTCATCTCGGGAGCCAGCGACGAAGCAGTAACGAGCTTGCGATGTTATTGCGTAGTGCTGGAGACCGGGACGGCCGGGGCAATAATAGGCTGTCGAAGATTGAGTGCAAAAGGGGGACTTGGATGTCCCGTTTTGCATCACGAAATCGAAGACTCGCTTATTGCGTTTATTCGCGACAAATTTTAACACTCACAATGAGTTACCGAGGTTATCGATGAGCGATAAATTCGACCTTCCCCATGAGAGTCAGCTGGCTCCCCAAAAACTTGATCTGAGCACCAAGATCCAGTTCAAATGCCACAAGGGCATCTCCTGTTTCAACGCCTGCTGTAAGCGCGCAGATGTCACGCTTACACCCTACGATGTGATCAGGATGAAAGAGCACTTTGGCATGTCCAGTGGAGACTTCCTCAAGGCCCACACCGTGCCATTTGAGATGGATCAGCAGGGTATGCCCGGCATTAAAATGCGTACTGACGATGAGGGTGCCTGCCTGTTCGTCACCGACGAAGGGTGCTCTATCTACGAAGACCGTCCTACTGCCTGCCGTTACTACCCCTTGGGACACATGGCGATCAAGGAGAAGGATGCCACAGAAGATGCGGCCGCCTATTTCATGATCAGCGAAGAGCACTGCAAGGGGCATGAAGAAGATCAGGTCATGACCATTGCTGAGTTCCGAAAAGACCAGTTTATCGTCGACTACGACGGCTATAATCGTGATTGGCTCGATATTCAGCTCAAGAAACGCTCTTCCGGCCCGGCTGTCGGTAATCTCCCAGAGGCGACCCTGCAGCTCTTCTTTATGGCCTCCTACGATATGGATCGCTTCCGTCGGTTTGTCATGAGCGATCAGTTCCGTGCCACCTATGACATGAAAGATTCCACCTATGATATCCTCGAAAAAGAGGACGTGGCGCTGATGCAGTTCGGTGTTCGCTTTATGAAGCAGGCCTTCTTTGGTGAGCGCACCATCGAAGAGATGAGTAACGCCTGGGAAGAACGGGTGGAGAATCGTCAGGAGGTGTGGGACATGCGCCGTGAGGCGGAGATCGCCCGCAAGCAGGCCCAGGATGATGAGATGTACAAGTCAGACGACTGATCTTTTATATCTCCGCTTAAAAAAGGCAAGGCCGCGTTAGCAGTCTTGCCTTTTTCTTTGCAAATCCGGTTGCATCGGAGTGTAGCGGCCCCGCCCTCGGGGGTGCGGAACATTTCACGTTCTGTGCAATGAAGGTCTCCTGGTACGGATGTGCCCAGTGCTTACCCAGAGGAGATGAGCCTGCGCGTACACCACGCTGCATGCGCATTTTTTCACCCTGTCTCCCTCTTCGACATTCGCCTCAACCTTTGTGGGAAAGCTGCTGCGATTCTTTTTCGGTCACTGCTCTGTTGAGGTCGCTTATTCTGCAACTCTCCTTAGAACTTGAACAGGCCTGGGCCGGTCTTCTCGAGCTTCTCAGCACTGAACACCTGTTATTGGTGTAGAATTAGTCAGATAAGAACATGTGACCTGGACGCAATGATATAAAGGGCAATGCGGATGACCAATATCGAACACTTGCGGGAGATGGTTGGACTCACGCTGCGGGACGAAGAGATAATCAGCAAGCAGCGGGATCCTCTGCTGAGTAGCCTCAAGCAGTGGGCGCCGGAGTTCTGTGAGTGGCTGTGCAGCTATACCGATTGGCCGGCTGATGGGCCGGATCCGTTACTCGACGGCTATTTTGAATCTTTCGCCAGTGCGGCCTATAACGAGAGCTTTCATTCCACTCAGTACCTTCAATCGGTGCACTGGCTGCTGCATGGTGTTCAGCCCTCGCAGATCATGGCGGCATTGAGCAATATTCGACAGTTCTTTGTTGATCAGGCCCAGTGCCAGCAGCAGATGGATCTGGCTCGCTCTCTCTGTCGTGTGGTGGATATTTCGCAATCGATACAGGCCATGGTTGCTCATCTGGATCACCAGCTGGAACGCCTGCGCCAGTCTGCCGAGCAGGATATCCGCCGTATCAACCATAATTGCACCGGCGTGATCCCAGCAGATGATACTTTGCTGCAAAGCTATATCGCCCATTTCCAGTGGAAAGTGCGCGCCTACTCCCTGGCGCTTGGTGAGACCGCTGACGAAAATGATGTGATGGTCAACCACCATCAATGTGTCTTGGGAAAATGGCTCGATGCCGGTGGTATCAAGCAGATACCTGAAGACCAACAAGACGGCCTGCTATCGAGCCACCGGCGACTGCATGAGCTAATGAATATTGTTCTTGAAAAGGCGCGCAGAAAGGAACCTCAATACATCGCCCACTATCTGCAGGATGTGGAGACAGCCTCCGAGGAGATTATTAGCATTCTAGGCAGTTGTCTGGATAAGCAGCTACGTCAGATGGCGTTGGAAGATGTTCTCACCGGATTGGGCAATCGGCACATGTTTGAACAGGAGTTTGCCCGCCGTCGTGCGCAGGCGCAGCGCCAGGGACAAAGTTTTGGACTGGTGTTCATGGATATGGACCATTTCAAAGATATTAACGACCGTTTTGGCCATACTGTCGGTGACCAGGTATTAAAAAGCACGGCACAACAACTGAAGCAATTGATGCGAGGCGGCGATACGGTATTCCGTTGGGGCGGTGAGGAGTTTGCTGCGCTGGTCCATGCAGGAAGTCCGGATGAAGTTAGGATAGTTGCAGAAAGGCTCTGTCATCAAGTTTCCGAGCGACAGGTGGAGAGTCAGGGTCATAAAGTCGACGTCACAATCAGTATTGGTGCCACCTGGCACGACCCCGATCATCCGACGGAGCCCGAGGCTTTTTTCCTGCTTGCAGACCAGCGGCTCAATCAGGCAAAGGAGAAGGGCCGCAACTGCATCGTGATAGATTGATCTGTCAGTGGGTTGGCGCAGCAGCGATAACCGCTGTGCTCCTTTGAAAAGAGATATCAGCCAGCCAATGGTCAGGCCCGGTGGCACTTACGAACAATCAATGTCGAGCCACGGCATCGGTGAGATTGTTTTTGTCCTGTCATCCCGCTTCCATCTCCTGGTGACCACGGCGACCAACCTGCCCGGTACCCGTGCTGAGCTGGGGCCGGCGTTCCCAGATGGGATCCAGTCCTGCCCGCAGACGGCGGCATTAAATACACTGCTTGCCCTGAAACCGGGTAATGGAGCAAGAAATCACTACATAACCCGCGGCGACTGCTGCGATAACGGTTATGCCCATCGCAATAGGAGGAACCAATAACAGCACACTTTCTATGCCCATGATCAATACCTCTAGAACCACAATAACCAAGTTGGTATATAGGTTATTATATCCGACTAATACTCTCAAGTATTAAGCTCACAGGAAGATCGATTGCACACCGAGCGGGGGCGTTATCTACCTGGGAGTGAGGCCGCTTCGATCTCCATCGTCACCCTATTATAAACTCTGAGTGCTCCGATCAGGTTCCACCACAAAAGGAGGTTGGAGGCAGCAAAAACTACTGCTGCCGGAAGCAAAAACAGGGATGCCCGCCAGGCGCAGAGCGCCATAAGCAGAAGCGCCAGCAGATGCAGGGCAAACTGGATGCGGGTGGGGGGTTCGGAAATGATCTTCTTGATATTGGGGATCAGGCGACGGCTGGCCTTGTGTTCCGTTGCCATCATGGTGAGATGAACCCAGGTGAGAAACGGAAGGATCTTGTAGAGCATGCCGTTGATTACCGATACTGCAAAACCAACGATCATTAAAACTGCCAGCAGCATTGGGTAGGCTGAATTTTTCATTAATACGGGAAAAAACTGCGCGGTCATCCAGCAGAAAATGGCGGCAAGCAGGCTGAGCATTGCACAGCGCCAGAACCAGATGGTGCTGTCTGCTTGCTTCTTCTTTCGTTTGAGCTGAAGCCAGAGGGTGGTTGATGCAAAGAGGGAAAAGCCAACGGCCAGCAGCAGGCCGCCGACCCCGGAGAAGATGGTTGGAGCAGATAGCATCCAGCTTGACCAGGCAATCAGGCTGACAAATATGGTTAGCCCCAGCCAGCGACTGATCCGCTTGGGATAGGCTGGTGTTACCTGAAACATTGGTACGACCTCATAGGCGACGGTAACCACCAGGACGCCGATCCAGCCCAATAGGCCCCAGGCAAGGTGTAAGTCCGTCAATTGTCGCGCTGGTGCTATCTCATTCCAGCCATAGCCCATGGCTAGCCAGACGCCCGATATCAAGGTTACTACCAGACAACCAAGCGCCAAAGCGACTCCAACCTTCACATCATGTCGAGCAGCACCGGCGGGCAGTACGCTGACAATGGAACCGAAGAAGAGGAGAAAGGATAGGGCGAGAAGAAGGATTGCGAACTGCATCGCAGTCGCTGAGCCCATCAGAAAACCAGCGGCAAGTAGCAGGGTACCCGCGGTTAAAAAAAGGTGCATCAGCATGCTGAGCCGATCTACATGAGGCGGCCTCTCTCCCAGTACGACAGAGACAATCTGAAGCAGCGCCCCTTGCATCACCATACCGATATAACCGAGTACCAGCAGGTGGTTGATGGCCAGCAGGCCGGATGACCAGCGAGTGGTAAAGATCGACGCACCCTGCCAGAGCATGGCAACGGCGACTGCGACCCCAAACAGGGGCGCGGTGAGAAAGAAACGCAACGGCACCTTCAGAGCGGGTGTCTGGGACAGGATTAGGCTGGATTTACTCATGGCGGCCCATCCTACTGGAAATGATCGGTTATTTCAGTCCTCGACTATTTCCACTCAACACTGCTTTGATAATCCTAGAAACCGCAGTTGACCGCTCCATCCTGCGGCTAAGTTACTGACATGAGAACCATTGATATGAATTTACGCCTTCACCTGTCGGGTGAGCCACGCTGCAGGGTGAATTGCACACTTGCGGTGGTGCATGGCAGCGTTACAACTCCTTGGAATAGAGCGACTATTCCGCGTCGTTATGCCTTGCCCTGCACCTCCACAAACGCACACTTCACTCTGTCCAACTGCGGATTCTAGGATAATTGGACAGGATTAAACATAAGGTAACTGTTCAGGCTCAAATTTTTCTTTCAATACAAGGATGCTCTCACTTGTCTCGAGGGTATCGTCCAGGGTGCTGCGGCAGGCCGTCGGTGGCTACGCCGCAGGAAAGGTGGTGCGCCGCAAGGACCGGGACGTTCGCTGGTTCGACTACCACCCCCCCCACACGCGGTGTGGCATCGACTCAGTGTTGTGTTCATCGCACTTACCTGAAGCGCTATGGGTGTTCGATTCATTAGGTTCCCGCTTGCTCTTGGGCCAGCAATAAACCACAGACACAAAAAAGCCCTCCGAAGAGGGCTTTTTCATAGCGTTGTCGGCAATTACTTGTCGGCGATTGCCTGCAGTTCCTTGGATTTGATCAGCTGCCCATCGAGGGCGGCGTCCGAGGCGCTACGCCCGAATGCCACATCCATCAGTTGGGAGTAGAACACCACCGGCATATCAAACTTGGTGCCGTAGGCGATGTTGATCTGATCCTGGTACATCTCCACATGGGCCTGACACAGAGGGCAGGGTGTAGCGATCATATTGGCGCCATGGTCATAGGCCGCTTCAACAATCCCCTTGATCATCTCCCGGGACTTTTCAGGCTCGGAGAAGGCAAGAGCGCCACCACAGCACTGCACCTTTTTCTCAAAGGTGGGGATGGTCTCGGCACCGGTACTTCCGATGATATTGTCCAGGTAGACAGGATTCTCGAAAGATTCACCGGCAATACCGAAAGGACGATTGGTCTGACAGCCGACGTATCCGGCAATCTTCAGCCCTTCGAGAGGTTTCTTCACCTTCGCCTTGATGGCGTCGAAACCGATATCCTCGACCAGCAGTTCAACCATGTGACGTACATTGACTTCGCCCTTGTACTTCAGCCCACCCTCGGCGAGGGCGGTATTAGCATCCTTGAACATCTGCTCGTCTTCGTGAAGACGCTCTTTTGCCTCACGGGTGGAGAGCCAACAGGCGGCACAGGCTGCAACGATCTCCTGGCCGGCATTGTGCTCCTCGGAGAGCGCGATGTTACGTGCCGACAGGGTCAGACGGGGCAGCTCGCCACCACCGCCGTAGCCGATTGAGGCGGCACAACAGTTCCAGTCCGGGATCTCGTTAAGTTGTATGTCCAGCTCTTCGCACATGGTATCGACCGAGCGCATCATGTTGGACGAGGAGGCTGCCTTCTGAGCGGAGCACCCCGGATAGAATGAGACTTCTTTCTTAGCCATTTCGATTGCTCCTCGGTTAGCCGTTGCTCTGGATCTTTGCATCTTCGATCTCTTGCGCTTTAGCAATGATCTTCTGCAGGTCACCAGGACTCTTCACGCCATGACCACCCAGCATCTCCATGGGGCTCATACGTTTAGCTTTCATCATGTTCTGTCCCAGCTTCTGGTTGGCCAGCGCATTTTTTACACCCTGGCTGAAGCCATCGATGAAGTAGAGGGAGAGTCCCATCTTCAGCTCGTTGACCCGCCCTTTCTTCATCAGGTTTTTCCAGAACACCTGGCCAAAACGTTGTGTCGGCTGGTTCTCAGGAACCATGCCCAGACGCTGACCATAGCTTGCCAGACCGTGCATGATGTGGGTGATCGGCAGGCCGCGGGGGCAGCGTGCGATACAGTTGTAGCAGGAGGTGCACATCCACATAGAGTCGGAGCTCAGGACTTCCTCGCGTTTACCGGCGCGGATCATCATGAAGATCTCCTGGGGAGGATGGGCCCAGTGCTTACCCAGAGGGCAGGAGCCTGCACATACACCACACTGCATGCACATCTTGACCCATTCGCCCTCTTCTACGTTCGCCTCAACTTCCTTGAGGAAGCTGGTGCGATACTTTTCAGTCATTGCTGTATTGAGGTCACTCATCTGTAACTCCCCTTAGAACTTGAACGGGCTCAGGCCGATCTTCGCGACCGTATCGGCCATATCGTTGATCAGCTTGGGAGCGCGTTCCACATCGGTGATGGCGACTTCGTAAACCTCAACGCGTTCCGGCTCGAGGTTGAGGGTCTGCAGGGTGTCACCCACCTTGCTCATGCGCTCAGCCGCCATGGCGGAGCCGCGTACGAAGTGGCATTGGTAGTCATCGCCTTTCTGACAGCCCATCAGTACGATGCCGTCATAGCCGTTGTTCAGCGAGTCGGTGACCCATGAGAGGTTTACCGAGCCGAGGCAGCGCACCGGAATAATGCGGGCCCAGGGGTTAACCTCAACGCCGTTCATGGCGGCCTGGTCGAGTGCCGGGTAGGCGTCGTTCTCACAGGCGAGTACCAGGATACGTGGCTTCTCGTCCCACTCTTCCGGTACTTCGACGGCCTTGATCTGCTGGCCGACGGTATCCACTGAGTAGTTGTCGAAGGAGATAACACGTACCGGGCAGGCGCCCATGCAGGTGCCGCAACGACGACAGCGCGCCTCGTTGTAGAGCGGGAAGCCCTCTGCGTCCTCGTTGATGGCGCCGAAGGGGCACTCAACGGTACAGCGCTTACACTGGGTGCAGCCCTCTTTACGGAAGCTCGGGTAGGAGAGGTCACCGGCACGAGGATGCGCGGCGCGCCCCTGTCCAGCGTTCTCAGCTGCCTGAATCGCTTTCATGGCGGCGCCGGTTGCATCATCTGCAGCCTGACGCATATCCATCGGACGACGTAGAGGACCGGCGGCATAGATGCCGGTACGACGTGTCTCGTAAGGGAAACAGATGAAGTGCGAATCGTTGAAGCCGTACTTCAGGTGTGGCAGGTCAGTGCCCTGGCGATACTCCAGATTGAGGATCGATGGTGGAGCCACCGCCAGTGCCTCTCTCAGAGTCTCTTTCTCAGTGGAGCCCTCTTCGGCCTCATCAAAGGCCAACTGGGCGTAGGGATCAGGGCCGGAGTTGGGCATCATGCCGACATCGAGCACCACCAGATCCACCTTCATGGAGGTGGCTTCGTTGAGGATCAGATCCTGGAACTTAACCTCGATGCTGTCACCGGGAACCACTTCACTGACATCGGCCTTGGAGAAGGTAACCATCTTCTCCTGGCCGGCGCGGTAGAAGTCCTCACCGGCGGCACCGGGAGTACGCAGGTTGTCGAACATCACCGTGGTGTCACAGTCGCCGTTAAGCTCCTTGAAGTACATCGCCTGTTTGATGGCGATGAGGTCACCGATACCGTTGTGGTATGGGAGAAGCCCCTCTTCACTGGAGTTCTGACCTACATTCTGAACAAAAGCGACGGCTGTCACCTCTTTGCCGTCGGAGGGGCGTTTAACAGCGCCGCCATTGGCCTCATTAACCAGCTTCTCCAGCTCAGCGTTGGTGACGATATCGGCGCTGTTGCTGTAGTTGTACTGGGCCAGACCACTGGGGTCATAGGAGGTGAAACCGGTAGCCTGGACGATAGCGCCGATTGAAACGGTGCTGCTTGAGCCCGACTCGGTAGCGATGTCGACACTGAAACGACCGGGAGCACCGGCGGTTTTGGTGACCGTACTGTTGAGGTAGACCGTGATCAGGTCGCTGGCCTCAATGTCGGCAGCCATCTGGGCCACGCCGGTATCCTGGGGCTCGCTGTAGGGCGAACGGGTCGGGATCGACTTGTAGTAGTCAGCGGCACTGCCGCCGAGGGCGCCGTTTCTCTCCACCAGGTGAACCGGGTAACCGGCTGCTGCGGCCTCGATGGCTGCAGTCATACCGGTGATACCGCCACCGACAACCAGCAGGTTCTTGTTCAGCTCCTGCTCGCCGGAGGCGGTGGGCAGGGTCATGAACTTCACCTCGGCACAGGCCATACGGATGTAGTCATCCGCCATCTCCTGAGTGGTCTCGGTGTTGGCGTCATCCTCTGGACGCATCCAGATTACGCCCTCACGCAGGTTAGCGCGTGACATGGCTACATCGTTGAAGCTGAATGCCTCCACTTTAGCGCGGCGGGAGCAAGCGGCAATCATGATATGAGTCGCGCCTGCGGCGATGTCGTCACGGATCATCTGTACGCCTTCGGCGTTACACAGCATCTCATGCTGCTTGCACTCAGCTATCTTGCCTTCGCGGGTAGCGATGGTTTCGAGCTGGCCGGCATCCAGGCGATCGCCTATGCCACAACCGGTGCAGATGTATCCGGCAAATTTCTTTTCGTCTGCCACTGTATTAACCCTCCGTTCCAGCAACGCGATTGACTACCTGGACGGCGCGTAGAGCAGCGCCTGTGGCCTGCTGTACAGCACGGTTCACATCCAGTGCGTCGGAAGAACAACCGGCGGCAAAGACGCCGCCATTCTCAGGTGCGGGCTCAATAAAGCCCTCTTCGTTGACTACGATATCGACCGGGAAGCTGCCCTTGTCAACGCTCGGCTCCATGCCCACAGCCAGTACCACCAAGTCATACTCGGTGGCGTAGCGGTTGTAGCCTTCGGTGTCGACACCATGAAGTACCGGATTGCCGTTCTCTTTATTCTCTACGACAGAGGCGACCTTGGACTTGATGAAGGAGACGTTTTCATTCTCTCTCACGCTCTGATAGAAATCCTCAAAGCGGTCGATGGCGCGTATATCTATGTAGTAGATGGTCGACTTGCCCTCATCGCCCCAGGCATCCTGAACAAAATGGGTCTGTTTCAGGGTGGCCATGCAGCAGATGCGTGAGCAGTGCAACAGGTGGTTGTGGTCACGGGAGCCGGCACACTGGATAAAGGCGACATTCTTCGCCTCTTTACCGTCAGAGGGACGAACCAGCTTGCCGCCGGTGGGCCCCTGAGGATCGGCCATGCGCTCAAACTCAACGTTGGTGATCACATTGGCAAAACGGTCGTAACCGTAAGGCTGAACCTTGTTGGCGTCATAGGGGCGCCAGCCGGTTGCCCAGACAACAGCGCCGGCTTTGAATTCAATGGTCTCTTCCTGCATATCGAGGTCAATGGCATTGACCTTACAGGCAGCCTTCGCCTTTTCAGCGTCATCGGTGCCGATAATGGCGGGATCGATAACGTAGCGCTGGGGGTGGGCCATCCTGTGAGGCAGGTAGGCGCCTTTGCGCTTGGCCATGCCGCCGAGACCGTAGTTGAATTCGTTATCGAATTCGGTCTCTACTGCACTGCCGCAGTCACCGCAGCCGGTGCAGTTGTCCGTAACGTAGCGGGGGCTGATTTTCACCGTGGCGGTGTAATCGCCGGCATCTCCCTGAATTCCGGTCACCTCAGCCATTGTGACAATGGTCAGGTTAGGGTTCATCTTGGCCCGGCGCTGATTGATCTCCAGACCACAGGTCGGGAAGCAGAGCTTAGGGAAATATTTATAGAGCTGGGTGACGCGGCCACCAACAAAGGGGCGCTTTTCAACCAGCACGACCTGTTTTCCGGTCTCGGCTGCTTCCAAAGCGGCAGTCATGCCACTGATGCCGCCGCCGACAACCAGAATGGTCTGATTGGTTGCGATTACTTCCGTCATGGATATTCCTCCGTCGCGGAAAGGACTCATTTCGTTAAACATTACCGGTCAATAGTTGACTGGGGTGCTCGGTTATTTCGCCATCCTGGGCGTAAGGCAATCCGAATTTTAGAATTCGATAAGATACTCTTCTTCTTCTGTTTCGGCTATACCCATCGACCTTTAATTTAATCGAAATTTCCGATGCGTGTATAGTTTGGATATATGGATTGCATGGATTACGTCTATACTTTTGCACGAGGCAGGGGGAGTTACTCCGATAATTTTGTGGGCCGATGGCGGATAGTCATTGAGATGGCGGAGATATTTCGCCACTCGACCGGAGAGTAAAAAACAAGTGTATTTAAAACCTAAAGGGGTAGGAGGGGTATTGTGACGCACTCCAATAATCCATTTCACCTGCCACAGAGAAAGCCTGCTGACGCTGGTAGTGAGGTTTTTGTCCCGAAGTCTTTTAGGTTCTGGGTGGAGACTTTACCGACTGGGGACAAGGATCAAACAGCACAGGATCTCCATCATCAGCTAAAAGCGATGAATCACTATGATATGTCGCCGGCGGACAGGATGGAGAATCTTGAGCTGATGCTGCCACAACTACTTGTGGTGCTGGATGATTTGGGTGCTCACCCGACTCCTGAGCTTTTCTCGGAAAATCGGCGTGACCGTTTTATCTACAAGCTGGATATGTCGCTCTATGTGCTGATTATCCAAGCTTACAAAATAACGCTTGAGCAGTACCATCATGAGTCTATTGTCGGCCACCTGCTGCACCGGGGTAAACGGGCGGCTGCCATTCATCGGGTGGTCTATTTTCTAGGGCGGACTCTGCTACACGCTTTTCACTACTATCAACCTGCCCCTGATAGTCTTTGGCGGGAGCTTCATGGCTTCTATCACTATGCACTGCATCATCATCTTGATCATGTAGTACTGGAAAATGAAGATCATCTATTGGTTGACAGCTCGACAGTTTCTGACCTCTACAAGCAGGCGTTGTTACTTGCGCTGGCCGACCCCTATCAGCTGAAACATGGGGAGGTGAATCGTGTATATGTGGTGCTCAAACGCTGGGCCGGACGTTGTCGTATCAGCCCGATTGATGTCAATGAGGCCGCTTCTGATGCTTTTGTAGTTATTCTGGGAACGGATGCACCACCAGTCCGCCTGGCCGCTGGTCAGACAATGGACCTGCAGGAGGGCTGGGTTATCAGTACCGATGATGTGATCGCCCGGCTGATGGAGGAGTTGTCGACGACTCAGACACAACTCAGCTCAATGCGGCCACAGGATGATTTGGAAGTAGTAGATCCTGACCTGTTAACTCGATTGATGCTGGCTTGGGGCGGAGGTGGAAAACGAGCGTCCGATCGTGCTGAGTCTCAGGGTGATGTGGTGGTCACTTTCGGCCTCAATGCGCTCTATGCACTGTCTGGAGGTGATGAGTCACCAGAGCTTTTTAATATCGATATCGCAGTTGATACCATTGAGGTTGAGGAAGAGGTGGGAGTTCATAACCTGGCGCATGATCAGTTTTTTATCAACGGAGCCCCTGATCTTTCTCAGGCTGAGACAGTGCCGCCGCAAGTGGTTGAGAAAGTATCGCCATCTGAGCGGATAGCGGTAGAAAATAAAGGATTCACAAGAGACTGCATGGTCTTTGATGAGAGTGATCATGGCTACCATCTGGGCTGGATTGGGAAAGGTGATAGCGGCATACGTGTGGGTGAGCTGATAGGTGTCAGTCACCAATTGAGTAAGCTCGCCGACCAGCTCCAGCTCTGTATCGTTCGCTGGATGAGGGCAAGTAAGCCGGGTCTGCTCGACTTTGGCGTAGAAGTGGTGGCGGGCGTTCTGGATACAGCGATTGTACGTCTGCAAAAGCCTGGAGAGGAGGAGTACGTCAGCTATCGAGCCTTTTTACAGACCAAGGATGATGGGGTAGTGACCCTGATTATGTCACCGTTCTACTCTCTTGGAACACCGAAAATAGTGCTTGTAGAGAAGAGAGTGATACGTAAAATCGTACTGAACCGGGTAATAGAAGCGACATCCTCTTTCATTCAGTTCAGCTTTGACGAGCTCGAACAGTGTACCGAGGGAGAGTTGGAAAATCGCATTGAGGATAGTGAAGGCCTGACACAGTTTGACATGCTGTGGAAAAATATTTGAGCTTGTTCCGATCACTGAAATCGAAACGGTACTACGCATAGATTGGCACTCGGTGCTGAGTAGCCATACATTAGAACTTCCTGAACCACCGTTTAATCCAAGAGGTGATGTTATGAGATGGATATCCCTGTTTGTAATTCTAGTGCTGCTGTTTGCCGGTAGTGTCAATGGACAGTCGCGGTTTTCCCACCCAGGGGGAAGCCATCACTCACAAGAAAAGAAAGGGAGTCCGGCATTAATTCTTGAGCGGGGAGTAAATGACCTGATTCGATTTATGAGGCAGTCGGGAGCGCGGGATCGACAGCAGTTGATGGAGTTTGTTGAAAAGCGTGTGGTTCCTCACTTTGATTTTTCCCATATGGCCAAGTTAAGTACCGGCAGGCAGTGGCGACGGATGGGCGAAAAGAGGCGGGACAGAGTGGTAAATCGGCTTAAGGATGAGTTTCTGGGTGTCATGGTGCAGCGTCTTTCGGGCTATAGCGGCCAGGGTGCCCGAGTAGTTGGAGTGCGCCGCACAGGAGAGAAAGAGGTGGCGGTTGCCGTCATGCTGGAGAATCCCCAAGGATACCCTGCAAGACTTGGATTTAAGCTCCACCGCAATGATACAGGCTGGAAGGTTTTTGATGTGTCGGCCAATGGAAGCAGTGCAGTGATGCATTATCGGCAACAGTTCAGGCAGATGTTGCGGTCGCGCCGGCCACAGTCTAGATCCACCATGAACAGATAGTCACAGAGAACAGTTATAGCCGGCAGAATTTTTTCCAGCTTTTATTGTCACTGATAGATAATCCTAGAAACCGCAGTTGGACGGGTTGGAGTGTGCGTTTGCAGTGGTGCAGGGCAAGGCACAGCGACGCGTAATAGTTGTTTATGTCCATGGATGGACGGTATGCAGAAAATGCAGGAGCAATTTTCTGCCTATTGCAAGGAGTTGTAACGCCGCCATGCGCCGCTGCAGGCGTACAATTCACCCCGTAGCGTGGTTCACCCGGCAGGTGAAAGTGTAAATTGATATCAACGGTTCTGATTTCAGTAACCTAGCTTCAGAATGGAGCGGTCAACTGCGGTTTCTAGGATAATAGTGTATCGATATATCGATAGGGTGACGAGAGTGGAGAGTGGTGCGGCAGGAAGCGAAAGAGAGATTGGGCGCTGGATGATATTGGCGACATGGATAGTGCTGGTTGCGCTGTTAACGCTGATATTTGGGAACCTGATCGACAAGCAGGCTAATCCGAACACTACTGTTGAAACAGTGGTGGATGGTGAGGGAGGGCGCCATGTGGTGTTGCAGCGTAATCGTGCAGGCCACTATGTCGCCACAGGATTGATAAATGATCAGCCGGTGACCTTTCTCATCGATACCGGTGCGACCGATGTTGCGCTGTCGTCGACGCTGGCAGATAAGCTGAAGCTTATACGAGGTGCCAGGTACAGCAGTAGAACGGCCAATGGATCTGTTACCGCCTGGCAGACTTCTCTTGCGAGGGTGGCGTTAGGCGGCATTGAAGTGCGCAATGTGAAAGCCAGCATCCTGCCCTCTTTACCGGAGGGTGAAGTGTTACTGGGAATGAGTTTTCTCAAGCATCTTGAGCTGGTTCAGCGTGACGGAGAGTTGCAGCTGCGGCAGTATTGATTCGGTTGTTCAGGTAAATGTATCCGCTCGTCTCCCTATACACTCTGCAGATTCGCAGAAACAAAAAAGCGCCGGAATATCAGCGCTTTCTTATTTCTGCCGCTGTAAACAGCGGCCATGATGTGATGAGATCAGGTTAAACCAAGGTATCTTTCAGTGCCTTCAGGGCGCTTACCTTGACTACCGTGGTGGCTTTCTTGGCTGCAATCTTGATGGTTTCTCCGGTTGCTGGATTGCGGCCCATACGTGCTTTACGGGCCGGTTTCTTAACGCGGCGAATTTTGACGCCGGTCTCAGGTATGGAGAATTCACCAGAACCACGACGCTGCATATGACGCTGGATCAGTGATCCGAGTGACCCAAAAACATCAGCGACCTGTTTCCTGGTGAGGTCATTATCTTCAGCTATTTGCTGGATGATCTGTGTCTTGGTCTGCCGTGTGGTGATTGATTTCGCTCTTGCCGGGGCGGCAGCTGTTTTCGCAGCAACTTTTTTCCTGGCAGTAACTTTCTTCTTCACTGCTACCTTTTTCTTTGCGGCAACTCTCTTCTTCGCCACTACCTTTTTCTTGGCAGCAGGTGCCTTTTTAGCAACTGATTTTTTTGCGGCTCTCTTCTTTACGGCCATGGAACACTCCTGGGTTGGTGTGAGGTGCATGCTAAACATAGCATAGAATATTTTTTTTCCAATAGCTTTAATTGCACAATTTACTGGCTATAGAGGCTTTTGCTCGTTACTAAAGCCAGCTAAATCTCTTGGCAGACCCCTCCTCTTCGACTGTCTCCTTTACCATATAGGTTGCCGTTCCCATCACGTAATACGCAGTGTGCACCACCGAAGAAGAGGTTCTTATCCGGCCATAGGCGATGTTCCGGATATGCTGCCATTAGCTGCTCGATGACACTTTTCTCCGGGCCTGTTTCAAAGTTGAGTAGGCCTGATTCGTAGTGGAGTCGTGACTGTTCAACCGCTTCATTGATTGGCAGCTTCAGATCCAGTAGGTTAACCAGCACCTGCAGGATGGCGCTGCGAATCCTGTTGGAGCCGCCTGATCCCACCGCCAATGTTCTGCCATTATCATCTGTTACCAGGGAGGGAGACATCATTGATGCGATACGTCTGTCCTCCGGCCACTGGTGAAAACCGTATGGATTTATATCCTCTTCCCCCAGCATATTGTTCAGCATGATGCCTGTATTAGGAATGACGAAACCCGATCCCTCGCCGTTGGAAAGCGTCATACTGGCGAAGTTACCGTCGCTGTCGGCAACGCTAATCTGAGTTGTGCCGCGTGAAAAGCGGCTGTGCTCCTGCATGATTTTGTGATAGCGCTCAAGGTGTTCGCTGCCAAGTATTTGCCGGCTGGTTGCTTCATTAAGGTTTTGGTCAATACCTCTCTCCTGCCTGAGTTCCTGGGTAAGTTGCATTGCCCGTGCTATCCGTTGCAAGTGATCGAAACTGTTAGCGGGAAACCTGCCCAGTCGTTCTCGTTCAAGCAGTGCCAGAGTGAAAGCAATCAGTGTACCGCCGACAGAAGGTGCCGGGTTGGTGGCGAGCTGTGCACCGTGATAGTTGAGGATCAGTGGGTGGCGGCGAACCAGCTCGTAATTACTAAGGTCTTCGGCGGTCATACAGCCGCCCTGCTCTTTGCAGGTGCTTATCAGCTTCCGTCCCATCTCGCCAAGGTAGAAAAGATCTTCGCCTTCAATGGCCAGGGATTCAAAAGCATCTGCCATTTCAGGGTGAGTAACAACTTCACCTTGGCCGGCAATTTCCCCCTCTGTTTTGCTACTCTGATGAATCCGTAGTGCGTCTGTGCTTGATTTAATGATGGGCGAGACAATGTCAGAGATATAGTGCTGAAAGGCGTTGATGACCACGCCGTTACGAGCGATCTCACAAGCAGGTTCTATGATGACTTTCAGAGGAAGCCTGCAGAGATCTCTGTGAACAGCAAACAGCCCCTTGATCACTCCGGGCGTGGCAATGGAGCCCATGCCGATGTGGAACTCCTGCTGGGCGGTGCCGAAATCGGCAAGTATTGGGTAGAGCTCGGTTTCGTTCTCTTTCGGCTTATGTTTTGGTGTATGGGCAAAAAAATCATAAACCAGTGGTGCTTTTCCGTCGCACTGAGCCAGCAGGAAGCCGCCGCCTCCCAAGGATGAGAGCACAGGCTCCGCTACACAACTGGTGAATAGTGCTGCGAGGGCGGCATCGAATGCATTTCCTCCCTCACGAAAGATCTCTATCGCCGCTTGGGCCGTACTCTCGTGGCCTGCTGCGACAATGCCATGTTGACTGCTCATCGATTACCTTGGAAATTTGTGCTTTGAAGTGTGCACTATAATCACAAATACGGTTAGTGCACCTGCTGCTAAACTCACCACTGTGGATGATAAAGGGAAAAGAGGGGCATAAACAGACTTGGAAGGCCTCATGATTTATCCAGAGGTTTCTTTAGGCGTCATATGTGTTCAACTTTTCGTCACGGCTAGTGCAATGAATAACGGGGCGTGATATGCCGGGTATAAAATGTGAACTGGTTCTGAAAACGGGGGGCTATATGTCTGTTAGAGCGCTGCTAACGACTCTGTCCGCCCCTAAAGTATTATGGTGTCCCGTAAAGAGTAATGATTTAATAGGGTGATCCAGCAGCTTTACCCCGGCAAACAGTCGGTGGGTAATGCTTTTACGGCTGAACTCCAATTTGGATGACCCCTTCGAAGGAGATGGCGTGGCAGTAGTGCCAAAACAGAATGGATTAGAGATTTTGCGGAAATTAATTCCGCTTAATACCTTGCCGGCCGAGAGTCTTGATCGGCTGTTTGACGTTGCCGTGTTTGAAAAACACAGCAAGGGCGATCGCCTTTTTAAGGAGGGAGATGAGAATCTCCAGCGCATCTATCTGCTCTCCGGCAGTCTCTCCATTAAGTCGGGAAAGAATGAAGTCGACGCCATCAGTTCGAGCAGTAACATGGCTCGCTATCCTATTGCTCACCAGTCACCACGTAAATTTACCGTTTTAGCCAAAACTAAGATTGAAACCGTCAGTGTCGATAATGAGTTTCTTGCTGATCTGTTTGCCGGTGTGGAAGATGCCGCTTACGAGGTCAATGTTTTCGAGGAGCAGGTGGTTGACGATGACTGGATGAGTCAACTGCTTCAGTCACGGGCCTTTCAGCAGATTCCCGCCGCCAATATTCAGAATGTGATGATGCGCATGGAGGAGGTGAGAACCCTGGCAGGGGATGTGGTGATTAGCCAGGGTGATGAAGGTGACTACTTCTACCTGATACATAAGGGTGAGTGCCTGGTCAGCCTTTCTGAAGATGGGGGCGAGTCGAAGGAGGTGGCACGCCTGGGTCCCGGCGACAGTTTCGGAGAGGATGCGCTGCTATCAGATAAACCCAGAGGCAGCACGGTTACCATGCTGACCAACGGTGTATTGATTCGGTTGGACAAGCAGGACTTCGTCGACTACGTAAAGCACCCTCTTGCCGGGACTATCGGCTACGAGGAGGCGCTGGCCCTGGTGGAGAAGGGAGCCATCTGGCTTGATGTACGCCCCACTGCAGAACACTTGGCGGGAAGAGTACCCGGCAGCACTTCCATCCCCTTCAATAATCTGCGTCGCCGTTTCGATGAATTGAGTAGTGATCAGCACTACATCGTCTATTGCAAAAATGGGCAGGTCAGTACTACCGCCGCCTACTTGCTTCTCGATCATGGAATAGAGGCTTCCATTCTTAAAGGGGGGCTGGAATCGGTTGACACGGAGCAGTTGGAGTCGGCCGGTGCTGATGAGGGCGCAGAGATTATTCAGCTGCACACCGATCAGAATGGGGTGCCGGGGGAGCTCGTCAGCGGGGGGGGGGATAACAGTAAAGAGGTTGAGCTGCTGAAGGCTCGCCTGGCCCGGATGGAGGGGATAGCCAAAGAGCAGAATCTGACGGCACGCAAGATCAAGGTGGTGCTGGATCAGACCAAAGAGAAGCTGGATGAGGTAGAAAAGCAGAACAGCGCTGCTAATGATGAGAAACGACGCCTGGAGAGTGAGCTATCTCAGACGTTGAAAAAACTGGAAGCACAAAATTCGGCAGAAGAAGCAAGGGCGTTGCTGGAAGCCCGATTGGTGGATCTGCAGAAAGAGCTGGATGAGAGTGAGGAGGGCAGGCTCAGTTTGGAAGCTCGCACATCGAGCCAGGAGAGCATGCTGAAAGTTCAGGCGCAGGAACATGACGAATTGACTGCGCTAAAGATCGAGCTCGAGACCCTCGGTGGTGCCCTTGAGGCGGCGGATCAGTCGGATCGGGAAACCCAGGAGGAGGTTAAGAAGCTTGAGGACGAATGCGATAGTCAGCGTGATGAGGTTGAGCATCTGAGCGGTCTTCTTGAGCAAGAAGCCACCCGTCGAGAGAGTGAAGTGTCTGAGTTGCAGACACAGCTGACAACCGCCGCTGAACAGGCTGAGTCACTTCAGGTCGATTTGTCTGAACGTGAACAGAGCGGCAGTGAACAACAGCAGCGTTTGGAGCAGGAGAAGAGAGAGCTTGATGAGCAGCTGACGACCCTGCGGGAAGAGCAGGAGATACTCAAAGGTCAGCTGAAAGCGGCCACCGAGCAGACCGAGTCACTTCAGGTCGATTTGTCTGAACGTGAACAGAGCGGCAGTGAACAACAGCAGCGTCTGGAGCAGGAGAAGAGAGAGCTTGATGAGCAGCTGACGATCCTGCGGGAAGAGCAGGAGATACTCAAAGGTCAGCTGAAAGCGGCCACCGAGCAGACCGAGTCACTTCAGGTCGATTTGTCTGAACGTGAACAGAGCGGCAGTGAACAACAGCAGCGTCTGGAGCAGGAGAAGAGAGAGCTTGATGAGCAGTTGACGACCCTGCGGGAAGAGCAGGAGACACTCAAAGGTCAGCTGAAAGCGGCCACCGAGCAGACCGAGTCACTTCAGGTCGATCTGTCTGAACGTGAACAGAGCGGCAGTGAACAACAGCAACGTCTGGAGCAGGAGAAGAGAGAGCTTGATGAGCAGCTGACGACCCTGCGGGAAGAGCAGGAGACACTCAAAGGTCAGCTGAAAGCGGCCACCGAGCAGACCGAGTCACTTCAGGTCGATCTGTCTGAACGTGAACAGAGCGGCAGTGAACAACAGCAACGCCTGGAGCGGGAGAAGAGTGAACTTGATGAGCAGCTGACGACCCTGCGGGAAGAGCAGGAGACACTCAAAGGTCAGCTGAAAGCGGCCACCGAGCAGACCGAGTCACTTCAGGTCGATCTGTCTGAACGTGAACAGAGCGGCAGTGAACAACAGCAACGCCTGGAGCGGGAGAAGAGTGAACTTGATGAGCAGCTGACGACCCTGCGGGAAGAGCAGGAGACACTCAAAGGTCAGCTGAAAGCGGCCACCGAGCAGACCGAGTCACTTCAGAGCGACCTGGTGGAGCATGAACAGAGCGGCGATGAAGAACAGCAGCGCCTGGAGCAAGAGAAGGGTGAGCTGGTGGAGCAGCTGGCAACCCTGCGGGAAGAGCAGCAGAGCCTGAAAGGTGAGCTTACGGAGCGTGAGCAGAGCGTAGGTGAACAGCAACAGCGGCTTGAGCGGGAGAGGGGTGAGCTGAAGGAGCAGTTGGTGACCCTGCAGGAGGAGCAGGAGACGCTGAAAGAAGCGCTGAAAACAGCCACCGAGCAGACCGAGTCGCTTCAGAGCGAGCTGGCGGAGCAGGAGCAGAGTGGTGATGAAGATCTGCAGCGCCTGGAGCAAGAGAAGGGTGAGCTGGAGGCGCAGCTGACGACGCTGCGTGAAGAGGAGGCGAGCCGCCTGGCAGAGGGCGAATCCACCCTCGTTGACTGGCAGCGTCAAATAGATAGTCTGCAGAAAAAACTCGCGGAAAGTGAAGCGAGTAAACAGCGTTTGGAAGAGCAGTCCACAAGCCGGGAGGGTGAGTTGGCACTGCGGGAGTCCGAGCATGAAGAGCTGATTGTACTGAAGAAGGAGCTTGAGGAGATTGGCAGTGCCCTTGATGAGGTTGGTGCCTCAGACAAAGAGGCAAGAGAAGCGATCGAGGCGCTTGAGACCGAGCGTGACAATCAGCGCCAAGAGCTTGAGCTACTAGAGGGGGCTCTGGCACAGGCGTCAGTGCTGCAATCACGCCTGGATGAGGTAGTTGAAGAGAAGGCGGTAGTGGAACAAGAGGCTCACCGACTCAGCGGTGAGGTGGAAGAGCTTCGCTCTATCATGCAGCAGTATGCGGAGCAGATAGAGGCGGCGCAACAGGGGGGTGGTGCAGAGGAGGTGACCGCACTACAGGCAGAGCTTGAATTGGTGCGTGAGCAGGCAGAAGAAGATATGGCGCAGCTGCGTCAGGCACTTGAGTCTGCCGAGGAAGAGTTGGCCGCCAAGCCCGCTGAGCTGGAGGGTGGCTCATCAGATGATCAGGTTGTAATGCTGCAGCTGGAGCTTGAGGAGGCACGAGCGAAAATCAGAGAGAGTGAGCTGACAGGATCGGTTGAGGCCACCGAGAGCGAGGCCGTTCGCCAGGAGATGGACTCTCTGCAGAGTTCACTGGACGAGCGTCGGCGTGAGCTGGAGAAGAGTCGAAAAGACTCTCTCTTGTTGGAAGAGAGGATAGAGGAAGGCAACAGTGAGATAGACAGACTGAAGCTCGCGCTAGAGGCATCTCAGGATGATATGGATGAGGCGGAGTTCAGCCGCAATGAGGCGCAGGAGGCGAAAAAACAGGTCGAAGAGGCACTCTATAAGGTACAGCAGAAGATTGAGAGTGATCGTCCCGTAGACGGTTTGACAGATGAGCGGTTGGCCAGCAAGAAGCAAGTTCTGGATATTGAAAGCACAAGCCCGCTAAAGAGCCTAATGGTGAGTGGTCTGGTGGGTGCGGTGGCGGCTTTTGGGTTGGTTGAGATCTTTTCCATCATGAGTGGGGGGGGAGAGATTATTGGCCGGATTCTTCAGCAGGAGAAACCACCGGTTCAGGTTGAGATGCCCGCCAATACGCCACTGCAAACCGTGCCTGGTAGCGTTCCGTTGCAATCACAGCCTGTTGCCAAGCGGCCTGTTCAAGAGAAACCGCAAGTCTCATCGACGGAGGTGCCGCAGACAGCCCCGGCTGGAAAGTTTGTCCAGCCTGAAGTGAAACCAGCGGTTCCCGTTATCAAGGAGACGGCAACCGGCACTCTGATACAAGACCGCTTGACCGGGGGCGGCAGGGCGCCGGATATGGTTTACATTCGCGGTGGTGAGTTCATCATGGGCAGCGATAGAAGCCAGTTGGCTTCTGAGGAACGGCCAAGCCACAAAGTGAGTGTCGGGAGTTTCGCCATTGGCCGTTATGAGGTGACTTTCGATGAGTATGCTCTGTTTGTGCGAGCAACCGATCGCAAGCTGCCTGATGATCTTGGTTGGGGCCGTGGGCGGCGGCCGGTAATGAATGTCAGCTGGGATGATGCGTCGGCATATGCTGCCTGGCTCTCCAGGCGGACCGGCAAGGGGTATCGCCTGCCTACTGAGGCTGAGTGGGAATACGCAGCAGCGGCCGGTAGTGATACTACCTACTGGTGGGGTTTTCAGATAGGAGAGAATCGTGCTAACTGCTTTAATTGTGGGAGTCCCTGGGACCATAAATCGACAGCGGTTGTAGGCCGTTTCGAAGCCAACCCCTTTGGGTTGCACAATAGTGCCGGCAACGTCATGGAGTGGGTGGCCGACTGTTACCACGGCAACTACCAGGGGGCTCCGGTTGATGGCAGCGCATGGGTGGATGCCGGCTGCCGTGAGCGTGTGGTGCGTGGCGGAGCCTTCAATAAACCGGGAGACAGCCTGAGAACGACCAAACGCGGCCACCATGATGCCGATGCCAAGCTGTTTGTTGTTGGCTTCCGACTAGCGAGGGATCTCTGATACGGTTGAGTTTGGTTTCGCTAGTGGATCACAAATAAGGCCTGTGGTGTTGCCACAGGCCTTATTTACTACAGTATGTTCCTGTTTACTGTTGATCAAGAAACTGGTCGATAGCTACCTGAGCCAGGTCGGCGGGCATACCGTCGACTCTCTGCTCGGTTTCGAGGGTTACCTCCTGAAGTTGCGTTGCCGGGTAGGAGATGTCCACAGGGTGCCGTTCCGGCATCTTCGTTGCGTCGGCCTTGTACTGCTGTTGAAGCAGCTCGCCGCTAGCCATGTTGTAAGTGCGGATCATCTCGAACCTCCTGAGACGCGGTTTATTTCGGTCTCGCTATACTTATCGGCGAAGGTGAGGTGATCTTTAGCGCTGCTTCTCCATCTTGATTGCAGGGTAATCGTCCATGCTTTGTTCAGAATATCCAGAAATAGTTGCCACTCTGGAAGAGTGGTGTGAAGTCGAGTAGATTCGACAGATGGAGTTTTCCGGCGATATTTTCCCCTCTCCCTTTCTCTGGGTAATATCAGTGTGTTATCTCCTGCTTTTTCTCTATGCATTATACCAAGCGCCATGGCGACGGCTTATTAACGGTGGGGTACTGAATGTCTACTTCGGCAGCTGTGTTACTTTGCTGCTGCTGTGGACTATGCGGGTAGCCACAAATGATCAGCTCACCTTTCACCTTCTTGGCATCACAGCAATGACATTGATGTTTGGCTGGTCACTTACGGTGGTTTTAGGTGGTATTGTCCTTGGTGGCGTGACACTCAACAGTGCCGGTAGCTGGGAGCTGTTTGCGGTCAACGCTTTCACTACCAGCGTTATTCCCGCCACCATCTCTATCACCGCATTGGTTATGGTACGCTCGCTTCTGCCAAAGAACTTCTTTATCTATGTGCTGGTCAATGGCTTTCTCACAGCGGGTCTGGCGGCACTGATCAGCGGTTATTTGGCGGTGGGCTTGCTGGTTGCAGGCGGAGTTTTTACACTGGCGGAACTGGAGCAGGGGTTGATGCCGTTTTTTCCGCTGATGTTTATGCCGGAGGCGTTTCTCAATGGTTGGGCGGTCACCGTGATGGTGCTCTATCGTCCTCATTGGCTCTATTCATTCAGCGATAGGCTCTATCTTGATGGTAAATAGGAGAATTTAAGTGAGTTGGTGGGGAAAAGTAGCAGGCGGTGCCTTCGGTTTTATGTTGGGTGGGCCTCTTGGGGCGTTGCTGGGCGCGGTAGTGGGGCACAACCTGGATAAGGGTCTCGGTGGGCTCGACAGGGGCGAGCAGTTCGCCCCTGGCGATCGTGAGCGGGTTCAGACCGCCTTCTTTACCGCCACTTTCTCCGTGATGGGCAGCATCGCCAAAGCGGATGGCAAAGTATCGAGAGATGAAATTGCCCTTGCCAAAGCCGTAATGGACCAGATGGATCTCGATGCAGGTATGCGCAAGACCGCCATCAATCTGTTTAATCAGGGCAAACAGGGGACATTCCCCCTGGATGAGGTGTTGGAACAGTTCCGCCGCGAGTGCCATCGCCGCAACACCCTGATTCAGATGTTTATAGAGATCCAACTTCAGGCCGCCTATGCCGATGGCAGGCTGGACTCGGCGGAAGAGCGGTTGCTACTGCATATCTGCAATCAGGTGGGTATCCCTGAGTTTGCTTTTCGGCGGCTGCAGAAGATGATTGAGGCTGAGCGGCACTTCGGTGGTGGAGCCGGTGCGGGGCGCCACGGGGCACCTGAGCCTAAAGGCCCGACACTGACGGATGCCTATGCCATTCTCGGCATCAGCAGGGAGAGCGGTGACGCTGAGGTGAAGAGGGCCTACCGGCGACTACTTAGTCAGCACCACCCGGACAAGCTGGTTTCGAAGGGTCTACCGGAAGAGATGATGAAGATGGCTGCCCAGAAGACTCATGAGATCCGTCAGGCCTACGTAAAGATCAGGGAGTCGCGTGGCTTCTGACATAGGGCGGCAAGAGCCTATGAAAGTGTGTGGTTCAGCTGAAACATTCAGCCGATATCTGTTTTTTCCTACTTTGTAGCGTGCTCTGAATTATTTATTCTGTATGAATTCACTGATTTTTGGCAATATTTATCATGTTTAGCCTCCCTCGCTGACCGCCAAGGAAGGCTGAAAGCCGAGGCGGTTAGTCCCCGGTAGTCGCGAGGCGATACTGGATGCCCGGCGTGCGCATAGCGCCAGAGGGAATCCAAAGATCGCATACGAACGCGACGTCAAGTCATCTCGGGAGTCAGCGACGAAGCAGTAACGAGCTTGCGATGTTATTGCGTAGTGCTGGAGACCGGGACGGCCGGGGCAATAATAGGCTGTCGAAGATTGAGTGCAAAAGGGGGACTCGGATGTCCCGTTTTGCATCACGAAATCGAAGACTCGCTTATTTATCTATTTTTTTGTAAAAAAGGGTGTCATTTAGTCAAACATTTTAATATCATGCTTTCAGCGCAGTGTTTTGGTAGTTATTCGGCAGTTCCCTCTCGCAGTTCGTGGTAGATTCTTCCGTAAGTGCTAGGCAGGCGTCTGCATAAACACGGCTTTATATTAAATTTTTACCAGAGGTAACTAAACATGGCTACAGGTACAGTTAAGTGGTTCAGCGACGAAAAAGGTTTTGGATTCATCACCCCTACTGACGGCTCTAAGGACGTTTTCGTTCACCACAGTGCCATCCAGGGCGCCGGCTTCAAATCGCTGGCCGAAGGACAGACCGTATCTTTCGACGTTGAGCAGGGCCAGAAAGGTCCCAGCGCAACAAACGTCGTACCCCAGTAATATTTGGGCTCCAGGTGGCTTGCCACCAGGAAAGAGACCCCGCCTTATGGCGGGGTTTTTTTTGCCTTTTCATCCACGCAAAAGCGTGATGAAACGTTCCACGCACCCATGCTCCAGCAAACTCGCTGTTGCTAACTACTGTGTCGAAGTGGCTGATGTCGGGCGGGATGACGCAATTTTTGAGCTCAAGTCAGTGCCGTTCGGCTCTGGTCTCTCCGTTGTACGGTGATTCTATCTCCCGCAGTGGGGTTAATGAACCTCGCGGTCACGCACGCCCAGCAGGTAGAGGATGCCATCGAGACCGAGGGTGGATATAGCGTGGCGGGCATTCTCCCGCACTACAGGTTTAGCATGGAAGGCAACGCCGAGCCCGGCGATACTGAGCATTGGCAGATCGTTGGCGCCATCACCTACGGCAATCGCCTGCTGGAGACTGATACCCATCTCTCCGGCCATCTTCTGTAGCAGTTCCGCTTTCTTGGCACCATCCACCACCTCTCCGATCACCTCGCCAGTGAGGCGGCCGCTGTCTATATCGAGTTCATTGGCGGAGATGCAGTCCACCCCCAGCTTCTGCTGCAGGTGGCGGGCAAAGTAGGTGAAACCGCCGGAGAGTATGCCGATACGATAACCCATTCGTTTCAGGTTGGAGATCAGGCGCTCAGCCCCCTCGGTAATCGGCAGCTCATCTGCAATTCTCTGCAGTACTGATTCATCCAGCCCCTTGAGTAGGGCCATGCGTCGCCGGAAACTCTCCTTGAAGTCGATTTCGCCGCGCATCGCCGACTCGGTGATTTTAGCCACCTGTTCGCCGACACCGGCTGCCTTTGCCAGTTCGTCGATCACCTCTACCTGGATCAAGGTGGAGTCCATATCGAATACGATCAGTCTCCGGTTGCGTCGGTAGAGATTGTCGGCCTGAAATGCCACATCAAGCTCGTCGGTGCTGCTGATCTCCAGCAGCTCCCGGCGCAGGGTGGCGACATCATCTCCTTCACCACGGATGGAGAACTCGACACAGGCACGGCGCCGGCTGTTGGGCAGGCTCAGAGAAAAGCGGCCGGAGAGGCGGGTGATGCCATCGATGTTAAAGCCGTTTCTTGATACTACCTGGGCGACGTGGGAGAGATTGCGGGCGGTCAGCTTACGCCCCAGAAGAGTGACGATGTAACGTGGCCTACCCTGTAGGCTTACCCAGTGCTCATACTCCGCCTCATCAATCGGGGTGAAGTTGATCTGTAGCCCCAGCTGGTGGGCCTGAAAAAGGAGATCCTTTAGCACCGGACCGGATTGTGCCTCGGCGGGCACCTCCAGCAGCATTCCCAGGGAGAGGTGTTCATGGATGACCGCCTGGCCGATATCGAGGATGTTAACACCGTTATCGGCCAGAACATCGGTAAGCGCTGCGGTCAGGCCGGGGTGATCCTTGCCGGTGACATTTAACAGAATAATTTCACGCATACTACAACCCGTCACTTCCTTCGTAGAGCTCAGGTTCCAGGCTGGGTGGCATCTGCAGATAAAAGCCCTGCAGTTTAAGGCTACTAAGCACCTTGTCGATATCTTCGCGGGCAAGGGGGCGTTGCGGGTGGAGTTCCAGCTCCATCACCAGTGAAGGTGTGCCGAATCCCTTCATCAATACTTCGGGGAGTTCGGCGAAAGCATCTTCCTGGGCAAGATAGAGATACATCTCATCCTTGCGGCTGCTACGGTAGATCCAGCAGGGGATAGCATTATTGTCAGATTGGCTCATAGAATATCTTGTCTGTTGCAGCCTGGTTGCGGGGCTATTCTAACACTGAATCCTCTCAGCTGGTCTCGATCAGGGCCCTCTTTGCGACGGCGCTCAATTGTCGTATCTCCCACTCCCTGCGGCAGGCTGTTGCCCGGTCCTCAACCTGTTCGGAGTAAACCAGTTCCAGTGGCCGTCTTGCCCGTGTATAGCGAGCCCCCTTGGTGGTGTGGTTGTGTTCGTGAAGTCGGCGCTGGGGGTCGGTAGTGACACCAGTGTAGAGGGTGTTGTCCCGGCAGCGCAGGAGGTAGACGTACCAGTCATTCATTGGCGGCTGTCACTCGCAAAAGAGCAGATCGTAGGGACGTTGTAGTTCCGCCGCCAGCTGTGGCACCGAGAAGTTACGGCTCTTACGGATAAACTCCGCCCCATCCAGAAAAATCAGCAGGGAAGGTACGGTAAAGATCTGATGCTGAGCGGCCACTTCCCGTGCCTCCTCACAATTGACCTCTTTCATGGTGGTACGTGGGAAACTGTTGGCGATCATATCAGCCACCCTCGGCTTGAGGTCACGGCAGACATTGCAACCCGGTGCGGTGAACCAGACCAGCAGCGCCGGGCTCTCTCGTATTTGCTGCTGCAATGATTCCAGGCTGGAAATTTTTTCAAAGGTACTCATCGTGTTGGTATTTTTACACAATGGGCGACGAAGTGTAATCCGGGGGGGCTTCTGCGGTAGCGCTTTTATGAAGCACGATGGGCGCCGCACATGCCCCACTATTTTCAATAGTAATTCGAGAGATCGCCTCCACAGCTATTTTGCATCATTAAGGATTAGAAAAATTCGTTTTCACTGATCTCCATTTTATGTGAGGTATCGACACTACCACTCTCGGCGAGGCGGATTTTCAGTGACAGGTTATTTCTGGAGTCAGCATTGCTCAGAGCCTCCTCCAGGGTGATTTTCCCCTCTTTGTAGAGTTTGTGGAGAGCTTGGTCAAAGGTCTGCATGCCCCGCTCGCTTCCCTGCTCCATCGCCTCTTTGACGGCATGGATGTCACCTTTCTGGATTAACTCGGCAACGAAGGCGCTGAGCAGCATGATCTCCACTGCGGGTACCCGCTTGCCATCTTTGCTCTTTACCAGGCGCTGCGATACCACTGCTTTGAGGTTGAGTGAGAGGTCCATATAGAGCTGATGGTGAGCTGTGTCGGGGAAGAAGTTGACCACCCGGTCGAGTGCCTGGTTTGCATTGTTGGCGTGGAGGGTGGAGAGGCAGAGGTGGCCGGTTTCGGCGTAGGCGATAGCGTGCTGCATGGTCTCACGATCACGAATCTCACCGATGAGAATCACGTCCGGCGCTTCACGCATGGCGTTTTTCAATGCCACCTCATAGGAGAGAGTGTCCAGCCCCACCTCGCGCTGGTCCACTACGGATTTCTTGTGAGTGTGGAGAAACTCTACCGGATCCTCAATGGTGAGGATGTGGCCGGTGGTGGTGGTGTTACGGTGGTCGATCATCGATGCCAAGGTGGTCGACTTACCCGAGCCTGTGGAACCGACCACCAGAATAAGTCCCCGGGCCATCATGATCAGTTCGCGCAGAGCGGGGGGGAGGTTAAGCTCATCAATGGTGGGGATATCGCCCTTGATGTAGCGAATCACCATGGCGGCGTCGCCCCGCTGGCGAAAGACATTGACACGGAATCGCCCCAGCCCACTCATGGAGATGGCCAGATTGGCCTCCATGGTGCGCTCAAATTCGGAGATCTGATCATCACTCATGATCGAATAGGCAAGTTTATGTACCGCGCCTTGTCCGAGAGGTGTGTCACCAATCGGCATGGTGCGCCCTTCCGCCTTCAGGTTTGGCGGTGCGCCGGTACTGAAAAATAGGTCGGAGCCATTTTTCTGAACCATCAATTTCAGATAGGGGATGATCTCCATTATTTTCTCTCCGTCGGCGTGTCTGGTTGTTGGATTGCTTTTCTCAGATTATAGGCGACCGGCAGCTCAATATGTTGAGGTATTATTTTGAGAATAGAGATATCTCATCGTTACAGGCCCTGGTAATCTGGTCTAAGTCAGATAGCCGCTCAATCAAAACATGAGCGATCTCCTGGTACAAGTTTCTCATCCGTAGACTATCCTGCGCCCGAGGTGGATAAAGAGGGATGATGGACGGATTGCCAAGAGGTGATTGCAGCCACAGAGTGCTGGATTAAGAGTGTGGTGGTGGACCTGATCCTTGAGGATGATCTCGAGTCTGCGGTGGCATCCCATCCTGATCCCGGCTCTATTCCCGTTCGGAATATAAAACTGTTGCGGGAGTTTGGAGAAGCAGAAATGAAGCGGCGTTTGGCTGCATGCAGGCAATAGCTACTATCTTCATATGCTTATAAGCAGATAGTGAATAATGTTGAATGTTGTATGGCTATTTGCTATTAATCAGTAACCTGTTTGTCTTTTTCGTGGTTTTTATTCCCGAAAATTAGGTGTTAAACGATGTCCTTGTCTATCAACTTCCGTAGAGAAGAGGATAGGGGCGGGTAATAAAAAGGTTCGACAGTCGGTTGGATAATCTCGAATTTAGTGGTTTTAATTCGATACGGTGGTAACGCCGGAACCGACGACTTGTCCGGCCTCAATTTTCCTTAAGGAGGATAGTCATGAGTAGAGTAACAAGAACTCTAGGCAATATTTGTCTCACATGTGGTGTGACCGCAGTTGCGGTCATGTCATTGGTAACGGCAGCTACCTTGATCTGGGTCTATATCATACAGTCTTAACCCATTTCGCTCTCTATGGGTCGGTCAGCACAGCTGTTGCTGATCGGCCCTTTTCTATTTGAGTCTGAGCTTCATCAGGCATCCAATGTTGCAGATTCCGCCTGCTCCAGCTCTTCACTTGCAAGCAGCCACGACTCTTCCGTCTCAATGAGGTTGCGGTCAACACCACTCTTCTCCGTCAGTAACTCCTTCAGTCGGGCCCTGTTCCGCTCTTCGTAGATCTCCGCTTCAGCCAGGGTTTTTTCCAGTACAGCCTGACTGTCACTGAGCCTCTCCAATTGCTGCTCCAGTTTTTTCAGCTTGTTGCGCAGGGGCTGCAGTTGGCGTCGGCGCTCCGCCTCTTGCCGTTTCCGATCCTTGCGGGCAGTGGCGCTGTGTTCCTTCTCCTCCGCATCACTGGTTGTTGTGCTATAGCGCTCTCTCTCAGCCAGCCAGCGTGGGTAGTCGTCCAGGTCACCTTTAAATTCAGCGACATTGCCATCATTCACCAGTAACAGCTGGTCGCAGGTGGTGCGTAGCAGGTGGCGGTCATGAGAGACCAGTACCATCGCTCCCTCATACTCCTGCAGTGCCTGACTAAGGGCGTGGCGCATCTCCAGATCGAGATGGTTGGTGGGTTCATCAAGCAGCAGCAGATTGGGGCGCTGATAGACCAGCAGAGCCAATACCAGGCGCGCCTTCTCTCCACCGGAGAAGGGGGCGACCGGACTTTCGGCTCGTTCACCTGAGAAGCCAAAACCACCTACGAAGTTACGCAGGGACTGCTCACTCGCTTTTCGGTCGAGGCGGGCCAGGTGTTCCAGAGGAGTCTGATCCGGTCGCAGTTGATCGAGCTGGTGCTGGGCAAAGTAACCGGTCTTCAGATCCTGGGCGGTTTCACGTTCACCCTCCTGGGGCTTGAGAGTGCCGGCCATCAGTTTGATCAGTGTCGACTTGCCCGCACCGTTGGGTCCCAGCAGGCCAATGCGATCCCCCGGAGAGAGCCCGAGATTCAGCTGTTCGATGATCCGTATATCGCCGTAGCCGGCATCCATCTTTTCTAGACGCAGCAGAGGGTTGGGTGACTTCTCCGGTGGTTTGAAGGCGAAGTGGAAAGGTGAGTCGATATGAGCCGGGGCGATCAGTTCCATGCGCTCCAGTGCTTTCAGGCGGCTCTGGGCCTGTCGCGCCTTGGTCGCCTTGGCGCGGAAGCGATCAACGTAGCTACGAATATGGGCCACTTCACGCTGCTGCTTCTCAAATGCCGCCTGCTGATTGGCCAAGCGTTCGGCCCGGGTGCGCTCAAAAGCCGAGTAGTTGCCGCTGTAGAGGGTTACTGACTCCTGTTCGATGTGAGCGATATGGGTAGTGACGGCGTCGAGAAAATCACGGTCATGAGAGATCAACAGGAGGGTGCCGGAGTAGGCCTTGAGCCACTGCTCGAGCCAGATCACCGCATCCAGGTCGAGGTGGTTGGTCGGTTCATCCAGCAGCAACAGATCTGAACGACACATTAGCGCCTGGGCCAGATTGAGACGCATGCGCCAACCGCCGGAGAAACTGCTCACCGGGTGCTCCTCTTCCCCCGGTTTGAATCCCAGGCCGTGAATCAAACGGGCGGCGCGGGAGCGGGCGGTGTAGCCACCGATATTTTCCAGCCGACCGTGTAGTTCCGCTACCCGTTCGCCTTGATGGCCCTCTTCGGCCTCCACCAGGGCTTGCTCCACCTCTCTGAGTTCCTCATCACCATCCAGTACATAGTCGATGGCAGGACGGTCATCAGAGGGGGTCTCCTGTGCGACGTGTGCAATCACCCAATCACGTGGGCGGTAGAAGTCACCTCCATCGGCATGGAGTTGATCGCGGATCAGAGCAAAGAGACTCGATTTTCCGGTACCGTTGGCGCCGGTCAGACCCGCCCGTTGACCCGGATGGATGGTAAAGCAGGCGTCAGCGAAGAGCTGTCGGGTGCCGCGTCGTAGTGAGAGGTGATCGAACTTGAGCATGGCGGCGGATTTTAGCAGATTTATCCCACCGTAATCCTAGAATCCTCAGTTGACCGCCCCATTCTACGGGCAGCGCATTGATTTTGATTGCATTGACAGCGATTGCCTATTTCACTCTCTGGATGAATTACTCTACAAGGCGGATAGCACATTTGCGGTGGCGCATTAGGTTGTTACAACTCTTTGGAATAGGCAGAAAAATTGCCCCTGCATTTTCTGCATACCGTCCATCCATGGACATAAACAACTATTCAGTGTCGTTGTGCCTTGTACTGCACCACCGCAAGTGCACTCTCCACCCTGCCCAACTGAGGATTCTAGGATAATGAATATTGTGGCATTCCTACCTGTCGCGTTTATTTCCGGCTTATTATCGTTTGTCGTCGAAGCAGTTACCGGCTGAACTTTATCGGTGATCAGGTAAGGTTGAGAGTACTACTTCTTCGCCTCCACCAGCCGTACCTCCACCCGGCGGTTGAGAGCCCGTCCTTTCTTGCGGCGGTTGCTCGCCTTCGGGCGGGATTCGCCGTAACCCTTGGCACTGATAGAGGCCTTTTCCACCCCCTTGCTGATCAAGTAGTCCGCCATGCTCTTGGCTCGTTTTGCCGATAGTCTCTGGTTGGCGGAGCGGCGACCGACATTGTCGGTGTGTGCTTCAACGGTAACCTTATACTGGCTGGGGCTGGCATTGAGAAAGACGGCAATTTTGTCCAGCGCCTCATGCATCTCTTTGCTTAGTCCGGTCTGTTTGGTGCCGAGATAGAAGGTGTGCCTGCGCACCTCCTCGAAGGTGTAGGGGAGCAGCTGTTTGATGCACTCCTGAAAACTGCGAAACGGTTTCTGGAAGTTGACCGGATTGATGGAGACTCGGACGCTGCTCTCTTTTCGTCCCCAGTTGGCATGCTCGACTTGAGCCACCCACCCCTTCTGCAGGGTTTCCAGCATCCATAGGCTCTGGGGGGAGGAGATAACAAAAGGCTTGCTCCCCTTTTTGATCGCCACCTCTTCCACCCGTGAGGACGCAGGATTATGAATCCAGGCCGGCGGGCTCTCCTTGATAGACGCTATTCCCTCGTTTTGGTAACGCTGGTTGACTTCAATCTCCAGCAGCGGCTCCCGACCGGCGCGATGAATGAACCAGGCGTTGCCGTAACCACTGATCTTATGCATCAGCAGGCACTCGGTGGGTGTGCCCGCATACTCCCATTCGGAGTGATGGATATCAGTTTTGTGCTCAACATCGCCAAAGGCAAAGGCAATGGAGGGGGTCAGAAGCAGTATCAAGCTGCGCCACATGATGTTTTTTCTCCAAAGGACCATCCTAGAATCCGCAGTTGGACGGGGTGACGTGTGCGTTTGCGGTGGTGCATGGCAAGGCACAGCGACACGTAATAGTTGTTTTATTGCAAGGAGTTGTAACGCCGCCATGCGCCGCTGCAAGCGTGCAATTCACCCCGTAGCGTGGTTCACCCGGCAGGTGAAAGTGTATATTGATATCACTGATTCTCATATCAGTAACTTAGCCTCAGAATGGAGCGGTCAACTGCGGTTTCTAGGATCATACAAGGGAGATCGACAGATATCGGAATTTCTTTACTTCGGCGCAGTGAAAATCAGTTCTGTCTATCGAGACGGCGATAGCCTACCGCCTCGCTGATATGGTTTGGCTGTATGGCGTCGTGCCCGGCCATATCGGCCAGGGTGCGGGCCAGCCGCAGGATACGGTGATAGGCGCGGGCAGAGAGCCCCAGCTGTTCCATAGCGCGCTGGGCCAGGGTGCGCCCTTCGTTGGTAAGTGTGCAGCTCTGCTCCAGCTGTTTGCCTTGGAGTTGGCTATTGGCACAGTCACTGCGCTGCAGTTGCCTCTGCCTTGCTACCGCTACACGCTTACGCACAATAGTGCTGCCCTCGGCATTTTCTCCAGAATCGCTACTCAGCATCTCTGGTGACAGCATTGGCACCTCAACATGCATATCAATACGATCAAGGAGCGGACCGGAGATGCGATTGCGGTAGCGCAGCACCTGATCGGCAGTGCAGCGGCAATCTCTTTTACCGCTGCTGTCGCCGTGATAACCGCAGGGGCAGGGATTCATGGCTGAGATTAGCTGAAAAGCGGCGGGAAACTCCTCCTGCCGGGCAGCGCGGGAGATTGTGATGCAACCACTCTCCAATGGCTCACGCAGCACCTCCAGTACCTTGCGGTCAAACTCCGGCAGCTCATCGAGAAACATCACACCGTTATGAGCCAGGGATATCTCTCCGGGGCGTGGATTGCTGCCTCCTCCCACCAATGCCACACCGGAAGCGGTGTGGTGAGGTGTGCGAAAGGGTCTTTTGCGCCAGTCATCGATATCGAATCCACGGTTGCTGACGGAGAGGATCGCTGCGGTTTCCAGTGCCTCATCTTCACTCATCTCCGGCAGGATACCGGGCAGTCGGCTTGCCAGCATCGACTTTCCGGTACCGGGCGGGCCGATCATCAGCAGGCTGTGGCCGCCGGCGGCGGCAACCTCCAGGGCGCGTCTGGCGTGGTGTTGGCCGCGGACATCTGCCAGGTCGGGATGGTAAAGGGTGAGGGGAGGGATATTTTCCGGAGTAGCCGCTTGCAGCCTATTACCCTTAATCAGATGGTCACACACTTCCAGTAGGTGATCGGCGGGAAAGACTTTAACACCTTCAACCAGGGCCGCCTCAGCGGCACTCGCCGTCGGTAGAATCAGGGAACGCCCCGCCTCTCGTGCTGCCAGCGCCACCGGTAGTACACCTTTTACCGGCCGCAGCTCACCGGAGAGTGCCAGTTCACCAAGAAACTCATAGCCGGACAGCACTTGCAGCGGAATCTGGCCGGAGGCGGCAAGGATGCCGAGGGCGATGGCAAGATCGAAGCGCCCACCCTCTTTCGGCAGGTCTGCCGGGGCGAGGTTGATGGTGGTGCGTTTGGGAGGGAACTCGAAGCGGGAGTTGAGCAATGCCCCGCGCACCCGGTCTTTACTCTCCTTTACCGCCATCTCCGGCAGGCCGACCATGGAGAGTGAGGGGAGACCGTTGGTGAGGTGGACCTCGACCGTCACCAGCGGGGCGCTAATGCCGGTGCGGGCACGGCTATAGAGAGTAGCGAGGGGCATGGTTACCTTCCGTGGAACATTTGCTTGCTGCAGTGAGGAACACTATAAGCAATCACGGGGAAGGAATGAAGCGATTTTTTTTGCCGGCGGGTTGTCGATTTCTTAATCAGGCCGTGCCACCTCTACAGGTTGCCGGCTAGCTTACGAACCGCACCGCAATCCACCCAGCGGCAGCATACAAGCGAAGCCTCGCTGTACCTGCTTTGCGAGCTCTGCACTCCGCTACCGCCTGGCTGTAAACAGGTCGGTTATTTACCGGCCTCTCTCTCCATCTCGGTCACCTGTGCCTCCAGCCGCTCCAGTTTTTCCCGGGTGCGTGCCAGCACCGCCTGCTGCACCTCAAACTCTTCACGGGTAACCAGGTCAAGGTGGGTGAGGGCTGACTCCAGGGCGGAGCGAAGATTTTTCTGCATATCCTCCTGAAGGAACTGCAGACCGGTAGGTACATTGCCGGCGACGCGCTTGGCAAGGTCATCAAATAGTTTTGGATCAATCATGGGCGAACCATAGCCGGGCCGGCCCTGTATGTCTATTTTTTTCCACTTCGCCAGAGCGCGTTCTTGTTGCGCTAGGCAGGTTACATCGCTTTCCCCGGGAGCCGTTCATGAAATGGGTGTGATTGCAGGAGTGATCTATTGCGAACGGCTGTCCATTTCTGGTGCAAAAGGGGGTGGTGCACCAAACGGGTGCGCCCGTTGCTGCTACATAAAAGCGATGTTTTTTCTACGAAATATCATAACACTTTGAATATAAAGTAGAAAAATGTTTTGGCATGAGAGCTGCAGTATATCGCCTATCAATGATTGGGTAGTTCCCAATTTGCTGGGCGATGAACAGCCAACTGTATTAAACCTAGAATCCTCAGTTGGCCGCTTCATTCTACGAGCAACACATTGATTTTAATTGCATTGACTGCGACCGCCTATTTCACTCTCAGGGTGAATCACGCTGCAGGGCGGATAGCACACTTACGGTGGCGCATTACGGCGTTACAACTCCTTGGAATAGAACAACTATTCCTCGTCGTTGTGCCTTGTACTGCACCTCCGCAAGTGCACTCTCCACCCTGCCCAACTGAGGATTCTAGGTTAAAGCGTAATGACAGGAGAGATCTGATGAAACTGGTTACAGCAATCATTAAGCCATTCAAGCTGGATGATGTCCGGGAGGCGATGTCTGATATAGGCGTCTCCGGCATCACTGTGGTCGAGGTCAAAGGTTTTGGACGTCAAAAGGGACATACAGAGCTCTACCGTGGTGCTGAGTATGTGGTCGACTTTCTGCCGAAGATCAAGGTTGAGGTGGCAGTTAGTTCCGATATGGTCGATCAGTTGATTGAAGCCATCACTCAGGCGGCCAAGACCGGCAAGATCGGTGACGGCAAAATATTTGTCTCCAGTCTCGAACAAGTAGTTCGTATTCGTACCGGTGAGGCTGGTGCTGAGGCGCTCTAGTGGGCCATGCGGGAAGTTCGGTAACTCACAGAGCCCCGCTAAGAGGCCAAGGTAAGGCGCGTACCGCAGGGAATGGCAAGCCCTTTCCAAGGTGCGCAACGCAGCATTGGCCTCTTAGCGGGCTCCCTCCGGGCCATTCCACAAGCCGGGTTGGCGGTGTTGCACTCGTTTGAATTGGCTACGGCCAGTCCTGCACTCGTGCGCCTTGCCAACCCGGCTTGTGAACTGGCTGTGGGTTACCGAATTTTCCGCATGGCCCACTAACTAGCGCCTGGAAACACCTGTCCTTGGGATGTTTCTAAAGCGGAGTCGCGAAACGCGGTTCCCCGATTATCTCATCTTAAAGGCTAAACGCCTTTGAAAATGTCGATAGATTTATCTGTCGCATGAGTGATCTTTTGTTGAGTTTTTAGGGATTTGAACAATGGAAAACCATATTTTTGAACTACAGTACGCCATCGACACCTTTTACTTTTTGGTTATGGGTGCGCTGGTGATGTGGATGGCCGCAGGCTTTGCCATGCTGGAAGCCGGTCTTGTCCGCGCCAAGAACACAACAGAGATTCTAACCAAGAATATTCTGCTGTTTTCTATCGCCTGCAGCGCCTACCTGGTTGTGGGTTATCAGATTATGTATGGCGGTGGGATGTTTCTCAGTGGCATAGCGCTTGATGGTGCCGAAACTGCCGATGCGTTGACTTCAACTGTTTTGGCCGCCTCAAAAGAGGCGGGCTTCGGTGGAGACTCTGTCTACTCTGACGCCTCCGACTTCTTTTTTCAGGTGGTATTCGTCGCCACCGCCATGTCGATAGTTTCAGGCGCAGTGGCTGAGCGCATGAAACTTTGGGCCTTTGCCCTGTTTGCGGTGGTGATGACCGCTTTCATCTACCCGATGGAGGGTGCGTGGACCTGGGGTGGAGCGTCAGTCTTCGGTCTCTATAACCTGGGTGATGATTTTGGCTTCTCCGACTTTGCAGGCTCCGGTATCGTTCACCTTGCCGGTGCCTCTGCAGCGCTGGCCGGTGTGCTGCTGCTGGGTGCCAGAAAGGGCAAGTACGGCCTCAACGGTGAGGTACGTGCCATCCCTGGTGCCAACATGCCGCTGGCGGCACTCGGTACCTTTATCTTGTGGATGGGCTGGTTCGGCTTCAACGGTGGTTCGGTGCTGAAGCTGGGTGACGTGGCCAGCGCCAACTCGGTGGCTATGGTCTTCGTCAACACCAATGCCGCCGCCGCCGGTGGTGTTATTGCTGCACTGACCGTTGCACGCATTCTGTTTGGTAAGGCTGATCTAACCATGGCCCTCAACGGAGCTCTGGCAGGCCTAGTGGCAATCACTGCCGAGCCTTCCACTCCTACACCTTTGATGGCGACACTGATTGGTGGTGTTGGCGGTGCACTAGTGGTCTTCTCCATTATCACTCTCGATAAGCTGCGTATCGATGATCCTGTCGGTGCGATTTCGGTTCACGGCGTGGTCGGTATCTGGGGTCTGATGGCAGTACCCCTGACCAATATCGGTGCAACCTTTGTCGGTCAGCTGGTGGGTATGCTCACCATCCTGGTATGGGTCTTCAGTGTCAGCTTCATAGTCTGGCTCGCCATCAAGGCGGTGGTGGGGATCCGCGTCAGCGAAGAGGAGGAGTATGAAGGCGTCGATATCGGTGAGTGTGGAATGGAAGCCTATCCTGAATTTACCGGTTCCAAGGGTTCCAGCATGTAAGAGAGCATCGAAAACCTGAATCGACGGATTCAGGTGGATGGGAAGGGCGGGTGCCTAGGCGCCCGTTTTTTTGCATGGTGATAAGGGTGTAAACTTTCCGGAAGTTCCGTAGAATCTAAATCGGGCCAATCATATCCTTACAGGTAATGGATAGTAGCGACGAGCAAAAACCTCAGTGTCCGCTGGATGAGAGCGAGTGTCGGCATATTGATGAGCTGATGGCGCTGCGTCTTCGCACCAATGAGCTCGAGGGTTTGGTGCATACCGATACGCTCACCGGCCTCTTCAACTACCGCTACTTTCTTCTGGCTCTGGAGCAGGAGCTGGAACGTACCCGCCGCAGTGGCCACCCCACCTCCCTGGTAATGTTCGACCTGGACCATTTCAAGGGTGTTAATGATACTTGGGGTCATGAGGTGGGTAACCAAGTGCTACGTCAGACCGCAGATATAATCGGGCAGCTGTTGCGCCGGGTGGATCTTCCCTGCCGTTATGGTGGCGAGGAGTTTGCTCTTATTCTTCCAGCAACGCCTCTGCCTCGTGCCATCACTGTGGCTGAGCGGTTGCGACGGGCGATTGCAGATACTCCGATAGAGCTCGGGAGTGAGCGTTTTTCTGTGACCGTCAGTATGGGGGTGAGCGTCTATGGCAGAAGCAGAAAAATGACCTCAGACGCCTTTATTCAGGAAGCTGATGCGCTGCTCTATCAGGCAAAGGAGGGGGGGCGAAATCGTGTTGAACATACCGCTCTGGATGAAGCCAGGCCGGCTGGACAGGTTAGCAAGGATGAGAAGAGTGCACTATTTGATGATTTCGATTAACCGGAGTTTTCCACGCTTGTCTGTGCCGGTACGCCGTTGCATTACGGGGTTTCTGGCTTTTCTCTGCATAGTGATTGTGGCTAGCCCCACGGTGACAGCCGGCGTCTATCGTTGGGTTGACGAAAACGGCAAAGTTCATTTCACCGACCGCCAACCGCCGGGCCAGAAAACCAAACAGGTTAAAATCCGCCAGTTGGAAAATGGTGACCGGAAAGACGGGGTGCGAACTGAGGCGGAACGTAAACAGTTGCAGCAGAGGCTGCTGGACAGTTATCGCCAGGATCGTGAGGCAAAACAGGAAGCGGCAGCGAAGAAGAAAAAAGAGGCTCATGAGCTGGAGGTCAGGTGCATCTATGCAAAAGATCAGCTGCGGGAGTATCAGAATGCATCGGGGATCTATGAGCCTCAGGCTGACGGTAGCCGCAAAATGCTCTCCAAAGAGGATCATGCGGCAACCATCAAGCGGATAAAAAAATCGGTCGAGCGGTGGTGCGATTGACCCCGTTGGGTCAACCGGAGGTTCCAAGAAGAATGTCGATCAAGACGGCGTCAAAGAAAAAACTTTCAACCTGGCCTGCACGTCTCGATCTGTTGCAGAGTGCCACTGGTCTGTTGCTCGCCCTGTTTATGTGGCTGCACATGTTCTTTGTCTCCTCCATCCTTATTGGTAAGGATGCGTTTTGGAGAATGGCGCGCTTCTTTGAAGGCTACTTCTTCCTCGGTTACCCACTGCCTCTTCTGGTGAGTCTATTCGTCGCTGCGGTATTACTGTTATTGTTGGTTCATGCCCTGCTGGCACTGCGCAAGTTTCCCGACAGCTGGCGTCAGTACCAGGGCTTCTGGCTGCATATGGGGCGGATGGGTCATACCGACACCAACCTATGGATGGTGCAGGTTGTTACCGGCTTCCTGATGTTTTTTCTCGCCCCGGCACATCTCTACATTATGCTCTCCCAGCCTGAACTGATTGGTCCCTACGCCTCTGCCGACAGAGTCTGGAGCGGTCGCCTCTGGCCGCTTTATCTGCTGCTGCTGTTTGCCGTAGAGCTCCATGGTGTGGTGGGTCTCTATCGTCTGGCGGTGAAGTGGGGCTGGTTTTCCGCAGCTGACCCCGAACAGACGCGCCGGCGACTGAAGCGGATGAAGTGGGCGCTGACCAGCTTCTTCCTGATTCTCGGCCTGACAACCCTTAGTGCCTTTGTGAAGATCGGTATTGAACACGCCCCCCATGAGGGTGAGCTTTATACACCCGCCTGGGTGGAGGCGCATCAATGAAAGTGGTCTATACCGATGTACTGGTGATTGGTGGCGGCCTTGCCGGTATGCGCACCGCCATTGGTGTCAAACGCCGGGGATTAGAGACGCTGGTATTGTCACTGGTGCCTGCCAAGCGCTCCCACTCGGTGGCGGCTCAGGGCGGCATGCAGGCGAGCCTCGGTAACTGCGTCAAGGGGACGGGAGATAACGAGGATGTCCACTTTCAGGACACGGTGCGTGGCAGCGACTGGGGTTGTGATCAGGAGGTGGCGCGACTGTTCACTCATATGGCGCCGAAGGCGGTGCGTGAGCTTGCCGCCTGGGGCGTATCCTGGAATCGCGTAACCAGAGGTGACCATGAGGTGGTTATTGGCGGTCAGAGAGAGACGCTGACCGCTCAGGACCGGGCCCACGGCCTGATCACTGCGAGGGACTTTGGCGGCACCAAAAAGTGGCGTACCTGCTATACCTCCGACGGCACCGGCCACGCCATGCTCTATGCGCTTGGTGACAGGGCCAACGCTGAAGAGGTGCCGGTGCACGAGCGCAAAGAGGCGGTGGCGCTTATTCATGACGGGAAGCGCTGTCATGGTGCAGTTGTTCGTGATCTGATCAGTGGTGAATTGAGTGCCTATCTGGCTAAGGCCTGCGTCATGGCAACCGGTGGTTATGGGCGGATATATGGTGTCTCAACCAATGCGGTGATTAACGAGGGTATAGGGCAGGCGCTGGCGCTGGAGACTGGTGTTGCTCCACTGGCTAATCTGGAGGCGGTACAGTTTCACCCCACGGCCATCGTGCCGGCAGGTATTTTGGTCACAGAAGGGTGTCGGGGTGATGGCGGCCTGCTGCGAGACAAAGATGGACACCGCTTCATGCCAGACTACGAGCCGGAGAAGAAGGAGCTCGCCTCCCGCGATGTGGTTTCCCGTCGCATGGCCGAGCACATGCGTGCCGGTAAAGGGGTGGAGAGCCCCTACGGTGACCACCTGTGGCTGGATATTACTGTCCTCGGTGCTGCCCATATAGATAAAAAATTACGTGAAGTGAAGGATATATGTAACTACTTCCTCGGTATCGATCCCGCTAAGGAGTGGATACCGGTGCGCCCCACCCAGCACTACTCCATGGGCGGCATCAGAACCGATTACCGGGGGGAGAGCCCTTGGCTCAAGGGGCTGTTCGCCTGTGGTGAAGTCGCCTGCTGGGATATGCATGGTTTCAACCGCCTGGGGGGCAACTCAGTGGCGGAGACCGTGGTCAGCGGTATGTTGGTCTCTGAGTATGTCGCCGATTTCTGCGAGGATGAAAAAGGGGGGCTGAATCCCTCTGTCTCCCTGGCAGAGACGTTTGTTGCCAGAGAGCGGCGGCGACTACAGCAGCTTTGCGATCGCGAGGGTGGAGAGAGTGCCGTCGAGCTGAAAAAAGAGATGGAGTCGATCATGATGGAGAGGGTTGGGCTATTCCGTAACGGTACCGACCTGGAGACCGCTGTAGCGGTGCTTGAGTCTTTACTCAGTCGCAGCCGTCGGCTCTCCCTTGCCGACAATCGCCCCGGTGCCAATCCGGAACTGGTACTCGCCTACCGTCTGCCGCGCATGCTGAAGATCGCCATTGGTGTCGCTCTGGGCGCCTTGCAGCGTACCGAGAGTCGTGGGGCACACTTCCGAGAGGATCACCCCGGTCGCAACGACAGGGAGTGGCTGAATCGTAGCCTCTTTTTCTGGCGGGACGAAGAGGCGACGCGGCCTGAGGTGGAGTATCAGCCTCTCGATATCAAAACGATGGAGCTGCCACCGGGATTTCGTGGCTATGGGGAGAAAAATATCACTGAACACCCGGATGCACCGTCAAGACAGACAGAGGTCGATGCTGAGGGCGAGTCCTCTGGTGCGGACCGACATCTCCTGCAAGACCGGCTGATGCCATTCAGGCAGTTGTTGCCGGAAAAGTACCGTGGTGATAATGAACGCTTGGACGAGTTGCCGGAATGAGCCGAATCCTTAATTTCCATATTCTCCGGCACAATCCGGCAGATACTGAAAGCCGCCCTGAACTGGTGACTTATAATCTGGAAGAGGCGCCGGGTATGACTCTGTTTATCGCCCTCAACCAGATTCGTGAAAATCAGGCCACCTCACTCGCTTTCGATTTTGTCTGTCGTGCAGGGGTCTGTGGTAGCTGCGGCATGATCATTAACGGTCGTCCAGGCCTTGCCTGCCGCACCCTTACCGAAGCACTGCCCGACGAAATCACCCTGCTGCCTTTACCCACCTTCGAATTGATCGCCGATCTCTCGGTCAATACCGGCAAATGGATGAGCGCCATGAATCACCGGCTTCAGAACTGGGTGCACCTTCACCAGAAGCCGGAGATAGATCGGATGGAGCCGCCCATGGAGCCGGATCTGGCGGAGGCGATCTATGAGCTCGACCGCTGTATTGAGTGCGGCTGCTGCGTCACCGCCTGTGGTACTGCGATTATGCGAGACAACTTTATCGGTGCTGTCGGGATCAACAAGGTTGCCCATTTTCGGCTCGATCCCAGGGATGATCGCAGCGATGATGACTACTACCAAGTGATAGGAGATGATGACGGCGTATTTGGCTGCATGAGCCTGCTTGGTTGTCAGGATATCTGCCCCAAGGAGCTGTCGCTGCAGACCCAGATCGCCTTTATCCGCCGGAAAATGGCCATGAAGGGTTTATTTCCTGAAAAATAGGCCGCTAATCATGTCATACACTTTATTCCGGCATAGGGGCTGCCTAACGGTCAACGGATTCCACTGTGGTATCCTTAGCGCCGGTTATCGACAAGATTGACAGCTTCGGTCTGTGTAATGGGCTAGAGGAGTTATATTGAAAGACAATAGCAAATTCTCTGCGACTGGGAGATCTCTCAAGGAAGGACCAGTCATTTATCAAGCGGAACATGATTCGATAGATGAGTATAGGGCAAAAAAGAACCTTACTCTGGCTGAACTTAACCACGTGTTTAAGATGTATCTGCACAAGCGTAGATCCCATCGTGAAGATATCACCATAGTGGGGCAGTTTTCGGTCCTCTATAACGACCCGAGATTGGTCTCATGGCACACCTTAAGCAAGTCTGAACAGAGTGACGCCCTCTCCGATCTGGTGATAATGCCTGAGGTATACAATGATCTGATCACCCCAATCGGTATAACAGCGGGTGATGATCAGATAATAAAGGGTGTGGTGAAGGATGCCGTCCAGAATGCCATAGACAGCTTCTCCCATGCCGCATTTGTGCAGAAAAAGTATGTCACCCGTTTTCCTGGAATTAAGATCATCCTGTTTATGGATCAGGCCAGTAAGCGGCTCGTTCTCGGGGTGATGGATAACGGCTTTGGGGAGTCAGTCAAAAAACCCAAAAAGTCTCACACCGGCGAGGAGTATGGTGACGATATGGTGTCAAAAATCGTCGATTGGATGATACGGCGATTCGTCGCTAAGGATGAGAGTGAGGTCAGGTATGACATCGCCTACACCGGTGGCCAGGGTATGGCATTGAAAAAGATTAATGTTGAGCTGCAACTGGATGCAAAGGTCCATTTTATGGCATCAGGCGCGGCATTCGAGCTGACACTGAAAAATTACTTCTAATCCCCTGTACAGTCGTCTAGCCAATCTGCCAGTATCCTTGGTGGACCATTTCGGTAATCTCATCGGCACTGACCGGTTTGCTGATAAGAAAGCCCTGCATTTCGTCACAGTTCTCCCGCTGTAAAAATGCTCTCTGCTGTTCAGTCTCCACCCCTTCGGCTATTACCCGCAGATTAAGGCTGTGGGCCATGGCGATAATGGCGCGGCAGATGGCGGCATCGTTGCTGTTATCCGGCAGGTCGCGAACAAATGACTGATCGATTTTTAGGCGGTCGATGGGTAGTCGTTTAAGATAACTGAGTGAAGAGTAGCCGGTACCGAAGTCATCCACAGCAAGCTCCAATCCCAGTGAAGAGATGCTACGCAGGGTCTCCTCCATAAACTCGGCGTTTTCCATTACGCTGGTTTCTGTTACCTCAAGCTCTAATCGATTCCCTGAGTTGCGTGACAGGCTGGTGATCGCTTCCACCCGTTCGAGAAAGTCCCGCTGCCTCAGTTGGAGGGTGGAGACGTTGATGGAGACACGCAGCCCCTTGACACCCGCTTCGCCCCAGCGGCCGGCCTGACGAATCGCTATCTTCAGGGTCTGCTCCCCGAGACGGTGGATCAATCCGGTATTTTCAGCCACCTGGATAAATACCTCGGGAGAGATATCACCCAGGGATGGATCATGCCAGCGGGCCAGTGCCTCAACGCCGATGATGGCACCGTTTTGCAGATCAAACTGTGGCTGGTAGAGCATCTGTATGGCGCCTGTTTCAATGGCTCGGCGTAGTGCCGTCTCCATCTCCAGATTCCACTCATAGGTTTCACTCATGCCAGAGGCGAAGAGTTGGTAGGTGTTGCCGCTCAACCCCTTGGCCCGGTACATAGCGGTGTCGGCATATTTGATCAACTCCTCAGAATTATGACCGTCTTTCGGGTAGAGGGCGATGCCGATGCTGGTGGTGATGAACAGTTCATGCTCCCCGATCTGGAACGGTTTTCTAAAGGCTTCAAGGATCTTGTCGGCTACCACTACCGCGTCGAACTTCTCATTAATATTCTGCAGGATAATGGTGAACTCATCACCGCCAAGCCGGGCCAGGGTGTCGGCTTGCCGTACGCAGCCGAGTAGGCGCCTGGATGCCTCTGTCAGTACCTTATCACCGATGCCATGGCCAAGGGTGTCGTTAACGTTTTTGAAGCGGTCGAGGTCGAGAAACATCAGCGCCAACGTCTGTTTGTTGCGGCCGGCATATTTGAGTGCCTGAAGGAGTCGGTCAGTGAACAGTTGGCGATTGGGTAGATGGGTCAGTATGTCGTAGTAGGCGAGTTCGTGGATGCGGTCCATTACCTGTTGTTGACGGGCGATGCTGGAGTAGATACCGATATAGTGGGTAATCTCTCCAGCTTTGTTGCGCATAGCGGTGATATGGAGCCACTCAGGTAGGGTGGTTCCCGATTTACTGCGGTTCCATATCTCTCCACTCCATTCACCTTCACAGGCCAACCGTTGCCACATAGAGGTAAAGAAGCTGCTGTCGTGGTGACCGGAGCTCAGCAGACTGAGACTCTTTCCGACAATTTCCCGGGAGCTGAAGCCGGTGTTTTTCCGGAAGGCGGGATTGACTGTCAATACCTGCCCCCTGCGGTTGGTCACAACGATGGCATCAGGCGTGTAATCGATCACTTTGGCGGTGAGGGCGAGCTGTTTCAGGGCGATGCTGTGCTCGTGAAGAAGTGCCTTAATCATCAGTGCGGAGGCGCCGGCAATAGTGATATAGAGCTGTAGCAGCAGGAATGAGGCTGCTCTGTCACCACCGGTAACAAAAGGCCCCAACTGCTGTATGGTGGCGGCAATGGCGAAGGCGGAGACAAGCAACAGGATAAGCGAGAGCGTGCGCAGACCGAAGCGAAAGAGCACCCAGACCAGGATCGGCAGGGGGAGGTGGGCAAGGGGGTAGCGGCCCTCATTTAGTAGGCCAAAGGTAATAAGAGAGACCAGCACAGTCGATAGGAGTAGCAGGAACAACTCAAGTTGCCGGTGGTTCGTGCCTGTGCTTCTCTTTCGCCAGGCAATGATCAGGGGAACTATGAGCAGCACACCACAGGCATCACTGAGCCAGAAGGAGAGCAGTTGATTACCGACTAATTCATTGTCGATAAGTCCAGAGAGCCAGAACGTAGAAGTCATGCCGACCGCACCTGCAAGTGGAGCGACGACGACACCAAAGAGCAGAAAAGCGGCAGTATTCCGAGAGAGAGCAAAGAGCTTGCTGATAGTGGTTGAGCGTTCAATCATCCAGTAGGCAAGTACTGCCTCAAGCAGGATTGAGAAGGTGAGGCCGATTGTTATCTCCCAGGAAGTGCCGCTGAAAAACAGTGAAGCGCCGGCGCCGACGGCAATGGAGGGGAGCAGTTTGTAACCATGGCTGAGGAGCGCCGCCAGGGCTACACCTGCGGCAATCGACAGTGGCGGTGGTTGGTTGAAAAAGGAGGCAAACTGCACTCCCAACAAGTGGGTGAGAAAATAGAGCAGGCCGTAGCCTAACCACGAGGGGATGGGTGAGACTCGTTTGGCTTCCTGTTCCATCAACTGCTTTCCATATAATCGAGAAGGGCCTAGACGGCGAATTCTTTCAGTGCGGAATAGAGCGCCTGGAGCGATGAAACCCGGGTGGTTGGCTTGATACCCCAGGGGTCAAAGTGGTGATCGCTGCTGCGCTGTACCCAGGCGGCCTTCATGTCGCAGGAGAGTGCGCCGATCACATCAAAGGGATTGCTTGAAATAAGCCAGCTGTGGCTGGCTGTAGCACCGCTACGCTCGAGAAAATGGTGATAGACACTGGGATCGGGCTTGAAGCTCTTCACCTCGTGGCCACTGATAATATCTTGAAAATAGCTATCGATAGCAGCGTTCTCCAGTAGTGTATTCAGGTCACTGGGTAGGCCGTTGGAGAAGGCAAACAGCCGGTGCCCATCGGTCTTCAACGCTTTAAAGGCATCAATTGCGTCTGAAAAGGCGGGAAGGTAGCGATAGCTGTTGAGCAGCATCTCCTTTTCGGTATCCGAGAGAGGGTGTTCCAGTATGTTGCTGGTGTGATTTAGGGCGTCACGGGTACAGACCGAGAAGTCGGCATAGCAGCTCATCAGGCCGCGGCGAAATGAGTACTCCAGCTGCTTCTCGCGCCGGCGGCTGGAGAAGTGTGCTGCTTGATCACCAATAAACTCTTCCAGCATCTCGGTAATGCCGTGGGTATCGATCATTGTGCCATAGACATCGAATGCGAGAGTTAGGGCCATGCAGGAGTCCTTCTGTCCTGAGATTTCACTCCTCTAAGGATAGTACAGTGGGGCGTACTTGCAGAAAGGTGGAATTTTGGTAGTCGCAAAAGTCACTCCTGGTAGTCATGGGCTTATTTTATTGTATGGGTTATCCTGCCCGCTCTGACAGATTGCCGAGTGATAGAGAACTATGGCTGCACCCCCCCCTTTTATCCTGGTAGATGGCTCCTCCTACCTGTTTCGCGCCTACCATGCGCTGCCATCTCTGACCAACTCCCACGGCGAGGCCACCGGCGCCATCGTCGGTGTGGTGAATATGCTGCGTAAGCTGATTGATGAGTATCGGCCGGAGCGAATGGCGGTGGTGTTTGATGCCCCAGGCGGCAGCTTTCGCAATCAGATGTATGACCAGTACAAAGCCAACCGTCCGCCCATGCCCGATGACTTGCGGGAGCAGATAGAGCCCCTCCACCGCATCGTTGAGGCGATGGGGCTGCCGCTGCTGATGGTGCACGGAGTGGAGGCGGACGATGTCATCGGTACCCTCGCGGCACAAGCCTCATCCCTTGAGATGAAAACGCTGATCTCAACTGGCGACAAGGATCTGGCGCAGCTGGTGGACGAGCGGGTCACGCTGATCAACACTATGAACAACAGCCTGATGGATAGGGAGGGCGTGGTGGCGAAGTTTGGCGTCACCCCAGAGCAGATCATCGACTATCTAGCCCTTGTGGGCGACTCTTCCGATAATATCCCAGGTATCCCCAAGTGCGGTCCAAAGACCGCTGCCAAATGGTTAGGGGCCTATGGCAGCGCAGATCAGCTGGTGACTCATGCCGAAGAGATCAAGGGCAAGGTGGGTGAGTATCTGCGAGAGAATCTGGAGCAGCTTGCCCTCTCCCGGGAGCTGACCACCATCCGCCTTGATCTTGAACTGGATGTCACGCCGACCGACCTGAAGCCGACAGCACCAAATCGTCAAGCACTGCATCAACTCTACAGCCGCATTGAGGCGCGGCGCCTGCTTGCCACTCTGGAAGAGGGGGAGAGTGATGTTGCCGAGGTGGAGAGTACTACGGCGCCGGAAGTACACTACGAAACGATACTTGAGCAGGCTGACTTTGACCGCTGGTTGGCGCGGCTGGAGAGTGCCGACTGCTTCGCTTTCGACACTGAGACCACCAGCCTCGACTATATGCAGGCGGAGATAGTAGGCCTCTCTTTTGCGGTTGAAGCGGGGGAGGCGGCCTATCTGCCGGTGGCTCACATCTACCCAGGGGCGCCACAGCAACTGGAGCGAGAGGCGGCGCTGGGGTTGATGAAACCTCTGTTGGAAGATCCGAAACGCCTCAAAGTGGGGCAAAACCTGAAGTACGACATGAGCGTACTTGCTCGTTACGGCATTGAGCTACAGGGTGTCGCCCACGATACCATGCTTGAGTCCTACGTCCTCGACTCTACCGCCACCCGCCACGACATGGACTCCTTGGCCAATAAGTACCTGGGGCTCAAGACCATCAAGTTCGAAGAGGTGGCGGGCAAGGGGGCGAAGCAACTCACTTTTGATCAGGTGCCCCTGGAAGCCGCATCGCCCTACGCCGCTGAGGATGCCGATATCACCCTGCGACTGCACCAGGCCTTGTGGCCAAAGCTGGAGAGTGAGCCCTCTCTGGCCAGGCTCTACAGTGAGCTGGAGGTGCCGCTGCTGACGGTGCTTTCGAAGATCGAGCGTACCGGTGTGGTGGTGGACAGTGCCATGCTGGAGCAGCAGAGCCGGGAGCTCGCAGCGACCATGCACGACCTGGAGCAGCAGGCCTATGAGATTGCAGGCCGTACCTTCAACCTGGGTTCGCCGAAGCAGATCGGTCATATCTTCTTTGAGGAGCTGGAGCTGCCGGTGATCTCAAAGACGCCTAAAGGGGCTCCCTCCACCGCCGAGTCTGTGCTGCAGGAGTTGGCGGATCAGGGACATGATCTGCCGGCACTGATTCTGCAGCATCGCGGGCTGTCGAAATTAAAGTCCACCTATACTGACAAGCTGCCATTGATGGTGGACCGTGATAGTGGCCGGGTTCACACCTCCTATCATCAGGCGGTGGCGGCCACCGGTCGTCTCAGCTCGTCCGACCCCAATCTGCAGAATATCCCGGTACGCAGTGAGGAGGGGCGGCGTATCCGTCAGGCGTTTATCCCTGCCCCAGGCTACCGCATGGTGGCGGCGGACTACTCTCAGATCGAGCTGCGTATCATGGCCCACCTCTCCGGTGACGAGGGGCTTTTGAGGGCGTTTGCCGAGGGTGTTGATATCCACCGGGCCACCGCCGCCGAGGTATTCGGAGCCACCTCACCCGATGAGGTGACCAGTGATCAGCGCCGTTCCGCCAAGGCGATCAACTTCGGCCTGATCTACGGCATGTCCGCTTTTGGCCTGGCCAAACAGTTGGGCATCGGCCGTGGCGATGCTCAAAGCTACGTTGACCTCTACTTCGAACGCTACCCCGGGGTTCAGGCGTTTATGGATAGCACCCGCCTCGAAGCCCATGAAAAGGGCTATGTCGAGACGGTGTTCGGCCGCCGCCTCTACCTCCCCGAGATCAATTCTCGTAACGGTATGCGCCGAGCGGCGGCGGAGCGCACCGCTATCAATGCGCCTATGCAGGGGACCGCCTCGGATATCATTAAACGCGCCATGCTGGCAGTGAGCAGCTGGATTGAGAAAGAGCGGCCACCACTACAGATGATGATGCAGGTACACGATGAACTGGTATTCGAGGTACGGGAGGAGCAGCTGGAAGTCTGCAGTGCGAAGATCAGGGAGTTGATGGAGGGTGCGGCTGAACTAAAAGTGCCATTGGTGGTGGATGTGGGGGTCGGTGACAACTGGGATGAGGCTCACTGATGATGGGTGCAGCCAGCCATGCCCTGTGGTGAGTACTATACTATGAGCACATAAGTCACGACGCTGTTATCGCTGGGATATCGCCTGGATATCACGAGGATCAGTTGTTGTCATCTGACTCTGTTTTCTTAGGATGGTGGTTGTAAGTTATGAAAACCAATCCAAATAAGTGCTCCCCCCAAAATATGGATCTACACGCTATTGATGAGAGCCATTTTGTCGATATCCCTATTTATTCCGATCCCCGTGGAATACTAAGCGTTATCAAGGATGGTGAAGAGGTATTTCCCTTTGATTTTGATCGTCTATTCATTATTACTGACGTTCCGGTAGGTGCTGTTAGGGCTGAGCATGCGCCCAGAAGAACCCACGAGCTGCTATGTGCATGCAATGGTGCTTTTCAGCTGAGCCTGGATGATGGAAAAAACCGTAAAAGGGTGGCCGTCAATGATCCGGGGCGAGCTTTTTATCTGCCCAGTGGTATCTGGCGTAGTTTGGAACGTTTTGAACCTGGTACCATTTGTGTGGTTTTAGCCAATGGTCGCTACGATAAGAACGAAAGCATCAGTGACTACAATGAGTACCGCCGCCTGGTTACAGGTCTCTGAATGATGAAGATTCCCTTCCTCGATCTTAAGCGCCAACTAAAGGGGGCTCTCCGTAAAGAGATAGACGGTGCGATTGCTGAGGTGCTTGATTCAGGAAGCTTGGTCGGCGGTAGATATCTGCAAGCATTCGAACAGGAGTTTGCAAGCTACTGTGGCACCCTCCATGCCGCCGGAACCGGTAATGGCATGGATGCTCTCTACCTTGCCCTCTTGGCACTGGAGATTGGCTCGGGTGATGAAGTTATTGTTCCCGCACATACATTTACCTGATTACCCATAAACCTCAGCCATTCTCAAGAAGCGATAAGGCATCGGTGGTGTACGCAACGCAACAAAGAGCAATCGCTCAATCATTTCTGGAAGATTGAAGCGACGATTAAACCGATATTCGAATTCGGCAAGATAACGAGGTACATGTTTTTTTCGTATAGCATGAAAAGTTCCCTGCAAAGAATTCTTGACGTTGCCAAGCATGGTGTTCACCCACTTGAAGGTGGAGCTCTGTGCGCTTTTTCGACCGCCACCAGTCACAATGGCCACATGATCGCAATCAGCATCAGTGACAGCTCTGAAGCAGCAGAGACCATCAGAGAATACAATGCTACCAGAAACCAGACTGGACTTGGCATATCGAGCAATTTCTGCACTCCGAAAACCACGCACACGACGCAGATGAATTTTCAAAGGCCTGCCGTCCTGCGTCGTCTCAACGGCGGCTACGAAAGGGATTTTGTTGCGGGAGCCTCGTCCACGCTTACCAGGCTTCTCACCGCCAATATAGGCATCATCCATTTCAATGCGGCCAGTCAGCTTTTTCTTACCCTGGCGTTCCATCATTACCTGCATCAGTTTGTGCTTGAGCTTCCACGCAGTGTTGTAGTTCACTCCAATCTCACGAGACAGTTGCAAGGCAGAGGTGCTCTTTTTACGCTGGGTCAGCAAATAGATGGCCAGAAACCATTTCTTCAAAGGCAACTTTGTGCCATGAAAAATGGTACCCGCAGTAAGCGATGTCTGATGATGACATTTATGGCACTGGTATATCTTGCGGCTTTTGAGTTCGCAGCACGTTGCGTTACCGCACTCTGGGCAAACATATCCACTTGGCCAGCGAAGTCGATGCAACGCTTGGCTGCATTGAGTATCGGTGCCATATTTTTCCAGAAATTCGTGCAAACCAAGCCCTTTTTGAAACTGGATAGTATTTTTTGGCATGATAGAAACCCTCGTATATTCAGAGGGTTCCATTATGCGGCCACCACAGGCTCAATAGCTGAGCCTGGTGGGTAATCAGGTACATTTATTGCCACCTGGCTTGCCGTTTCCAGAACAGGAGCAACACCGGTTGCAGTTGATGTCCGTGCTGATAGCGGGAGTATTGATGAGAGGCTGATTGAGCAGGCTGTTACAGAAAAAACGAAAGCGATCATCGTTGTCCACCTCTATGGCTTTATCCCTGACATGCAGGCCATTTCCGCCATTGCACAGCAGTGTGGACTGTATCTGATCGAAGATGCAGCCCAAAGTCATGGCGCTCTTTACAGGGGGCAACGGGCAGGCTCTCTGGGCACAATAGCGGCATTTAGTTTCTATCCCACCAAAAACCTGGGCGCGTTGGGTGATGGGGGGATGGTTACAACCAATGACGACAAACTTGTCGAGAAGATATATGTACTGCGTGATTATGGTCGCAGCAGTAGAAGTGAACATATAGAGCGGGGGGTGAACTCAAGGCTAGATCCGCTGCAGGCAAACATACTGCGTAGAAAATTACACCATCTCGATCACACCAACTCACGCCGGAAAGAGATTGCCGGGCGCTATCATCAAGCTTTAGAGGTGCTGCAACATCCTGGAATTCGCCCTTTAATTGGTATTGGGAAAAACTCAGTCTGGCATCACTTTGTAGTGATAGCGGAGAACAGGCAGGCATTTATAGAGAAGATGTCGGCAGCGGGAATCGGGACGGATATCCACTATCCTGTGCCGCCTTTTCGCCAGCCCTGTTATGCCAAAGAATTTTCTCGGCTAGATGGTTGGCCGGTCGCAGACGGTTTGGCGGCAAAGGTGGTCAGTCTGCCTATCGGTGACTATCTTGATGATGAGGAAGTAGGCTATATCTGTCAGCGGTTGAAGGAGTGCAAGGATATCTGAGTCCGTAATACCGACGGATTCATTAGTTGTTAATATGAAAACACCTTCATTGAGCTGCCTCAATAGGAATAATGGCTCCCGAATTCGTAGCGCCATATCAGTATGTACTGACCTGCCTGACCAGTTCACAAAGTTTCTCTATATCAACGCTGAACATATCCTTGCCTGTAGTGGTTGAGCCGCTAAAATGGTAATGATTCAGGCTCATCTGCTTACATAGTCCAAGGAAAAGTGGGTAATCATAGGTCTCTGGTCTAATCTCAATGACATTGCATTCTGGTTGACAAAACAGCAGATTTGTCAGCGCTGCTCCCGTCGTCGCTACCACCACCTTGGCTGCAGAAAACAGGGCGACCTGTTCCTTGTGTGGCAACAATTCCGGACAGATTATTTCAAAGCCCAAATGCTCCAAATGCTCAATGAGCTGCTCTTCATTCAGCATGAGGCGCTGTTTCTGTCTCTTTCGACTGATATAGAGAAGTCGAGATTTTGGAGGGGGATTAATTCATATTCGCTGATATAGGCGTCGCGTACTGCCTGGATTATCTTGCCTCCCGCCAAATTTCCAATTGGCTCCCATATCGTCTCCTCCAGAATCAATAGATGATCACAATCTATCTTCTCGGTAGATGAAATTTCCCTGATTATTAATCGCGGGTATTGTTTTGTCAGAAAATTGAATGCAGATATCTGAAAAGCAGGGATACCCCTTCGAATAAGAACTACAGCCTCCCTTGCTTGTGGGATTTTTTTCAGGGCATATATCAACGCCACAAAACGATGAAGAATGAAGTGGAAATAGTGGTCATGGCCACGTGGAGTTGAAATGAAAGGAATCACTAACTGTTCTATATGATCAGCCGATTGGTAATGAAACATTTTTGCCATGTTTCGCCCAAATTTTTTCCTGGTCAAAAGTTTTTCAGTCGGTAAGTGTAGGGACACACTTACTTTGCCAAGAACAGAGCAATTGCTAACAATCGTCATTTCAAAGCGTTTCTTCAGATTCAATTTTCCATTAATAACAAGCTCGCCACTGCTTTGGGGTAAAGATTCAAGATAATTACGCTCTTCATTCGAAAGAGAAAAGGTTTCCTCATAAAGCTTATTTACGATGACATTGCCGACTTCATTCGGAGAGATGGTTTCAACATAAATCGCAAATCTTCTTCTCAAGAAGGGTACTTTTGTTAGGCCCTTGTATAAGAATAGTCGCAGAGTTCTTATAGACGTATATTTTTTCCTCCGACTATTTATAGTTCGGGTGAATCCTGGAATATTGATCATGAATTAGTTGGTAGTTAAAAGATCTATTTTATCTGTGGGGGAAATAACAAACTTCCACGAAGAGGCCATGAAGTATGCGCAGAAAAAATATTCAGACCGAGACTTCATTGTAGCCAGTGATATTTTGCTTGATGACCCGAGCTGGATTTCCGATTACAACGCAATTATCAGGTACGTCCTTAACCACCACGGCTCCCGCCCCAACGATAGCATTTCGTCCGACGCTTGTTTTGGGGGTAATAATTGCACCGGCCCCTATAAACGCGCCCTGATTGATTTTACAACCTCCACACAATAGTGCCCCGGGGCCAAAGCCAACATAATCTTCAATTATCGCGTGATGGCCGATAGATACGCTTCTATTTACGAGCACAAAACGGCCAATATTGCATTTTGCAGCAAGTACGGCTCCGGCGTTGACCATAAAGCCTTCACCATAAACTACACTTGAGGCGATTACAGCGGTGGGGTCAATTAGGGGGGGTAGTTGCTAAAGCCTAATTGGCGCGTCTCCTCTTCGACTTTTTTCCTATGGCCGGGTGTGACCAGGGGAATGATTATCGGATCATCCAGCCATAAGGGATCAATGCCGGAAACTTTCACAATGGGTCCAGTGACCTCAGGGCTATTTTCCGCTTCCATGTTGTCTATATAGGCGCGAACATTTAGTCCAAGTCGGAGAATAGTCTCCTCAACATCAACAATGTAATCAGAGCGAACGGCGTAAACGATTAGGTTTTTATTGGACGCCATGTGGAACCTCCGGCTATATCATTATGGATTCCAGAAGCATGCGCTCTCCTGAAATTTTTTCATCCTTTATTTTCTATCAGAATTTTTGTGGTTTAACGAACTATTCTCCTATCCCGTATTACTCTTTCCTCTTGTCAATTAAGGACTACACTGGGAGTGAACTCTATGGAAACTTGGAGGTCGTATTGTTTAAGCGTCAGTTGACGTGGGGCCGCTTCTCCCCGGGCGGCCTTGCTCCGGCATGCAAATGCCGGGCGGTAAGACCCTGGATGCCGTGACTCCCCCTTTTAGGCTCCGGGGTCTTTTTTTGTTTCGATTTCACTGTCGTCCAGACTAAACAGTCGGTCAAGGACACTGTGGGCCTCATCTACACCCTGCCGTTTAAGGGAGGAGAACAGCTGCACGGTGATCTTTCCATCACCGAAACTCTTCAATGCTTTTCTCACCTGCAGCAAGCTGTTGGAGGCGGCTCCATGTTTCAATTTGTCCGCTTTGGTCAGGAGGATATGGGTCGGTAGACCGATTTCACTGCTCCACTCCAACATCTGCAGGTCAAACGCCTTCATTGGGTGGCGTACATCCATCAACAGCACGATCCCCTTCAACGAATTCCTATTCTCAAGATAGGATGCAAGTTCTGCCTGCCACTGTTTCTTGACCTGTTCAGCTACCTTGGCGTAGCCGTAGCCGGGAAGATCCACAAGGCGGTGATCGTCATTGAGGGCAAAAAAGTTAAGCAGCTGGGTTCTGCCGGGAGTTTTACTGGTACGGGCAAGACTTTTCTTCTGGCAAAGGGTGTTGAGGGCGCTCGACTTGCCGGCGTTGGAGCGCCCGGCGAAGGCGACCTCCATACCGCTATCCTCAGGCGCCTGGGAGAGTTTGGCGGCACTAGTGAGAAAATGGGCCTGATGGTAGTAAGGGTTCAACCTAGAATCCTCAGTTGACCGCTCCATTCTACGGGCAAGGTATTGGGTTTAATTACATTGACCACGATTGCATCTTTCACTCTCCGGGTGAATAACGCTACAGGGCGGATAGCACACTTGGATTGGCGCATTACGGCGTTACAACTCCTTGGAATAGAATGACTATTCCTCGTCGTTGTGCCTTGTACTGCACCAATCCAAGCGCACTCTCCACCCTGTCCAACTGAGGATTCTAGGTTCAATTTATCTTTTCCAGTGCCCGGACTTGCCGCCATCCTTCTCCAGCAGCTGCACCTGGTCGATACGCATTCCCCGGTCCACCGCTTTGCACATATCGTAGATCGTTAGTAGGGCGACCTGGGTGGCGCAGAGCGCCTCCATTTCGACTCCGGTCTGGCCGTTGGTTTTTACCGTGGTGAGGCAGTATACGCTGGACGACTCTATCTCGGGAGTTAGCTCAATATTGACATTGGTAAGGGCCAGCGGGTGGCACAGAGGGACCAGATCAGAGGTCTTTTTTGCCGCCATGATGCCTGCCACTCGGGCGATTCCCAATACATCCCCCTTCTTATGGCCACCTTGGCGGATCAGCTCCAGGGTTGAGGGTTCCATGGTGATCCGCCCCTCAGTGACCGCTGTACGGTGAGTGGTCTCCTTGGCGCCAACATCCACCATATGGGCTTCACCGGCCTGATTGAAGTGAGTTAGTTCGCTCATGTGTTGTGCTCAATGCTCTTGGATATTTCGTGGGAATCAAAGGTCATTTTCTCAAGGTCTGCCATTAGGTAGGTAGCGGGAGAGCCGCCGACGCCGCCGACGGTGCCTGGGTTGATCAGAGGGGTTTTGCCACCCCTGATATTATCCAAATATTGGATCTTCAAGTTATGGCTATGACCGCAACAGACCAGATCCCAGTCACCTGTTGTGGCCATGGCGCGGGCATAGTGGGGGTAGTGGACCAGAAAAATTCTTTTGCCGGCCAATTTCACCCCGGCGTCCATGCCATGATACTCAATGACATTGCCGGGCTGTGTCATCAGCTTACCCAGAGTGTAGAGGTCGCCGGTGTTATTGCCGTGAATGACATGCACCGGTAGCCCGTGCTTGTTGAGGCATTTAAGGGTGCTGGGTGCCACCACATCACCACAGTGGAGGATAGCCTCTGCACCTTTGGCTTTCGCCTCGGCGGCAGCTGCGTCCAGTAACGGAATATGGTCGTGACTATCGGAGAGAATACATACTTTCATTAGACTACCTTGGGAACCATATTCAGATATACGGACTATCCGGATGAATAATAAAGAAGGTCGGTGAGTTCACCGACCTCAGATGGCGCTAAGGGTAAGGGCTGAGCTGGAAGCTGTCCAGTTTTGGCACAAAAAAAGGGGGCCGAAGCCCCCTTTTCGCTTAAAGCCGGTAAGTCCAGCTTATAGCAGTGGCACGATCAAGAGTGCAACGATGTTGATGATCTTGATCAGCGGGTTAACGGCAGGGCCGGCAGTATCTTTGTAGGGGTCGCCTACGGTATCACCGGTAACCGCCGCTTTGTGGGCGTCGGAGCCTTTGCCGCCGAAGTTACCATCCTCGATATACTTCTTGGCATTGTCCCATGCGCCACCACCGGTGGTCATGGAGATGGCAACGAAGAGGCCGGTAACGATAGTACCGATCAGCAGGCCACCCAGTGCCTGAGCACCCAGGGTCAGACCGACGATCACAGGAACCGCGATAGGCAGCAGCGAAGGAATGATCATCTCCTTGATAGCTGCTTTGGTCAGCATATCCACAGCTCTGCCGTAGTCGGGCTTTTCGCTGTGATCCATGATGCCGGGTTTCTCGCGGAACTGACGACGTACCTCGTTGACGATACCGCCTGCAGCGCGGCCGACAGCTTCCATTGCCATAGCACCAAACAGGTAAGGTACCAGGCCGCCAATGAACAGGCCGATGATGACCATGTGGTTGGAGAGGTCGAAGCTGACCATCTTGCCGGCACTCTCAAGAGAGTGGGTGAAGTCAGCAAACAGTACCAGCGCAGCCAGACCGGCAGAGCCGATGGCGTAACCTTTGGTGACCGCTTTGGTGGTGTTACCCACGGCGTCCAGAGGATCGGTGATGTTGCGGATCTTCTCATCCAGCTCGGCCATCTCGGCGATACCACCGGCGTTGTCGGTGATCGGGCCGTAGGCGTCAAGAGCAACGATGATGCCACTCATGGAGAGCATGGAGGTGGCGGCGATGGCGATGCCGTAGAGGCCTGCCAGTTCGTAGGCACCCCAGATAGAGGCACAGACAGCCAGTACCGGTGCAGCGGTGGACTTCATGGAGACGCCCAGGCCGGCAATCACGTTGGTACCGTCACCAGTGGTGGAGGCCTCAGCGATTTTTTTCACCGGGTTGAACTCGGTAGCGGTGTAGTACTCGGTGATCACTACCATGGCTGCAGTCAGCGCCAGACCGATCAGTGAGGCTCCAAACAGTGCCATGGTGGGATTGGCGACGGTTGCTTCGCCTACCATGATAACCGCATCGCCCATCATGTAGTCGGTGACGAAGTAGAAAGCCACCGCAGCGAGGACGCCGGCTACTGCCAAGCCCTTATAGAGGGCGATCATGATCTTGGTATCGCCTTCATTTGTCTTGACGAAGTAGGTACCGATGATGGAGGCAATAATGGAGACGCCGCCGAGCACCAGTGGGTAGACGATCGCCTCGGTACTGGTGACCAGCAGGCTGCCAAGCAGCATGGTGGCAACCACGGTAACCGCGTAGGTCTCGAACAGATCGGCGGCCATGCCGGCACAGTCACCCACATTGTCACCGACGTTATCGGCAATAACCGCAGGGTTGCGTGGATCATCCTCAGGGATGCCGGCCTCTACCTTACCGACGATATCAGCACCGACATCCGCACCCTTGGTGAAGATACCGCCACCAAGACGAGCAAAGATGGAGATCAGGGAACCACCGAAGGCGAGGCCAACCAGAGCGTGGAGCGCGTCGGCATCAGAGATGCCCATCTGGTTGAGGATGGCATAGTAACCGGCCACACCCAGCAGACCCAAGCCAACCACCAGCATGCCGGTGATGGCGCCGCCGCGGAAGGCGACCTGCAGTGCGGCGTTGAGCCCCTGATGGGCCGCCTCAGCGGTACGCAGGTTGGCGCGTACTGAGATGTTCATGCCGATGTAGCCGGCAGCACCGGAGAGGATTGCACCGATCGCAAAACCGATGGCGGTGGAAGAACTGAGTGCCACCCAGAGGACGGCAAACATGATTACACCAACGATGCCAATGGCGGTGTACTGGCGGTTTAAGTAGGCGCTGGCGCCCTCTTGTATAGCGCCTGCGATCTCTTTCATCCGGTCGTTACCTTCCGGTTGTGCAAGTATCCACTTGACGGATACAAAGCCGTAGACGAGCGCAGCAGCAGCGCAGGCCAGGGCGAAAAGTAGTTCGGTGCTCACGATTTTTCCCCTTATTTCTAAAAAAAACTTGAAGTTATTGTTGCAGTCAGGACGTTATTGTAAATACATGGAGCAGTACAATCCATGGGGCAGACTCTTGATGTTACCAACATGGGTCGACCGATGGAGTGGATTCATTAATGGTGTACAAATCCGAATGGTACTCTACTCTCTATAATCAAAGGTTACCAATATCCTCCATTCCGAGCCGAAATTCTATTGACTCTGATCAATTCGGCAAAATAAAGGGGCATAAATGCCCCAATATTTTTAATGGCTTTATAGTTCGAATGTATCCAGCTTCTTTTCCACCATCACATGCTTCAGGGTAACATAGCTTGGCATCCCGTTGTCATCGTAGGGAGGATAGGCCTCACCCTTGATCAACGGGTAGAGATACTCTTTGCACTTATCGGTGACTCCAAAGCCGTCCTCGGAGATGAAATCCATCGGCATCATCTTCTCGACGTTAGCCACTTCTGAGAGAGGTGCCTCGCCAATACTCCACTTGTAGGGAGTGGATGATTCGCGCACTACGGTCGGCATAATGGAGTTTTTCCCTTCCAGTGCCTTTTCGACAGCAGCCTGGCCGAGGGCATAGGCCTGCTCAACATCAGACTCGGAAGCGAGGTGGCGTGCAGCACGCTGCAGGTAATCTGCAACCGCCCAGTGGAACTTGTAACCCAGCGCCTCTTTTACCATGTTGGCGACGATCGGTGCGGCACCACCCAATTGGGCATGGCCAAAGGAGTCGCGGGTACCCTGCTCGGCCAGGAAGGTACCGTCAGGATAGTGGGCGCCTTCAGAGACGCAAATAGTGCAGAAGCCGTGCTCTTTCACCTTGGCGTCAACATTGGCGAGGAATTTCTCTTTATCGAACTCGATCTCCGGGAACAGCGTGACCACGGGAATGCCGTAGTCCTCGACCAGGGCGCCTGCAGCAGCGATCCAGCCGGCGTGGCGGCCCATCACCTCGATAACAAATACCTTGGTGGAGGTGGCGGCCATGGAGCGTACATCGAAGGAGGCCTCCAGGGTGGAAACGGCGATATATTTGGCTACAGAGCCAAAGCCGGGGCAGTTATCGGTAATCGGCAGATCATTGTCCACGGTTTTTGGCACGTGAATCGCTTGTACCGGATATCCCATCTTTTCGGAGAGCTGAGACACCTTGTAGCAGGTGTCAGCAGAGTCACCGCCGCCGTTGTAGAAGAAGTAGCCGATGTTGTGGGCCTTGAAAATCTCGATCAGGCGCTCGTACTCACGCTTGTTCTCTTCGAGACTCTTCAGTTTGAAACGGCATGAGCCGAAACCGCCTGATGGGGTGTGCTTGAGGGCGGATATATCCTCGGCAGACTCCTGGGAGGTATCGATCAGCTCCTCGGTCAGAGCGCCGATGATGCCGTTACGTCCTGCGTATACGGTGCCGATTTTGTCGCTGTGATTGCGTGCGGTCTCGATGACGCCGCAGGCAGAAGCGTTGATGACGGCGGTCACACCGCCTGATTGTGCATAGAAAGCGTTCTTAATGCTCATGCTTCCTTGTCCTCTCTACGTAAAGAAAAATTATGTATGGTAGCTGATGTTGGCGGAGCCGAATCAGCTCTGTGGTCATAGATCGCCCTGCTCTTTTGCCTCGTGATCGGCCTGAACCTGTAATAGGGAGACTGCACACTCGGTGAGATCCTTGTACTCACGCACCCCGGTATTGAACTGATGGTAGGACTTATAGAAGAACTGGCAGCGGTACCTGTGCTCACCGGTTTTGAAGATGACAAAGGTACATCCCTCCCACTGCCAAACCCAGACAGGGCAGGAGCTTACTTCCCGATCGGACGGCTGTAAACGAATCTCAGCATCGGCAATCTGGACGTCAATCTCTTCACCATACCTCTCAATGAGTGTGGTGTGGATGATCCAGTTCTCGTTGTCGGTGATATCGGGTATCTCTGGCATCTTGTTTCTGGGATCTTTGTTGCAGGGGGTGAAAGGATAAACTATTCTCGTTAACCTTTCATTTTAATTGACATTCCGGGAATTGTGGGATTACTGTAACTAACCATTTTTTCTGCGGCCAATGCAATTGTTGGATGCGGCCATGGATTTTCCTGATTTGCTGCTAATTTACGCCATCAAGAGTATAAATGTAGTTAATTACGCAAATTGCACTAACCTGCAGATGATAGAAAAATAACAAGGAGGGAACCGCTATGCGAATCGTCCTACTGGGCGCTCCGGGTACCGGAAAAGATACCCAAGCTAAAAAACTCACCGGGTATTATGGCATACCTCGTATATCCACCGGTGAGATGCTGCGAGAAGCTGTAGCGGCAGGCACACCAAACGGCAAACGTGCTGCTCCTTACCTGGAGTCCGGGCAGCATGTGCCCGATGACATCAACTGCGACGTCCTCAAAGACCGCCTGCTGGAACCTGAAATCCGAAATGGATTCCTGATTGAGGGGTTTCCACGATCAGCCGTCCAGGCCGATGCCCTTGATGGAGTGTTGGAATCGATGAACCTCCCGGTAGATCTGGTGCTCATGATGGAGGGTGATCACGACCTCTTTATGGAGCGTCTGGAGGGGCGGCAGAGTTGTCGGGCCTGTGGCTTCAAATACAATGTATTTACCGTCCCACCTCGGGTAGAGGGGGTCTGTGACCAGTGTGGAGGCCGTGTTCGACGCAGGGCTGATGACTACGAAGAGATCATCGCCAACCGCATGCGAGCCTACGAGCTGCAGGTCGGTCCTCTCATGCAGTACTACAAAATGCATGGAAAGCTACGCCAGGTGAATGCCGAGGCGAGTAGCGAAGCGGTTTATCGTAAACTCCGTAAAATAATCGATGAGACCCCGCCGACAGTGATCGAAACAGAGCCGGTGGTGGAGGCCGCCGTGCCTATCGGTTACGACACACTTGACGCAGGGGCGCAGACCAAAGAAGAGGCGCTGATCGCTGAGATCATGGCGGCAAATAGAGGCGCACATAAGAAGAAGGCCTCGAAGAAAGCAGCAGCGAAGAAGGCGGCCCCGAAGAAGACGGCTCCGAAGAAAGCGGCACCGAAGAAAGTGGCACCGAAGAAAGCGGCACCGAAGAAGGCGGCAGCGAAGAAAGCAGCCCCGAAGAAAGCGGCAGCGAAGAAAGCGGCACCGAAGAAAGCGGCAGCGAAGAAGGCAGCAGCGAAGAAAGCAGCCCCGAAGAAAGCGGCACCGAAGAAAGCGGCAGCGAAGAAAGCGGCAGCGAAGAAGGCGGCACCGAAGAAAGCAGCCCCGAAGAAAGCAGCAGCGAAGAAAGCAGCCCCGAAGAAAGTGGTAGCGAAGAAAGCGGCACCGAAGAAAGCGGCACCGAAGAAGGCAGCACCGAAGAAGGCAGCACCGAAGAAGGCAGCACCGAAGAAGGCAGCACCGAAGAAGGCAGCACCGAAGAAGGCAGCACCGAAGAAGGCAGCACCGAAGAAGGCGGCCCCGAAGAAAGCAGCACCGAAGAAAGCAGCCCCGAAGAAAGCGGCACCGAAGAAAGCAGCACCGAAGAAAGCGGCACCGAAGAAGGCGGCCCCGAAGAAAGCGGCAGCGAAGAAAGCAGCACCGAAGAAGGCGGCCCCGAAGAAGGCGGCACCGAAGAAAGCGGCAGCGAAGAAAGCAGCCCAGAAGAAAGCGGCACCGAAGAAAGCGGCACCGAAGAAAGCAGCGGCAAAAAAGAGATAATGATCAAACGGCTACCTGGTTTTCAGAGTCTAGTAGCTGTCGCATAGGCCCTGCTTCAATCCATCGCCCCGGGGGGGCGGGGCTCCTACAGCTTTCGGTGTATTTAGCTGTATTTGGTTTTTTGTAGGAGCGGCGCCCTCGCCGCGATGGATGTTGCACAGGCTCTAATAGTGCTCACCGCTTTGGTAGTATGGGGGGCTTTTTTACGCACTCAGGTTCGTATCCATGGAAAGGAAACCTCACGCGGGTGATCTACGCAATGGTCGGGCATCGGAACCTGGACGTATATATCTGATCACCACTGTTACCCATGGTAGGGCACCCATATTCAAGGCGTTTTCTGCTGCGCGTTCTCTTATTCTGGTGTTGCGTGAAGCTGAACGGCGATCACATGCGAAGACGCTAGCCTTTGTAGTAATGCCGGACCATCTGCATTGGCTGATGGAGCTAGGTGATCAGCAAGAGCTTTCGCGCGTTGTTGCAGCGGTTAAAAGTGTTTCAGCTCGTCATCTGGGTGGAGGGGTTTGGCAAGCAGGTTTTCATGATCATGCCCTACGCAGAGAGGAGGATATCATTGGGGTGGCGCGGTATGTTGTTGCAAACCCTATGAGGGCCGGACTGGCTGACCGGGTGGGTGATTACCCACACTGGGATGCTGCATGGTTGTAGGTGCCGGCCCTTGCCTTGCTGCGGTCAATGTTGCACAGGCTTTGCTCCATTTCATCGCCCCGGGGGCGGGGCTCCTACAGATCACCCCCCGGCTATAGTCATCGACTCAATCAGCCAAGAGCCGGTGCGGATACTGCCGCGGGGATCGATATCTCGGCCGACGGCTGCCAGTTGGGTAAACATCTGTTTCATATTGCCGGCGATGGTGATCTCTTCCACCGGGTACTGGATCTCTCCGTTCTCCACCCAAAACCCTGTGGCACCACGGGAGTAGTCGCCGGTGACGGTGTTTAGCCCCTGCCCCATCATCTCCGTCACCAGTAGGCCGCTGCCCATCTGCTGCAGCAGGTCATTGAGGTCGAGGTCACCAGAATCGATAGTGAGGTTGCGCACACCACCGGCGTTGCCTGTGGTCTGCATACCCAGCTTGCGGGCGGAGTAGCTGCCAAGAATATAGCTCTGGAGTACACCGTTTTCGACAATGCTTCTGGCGCGGGTGGCGACACCTTCGTTGTCGAAAGGTGAGCTGGCCAGGCCGCCCGGCAGCAGCGGGTTTTCGTGGATATGTACAAACTCCGGAAATATCTGCTTCTCCAGGTGGTCGAGGAGAAAACTGGCCTGGCGGTAGATGCTGGAACCGCTAATCGCGCCGGTCAGTCCGCGCAGCAGGCTGCTTGCGACATCGGCCTGGAATATCACCGGCGCCTCCTGAGTCTTGATCTGTCGGGCACCGAGACGGGCCAGGGTTCTCTCACCTGCCTTACGCCCTACATCTGTCGTAGACTCCAATCCCTCGGCGTTGCGGCTGGAGGTGTACCAGTAGTCACGCTGCATGGCGTCACCCTGTTGGCCGATTACCGAGCAGCTGATGCTGTGTCGGCTGCTGGGAAAGCCACCGATAAAGCCGTGGCTGTTACCGTAGACCTGAAGGCCGTTATGACTGTTGATACCGGCGCCTTCCGAATTGGTGATGCGCTCGTCACAGCCGAGTGCCGCTGCTTCACACTCGATGCCGAGTTCAATCGCCCTCTCTGCATCGACCTCCCACGGGTGGTAGAGATCCAGGTCGGGTGTCTCAGTGGCCATCAGCTCGGCATCGGCCAATCCGCTAAACTCATCCTCACTGGTGTAGCGGGCGATATTGCAGGCGGCTTTGACGGTATCGTGAATCGCCTCCGGGCTGAAGTCGGATGTGCTGGCGGAGCCCTTTCTCTGACCAAAGTAGACACTCACCCCGAGCCCCTGGTCGCGGGTGTGCTCAATAGTCTCTACATCTTCCAGTCGGACGTCGACGGAGAGGCCGGAGTCACTTGATACAGCCGCTTCAGCCGCACTTGCACCCTGCTTTTTTGCCTCGTTCAGCAGGTCATTAACCATCTGCTCCAGTTTTGCCTGACGCTCTTTCATATCGTTGCCTTCGCTCATCTCTCTATTACTATCAGGCACTGGTGCCACCTACGGTCAGCTCATCAATTTTTAGGGTGGGCTGGCCTACCCCCACGGGTACGCTCTGTCCCTCTTTGCCGCAGGTGCCGACGCCGGAGTCCAGCTCCAGATCATTGCCTATCATGCTGACGCGGGTAAGCACATCCGGGCCGTTACCGATAAGGGTGGCGCCCTTCACCGGTTGGGTGATGCGACCGTTCTCGATCAGGTAGGCTTCGTTGGCGGAGAAGACAAACTTGCCTGAGGTGATATCCACTTGGCCACCACCAAAGTTGGCGGCGTAGAGACCCTTTTCCACCGAGGCGATAATCTCCTCGGGAGGATGTTCCCCGGGCAGCATATAGGTGTTGGTCATACGCGGCAGGGGGAGGTGTGCATAGGACTCGCGGCGACCGTTGCCGGTGGACTTTACTCCCATCAAGTGGGCGTTGTGTTTGTCCTGCATGTAGCCGCGGAGGATACCGTTCTCAATCAGTACCGTATTTTGGGAAGGGGTTCCCTCATCATCGATGGTGAGGGAGCCGCGACGTCCCGGCAGGGTGCCGTCATCCACCACGGTACAGTTGGCGGCGGCGACCTGTTCGCCGATACGTCCACTGAAGGCGGAAGTGCCCTTGCGATTGAAATCACCCTCCAGGCCATGGCCAATAGCTTCATGCAGCAGGATGCCGGGCCAGCCTGAACCCAATACCACGGTCATGGCCCCGGCGGGTGCGGCAACCGCCTCCAGATTGACCAGGGCTTGGCGCACCGCCTCCCGGGCATAGCCGAGGGCACGTTCCTGATCGATAAAAAACTGGAACCCCTGTCGTGCACCACCACCGCTGGATCCCTGCTCGCGGCGGTCGTTCTCTTCGACGATAACATGGACGTTACAGCGCACCAGGGGTCGAACATCACCGCTGAGAGTGCCGTCGGAGGCGGCGACCAGTACAACATCGTGGGCGGCAACCAGACTGGCGGTTACCTGCTTCACTCTGGAGTCCTGTTTGCGTGCTTCAGCATCCAGCTGTTTCAATAGATCAACCTTCTCCTGTTCGCTGAGGGTCTCCAGGGGATTGATGGGTTGATACAGGGGCTGATGTGTCGGGTTGCTCTGCACCTGGATACGCTGTTGACTACCACTGCGGGCGATAGCCCTGGCGGTACGACCCGCCTCCAGCAGGCTGGAGAGGTGGATCTCATCGGTGTAGGCAAATCCGGTTTTTTCACCGCTGATGGCACGTACGCCCACGCCCTGCTCAATATTATGGTTGCCCTCTCTGATGATGCCCTCATCCAGTACCCAGGACTCCAGACGACTGGCCTGAAAATAGAGGTCGGCGGCATCCAGTCGGGAGGCAAAGAGCTGCTCCATTACCTGCTCCAGGTGGCTCTCATTGAGATCGGCCGGGGCCAGTAGTGTATGGCGTGCAATATCAAGGGTATCGGGCATGTTAATCAGGATCTGTCAGTTTGTTTAAGGGATTAGGTGAAAATATGCGGGTGTCACTGCTTGCTTTCAACCGCACGCGAAGCGGGGTTGTGTCGATGAGATGGGGTGTTGTGTACAGTGATCATTACGGCAGGGGGGCCGCCCCTACAAGTGCGGCGCCCCCTGCAGATTGATGCAATCACTTGCACTGCATCTTGCGATGATCAATGGTGGGAAAGTTGCGGCGGGTGCTGGTAAGGTACTCAAGGTCAGCGTTGCAGGTTACCGAGCCGGTGCCGCTGGGCAGTTGCTCAAGGATGTTACCCCAGGGGTCAATGATCATGCTGTGGCCGTGTGTTTCACGGCCGTTCATATGAAAACCACCCTGTGCAGCCGCAACAACGTAAGAGAGATTCTCTATTGCCCTTGCACGCACCAGTGTCTCCCAGTGGGCCTTGCCGGTAATGGCCGTGAAGGCGGCGGGCAGGCAGGCGATCTCCATCCCTTTGTCCAGTAGTGCACGGAACAGTTCCGGGAAGCGCAGGTCGTAACAGACGGCGAGTCCCAGTTTACCGAACGGTGTGTCTACCACAACGACCTCATCTCCCGGTTCAATGGTGGAGGATTCTACGTAACGCTCATTGGCCTCAACCAGATTGACATCGAAAAGGTGGATTTTGTCGTAGCGTGCCACCCGCTCGCCGTCTGAGTCGTAGACCAGGCAGGAGGCGCGCACCTTGCTGTTATCCATAGCCTCCAGAGGAACAGTCCCCCCTACCAGCCAGATGTCATAGCGTTTTGCCAGTTGGCTGAGAAACTCTTGTAGTGGACCATCATTATCCGCTTCGCGCAGTGAGCAGAGTTCACTCTGTCTTTTTCCGAGAAAGGCAAAATTTTCCGGCAGGACTACCAGTCCTGCGTCATTCTCCACTGCTTCTGCAATCAGCCGCTCTGCCTCCAGCAGGTTAGCGCTGACGTTGGGGCTTGTCGCCATCTGGATGGCGGCAATGTTTCGATGGGGGGCGCTCATGGTGTTTTCAGCTACTCCGGGTGATAGGTATCGTCGAGCTATCTATCCAATAAATCTAAGGTCGATATCAATTGCGAGTGGGGAGGATAGCACTAACCCGGATTTCCCACCAGATGGCGACGGCTTTGGTGTCTAATGGTTTTAGTGGCCGGGGATTTCGCTTAACGGGTCATGTTCATCAGGTTTTTCAGCCGGCTTTAATGCATCCAGCAGGCGGGAGACGAAGCCCGGCTTTTTCTTCTCCTTGCCATCGCCAGGTGGAATGACTTCCTCGGGAGCAACTTTAGGAGCAACTTCAGGTGCTGTCGGACGTTTCACTTCAGCCTCCACCTCAGATGAAGGGGCTGGATTAATTTTCCGAAGCCGCTTAAACAGGTGGTCATCCGGCAGCTCTCCATTAACCTCCGGCGGGTTGGTTGCCATTCGCTCAAGGATAGGGTCATCCCATGGGCCGGTAACCAGATATTGGATCTTGTTTGCCCGGTCAAAGCTTTTACCCACCACCTTCTCTGCCAAGTAGAGTGCCGCTCCCACGACCGGCCCACCGGCAATGGCGCCGGCCATGGTGATCGAAGATGAGAGGCGAGGTGTGACTGTCACCAGTTGATCAAAATCCTCACTGGCAAGGCCGGTGCGGCCGGTGATGTCGGTGGTGGCGGAGGGGCCGGTGATGGTGAAGTTTGAGGTGTAGGCATCACCCCCATCAAGGGTAAAGTCGCCCTCGATACCATCAAAGGCGAACCCTTTAGCAAACACGTCGCTGAAGTCGAGGGTTAGTCGTCTCTGCAGGGCGCCGAGATTAAGCAGGCCGAAGATGCGGCCAACGCCTGGATTGACGTTGAGAAAAGTGCCTTTACCGACACGCATACTCACTCTGCCGTTGAGCAGGTGGCGGTTGAAGCCAAAGGGGCTCTCCAGCCACCAGATACGGCCGTCAAAAACCGCTGCTGAGTCGTCAATGTTTCTGGCAAACTTGAGATCCTCCAGCAGCCGCCCCAGCTTGGGACTCTCCAGTGATAAATTAATTTCCGTCTCCTGTCCGCCCCGTGCAAGCTTGTTCCAGTGACCATTGGCAGTGAGCTGCAGCCGCGGCGATTCAAGGGTAAGCGACTGGATATTCCAGCCCTCTTCTGTCCGCTTGGAGATCAGTTGCAGCGGACCAAAGGATTTACCGTTGATAAAGACAGTATCTATCTCCGCTTCCACTGCCGGTAGTTGGGCCGGGTCGATGTCGGTAGAGGCGTCCTCATCTTCCGATTCCGGGAGGGCATCGGGGTCGAAGTCGATGTTGATCCGCTCCAAGGCGAGGCGCAGAGGCTTCTCGTGGGGATTCTGAGGTATTTCGATTTTACCTTTGAGACGGTTGCTTGTGACTTTGCCCTTGAGCAGATCACCCTTCTCTTTAAGGGAGAGTTTGAAAGGGGTGAACTCAGCTCCTTTGATTAGTAAGCGGCCCAGTTCAAGGTCGAGTTGGCGAATCGTTGGTGGTGTGGTGCCACCACCACCCTCTGCCTTGAACAGCTCCATCCATGGGTCCAGAGTAAGTTCCGCTAATTTTGCCTGAATATGCAATCCACTCTTTTGCGTGAGATGCGCCGGTGTACCACCGAGTTGGATATCGCCGCCAAAGAGTTTGAGGTTGTCGGGATCGTGACTGTCGAGAAGCAGAGCGACATCCAGCAGCGAGCCATAGCTGATTTTTAACGGTGTCTGAGGCTTGTTGCTGAGATCGGTGCTCAGTTTAAAGGGGAGTGATTGTTGGGGCTGTTTAGCAATGGGCTGAGGCAGGTCAACGGTGACGCCGACAAGATTGGAGCTGACCACCAGCGGCACGGGGGCATCCGGGCCGGCGGCTAAATGGGGAATATCGACCTGCAGCTGCCAGTCAGCAGCGCCATCCAGTTGCCGTAATAGTGATAATCCCGGGAAACGTTTGGCCAGTGTCTGGCTGGGAATTTTGCCGTTAGCCACCACGCGTGTGGCACGTTGGTTCTCCTTTGGAGTGGACACCTGGAGCGCTATCTTGCTCCCCATTATTTCACCGGAGAGATTGTCGGTATAGAGGTGGTCCTGGTCGAAAGAGAGGCTACCGCCGGCTTGCTCCAGGGTTAGATCCTGGCGCTCGAAGCGTAGAAGGTTGTCCTGGAACACCAGATTGCCGTTGAGTTTCAGCGGGTCACTGTTGAAGGGTACGGAGATATCGAGTGCCAGGCGCACCTCTCCTTCACCGCTAACCCCTTCTACCAGAGGGGCGAAATCATCCTTCAACGGGGATTCGCGGAGCAGGCGCAGATTGTCACTGAAGGGTCCTTCGGCTTCGCCATTCAGCCTCATCCTGTTACCGTGTGCGAGATCTTCTATTTCGCAATGAAGGGAGCGAATGCGACTGTCGAAGATGTAGCCACTTTCTGCCCAGGCGTCCATACGACCGTTAAGGAAGCGCACCTTGGCGGATAGTTTTTCCAGTTTGGGCCATCCCTCCAGGTAGTCGAGGCCGCTATTCTCGATGGCAAAGAAGACCTCGAAGCGTCCATTCGGCTCCTTCTCGAAGGGGAAGTCTCTGAGCTTCCCCCTGAATAGAGTACTGCCCTCGGTGACATGGCCGCCAAGCAGGCTCCGGTCGAGCCACTCAACCACCCCGGGCGGCATAATACCGGCAGGGAGATAGTGGGAGACGGCGCTGGCGTCACCGTCGTGAAAGTCCGTCTGCAGATCGAGAAAGACCGACTCTTCAGGTACGCCTGGGATCTGCAGTCGCAGTCGACTTTCGGTGCTGATGTGGTGGTTGTCGGCGGCGATCTTTTTTGCCTCCAACCACCAACTGCCGTCACCTTGCTGCTGCCAATCGACTCTGCCACTGAGTCTACCGATGGTTAGCGGTGCTCTGAACAGGCCGGGAAACTGGAGGCCGGTGTTTTCCGATGTCAGCTGCAGGCCGCCCTGGCTCTGATCCATCCACCAGTTGAAAGCGAGATTATCTACTCCCGGCGCTCCCTTATAGGGGCGGATCAGAATAGAGCCTGCCTTGCCGCTTGCCGACCATTTCGGGTCGGCATCGGTTTCGCGGAAACGGAAGCGGATATCGTGGAGATCTCCGTGGGGGAGGATCTCCAGAAGTGCTTCATTGATCTCGGGTGAAGCGGCGGGTAGTAACCATGCGATCGCATTGAGATCTTCCAGTCGGGCAAAGCTGGTACCGGCGGTGAGTTGCTGCTTTCCCTCCTCACCTTGACGTTTTACCAGGGTGAAGCGGGTCTTGGGCCAGCTTGAACCGAGGCGCTTTATCTCTACATCGGCCAGGTCGATACGCCATCCCCGCTGCTGCCGTCGCCAGTGAAAAGCACCGCTCAGGCGATCAAAATCGAGGCTGCGTATCTCACTGCCACCGTTGATGGCGCGGCTTAGACCAAACTGCCGCCAATCCGCCGTTCCCTCCAGGCGCATCATTCGACCCTTCTCCCATCGGCTCCAGAGCTCCAGGTCGCCCAGTCCCTGTTCAAAACGGTACTCTTCAGGAATGCGGCGGTTGAGCAGCCGGGTAAGGTCAAGTCCGCTGCCCCTGAAATAGAAGTCGGCAGACCAGTCGTCCCCGCGCCCCGGTTGACCTTGCAGGTCGGCGGCAAGCTGGAGGCGACCACTGGGTTTTCCAGGCAGCACCAGGCTCCCCTTCAACTGGTGACGGTCACCGTCGTTGTGCAGGCTCAACTCAACACCGGTAAGGGTCAGAGGTGGCGCATCAATGGCGAGATCCTGCCAGGTGATTTCGCCCTGCTGCACGTCGATACGCAGAGGTAGCAGGAACGCCCCACTGCTGTCACCCTGGTTATCGATCTCCTTTAAACCGGCAACACTGATAGTGCCATCCTCTCGGCGTGTAATGTTCAGCTTGGGTGCGTAGATGGTGATTCTGCTGGGGGCGGGACGACCCTGGCGCAGGCTCTCGATCAGCCCGATGGCGATATGGACTTCGGAGAATCGTATCTGAGGCTCGTACAGGCCTTCGCTATAGAGGGCGAGATTGTGGAGTATCAGCTTTGGCGCCGCACCCTGCCAGCTCCCCTTAAGGGTGCCGATGGTTACCCGTTGGCCCAGTGTCTGGCTGGTCCACTGTTCTATCTCCTCGCGGTAGTCAGCGATGCTTGGGGTCAGCAGCCGTCCCACGCCCACTGCAATGCCGCCAAGGATGATCGCAAGAATCAGCAGACGCTTGAGGGTGGTGGCAGAGAAGTGGTAAATACGAATCATATAGGGCTTTCAGGAGGTGCTTGTCGGTCCAGAATTCGTGATGTTCCGGCAGTGGTTAGGGCTGCCTGTTCCTCTATTATTAGGGTTGTCATGGGCTCCTTGTCAGTGGAATAACAGAGTATAAACCCAATCGGGGGATATACTTGCCTTCCGTCTGGTATCTAGGGCCTGTTAACACTAATTGAATCGTGTCTGTTGCCCCTGAAAAAATGCCAATCAAGGCGTGAGGCGCGTAGTTTGGTTACTCCAAATAAGCAACGAGCAACGATGAGTGGCGCTTTTTAAGGGAGCAACAGGGCTGAGGCCATTTTTCCGCTCAGCGGCGTTATCAGTCGTTTATGTATGTTCAATACAGTGCATCTCTTGTTTCTTAGAGGGTAAACGGCTTAGCGATAGTTTTTATTCCCTTGGACAGGCTCCTAGATCAACACCACGTCATAGTGCTCCTGGGAGTAGAGGCTCTCCGCCTGCAGTCTGATGGTCTTTCCGATAAAGTCCTCCAGCTCTCCAAGGGTTGAAGACTCCTCGTCCTGTAGCCGGTCCACCACCTCTTGAGAGGCGAGTACCAGCAGTGATTCAACGTCGAACTGTCGTGCTTCACGCAGGATCTCACGAAAGATCTCATAACAGGTGGTTTCAGCGGTCTTTAGCGAGCCGCGGCCACCGCAACAGCTACAGGTTTCGCAGAGAATGTGCTCCAGCGACTCACGGGTACGCTTGCGGGTCATCTCCACCAAGCCCAGGGAGGAGACCTCGGAGATATGGGTTTTGGCGTGGTCCCGTGCCAAACACTTCTCCAGCGCCCGGATCACCTGGCGTTTATGCTCCTCATCAGTCATGTCGATGAAATCGATAATGATGATACCGCCGAGGTTGCGCAGTCGAAGCTGTCGACAGATCGCCTGTGCCGCCTCCATATTAGTCTTGAAGATAGTCTCTTCTTGATTGCGGTGGCCGACAAAGGCGCCGGTGTTGATATCGATAGTGGTCATCGCCTCGGTCTGGTCGATCACCAGGTGGCCGCCCGATTTGAGCTGCACTTTGCGGTGTAGTGCTTTTAGAATTTCATCCTCAACAGCATAGAGGTCAAAGATTGGCCGCTCACCGGGGTAGTACTCGATCTGTACGGTGTTGTCCGGTAGCAGCTTCTCAGCAAACCTTTTCAGCTTCACCCAACTGGCGCGGGAGTCGATGCGTAGCTTCTCCACCTCTGGATTGACCAGATCTCTTATAGCGCGCAGATAGAGTGGCAAATCCTCATGGATCAGCTTGCCCGTCGGGGTGGTGTCGAGGCGATCCTTAATGGTGTGCCACAGGCGGGTAAGAAAACGCATGTCGGTCTTCAGTGTCTCCAGACTCATCCCCTCGGCGGCGGTGCGGGCGATGAAGTTACCGGCGAGGATGGAGTCACTGGTGAACTCCTCAATGATAGATCGCAGACGTTTGCGCTCCTCCTCATCCTCAATTTTCTGTGAGATACCGGGGCTGGTCAGAGACGGCATAAAAACCAGATAGCGGGAGGGAATGGAGAGGTGGGTGGTGAGTCGAGCTCCCTTGGTGCCGAGTGGGTCTTTAACCACTTGTACCACTACTTCACGACCCTCCTGGACCAGTTCGCTGATATTGATATCGCGCTCTTCCGTGTTTCCGTTTTGGATGGAGATGTCCGAGGCGTGGAGGAAAGCGGCGCGTTCAAGCCCCATCTCTACAAATGCCGCCTGCATTCCCGGCAGCACACGGCACACCTTGCCCCTATAAATATTGCCCACCAGGCCGCGGCGCAAGGCGCGCTCGATGATAATCTCCTGCACCACCCCGTTTTCGATCACCGCCACCCGCGTTTCGGGGGGGGTGACATTGACTAGTATCTCTTCACTCATCCTATGACTCTTTAATCTATATTTTTCTTAAATTATTTAAAATGGCTGTGCACAATAATCCGGGAACCTGGCGTAGGAGCGAACTTGTTCGCGAAGAACATATCCCGGAGCCTGATCGCGAATAAGATCACTCCTACCAGATGCACTTTTTTCAATGAAGATAGTATTTCAGGACTCTTGTGCATAGCCATTTTATTTAGTACCCGCCGTCCCTTGCCAGGAGTATTTTCTCGAAATGCGATGACATCGTCATCGCGCTTTGAGAAAGCGCACCTACGGTAAGTGGTATCTCTCAAATGCCAGGAGTTTTGATCTCGGCACCCCGCAGCAGTTCCCCCGTCTCATACAGCGGCAGCCCCATCACACCGGAGAAACTTCCCTCCAGGTGAGAGATAAAAAGTGCACCCAGCCCCTGAATGCCATAACCCCCCGCCTTATCGGTGGGTTCACCGCTCTGCCAGTAGGCTAGAGCCTCATCAGCACTCACTTCACGGAAGGTGACACTACTGACACTGAGCAGACTTTCGCTGCCGGCTGCTTTGGCTAACGCCACCCCGGTTAGAACCCTATGACTGCGACCGGAGAGCAGCGCCATCATTGTCAGTGCCTCATCGCGGTCGGCGGGTTTACCGAGAATCCGGTCATCCACCACTACTGCAGTATCGGCTCCGAGCACCGGCCGGTAAGGTCTGTCACCGATGGCAGCCAAGCCCGCCTGCGCTTTCTCCAGGGCGAGACGAACCACATATTTGGCTGCCGCCTCATCCGCTTGAAGGCCCTCATCCACCACAACCCTTACCACCTCATGAGAGACGCCGATTTGCGTCAGAAGTTCACTCCGTCTGGGTGATAGGGAAGCGAGATAGATTTGAGGAGGGGACATAGATTCGGCCGCTGTTTTATTTACCACTCTACACCATTGGAAAGATGAAAGAGAGTCAGGCGCGGTGATAAGGGTGGTTGCGCAACAGGCTCCAGGCGCGGTAAAGCTGCTCAGCCACCACCACCCGTACCAATGGATGAGGCATAGTCAGAGGTGAAAGAGACCAGCGATTGTCAGCCCGTTGCAGACACTCAGCCGCCAACCCTTCCGGGCCACCCACCAGTAGTGCCAGATCCTGCCCCTCACCCATCCAGCCGCCAAGCTGGGAGGAGAGCTGCTCAGTGCTCCACGCTTTGCCCTTCACATCCAGCGCCATCACACGGCAGTTACGGGGAATCGCCTTGAGCATCCTCTCTCCCTCATCCCGTACTGTCCGTGCCACATCGGCACTCTTGCCGCGATGACCGGGGGCAATCTCCACCAGCTGCAGAGAACACTCCTGCGGCATTCGTTTTGCGTACTCCTGATACCCCTCCTGGACCCAGCGGGGCATTTTATTACCGACAGAGATGAGATGGATTCGCATGGGGGGAGTGTAACACTCTCCCCCGCGCTAACAGTCATGGAGAACAAAGCGCTGCTAATATCTCTATTCAGCAGTTACTTAGTACTCAAGTTTTGGAGTTCACTAGTCCCCTCTCCCTCAGGGGGAGAGTTGGGAAGAGGGGATGTTGAAAAGCTAACGCTTTGATTCTTCTAATTTCCCTCATCCTGGCCTTCTCCCTGAGGAAGAAGGGACGGTCTATCCGGAAAGAAAAACATGGACAGCCATCACTAAAACACTGTCCCTACAACGCGAGCGCCCTATATTTAAGCGTTACAACTCATCAGAATTTCAGCTTCATGTCACGGTAAAAATTCTCGTGTGATCCGAGCGCCATTAACTCTAGTATAAGGTCGCCGTCGTCATAGCTGTAACCTAGAAGAGTGAGTTGTTTGGCCATCTTAAATTTGTAGACCTTCAGGAAGGAAAGATCGCCCTTTTTGTTAGCGCCGAGACCAGGGTTTGAAACAAGTACTTTTACAGCAGCATCAAGATCCTTCTTTTGGTTGGCATTTAGCTTTTTAACGGCTTTCTTAAATGAAGTAGTTTGTAGAATACTGGTAACTTCAGCCAAAATCGTAGGCCTCTAGTTTTCCAGCATCTTTTTCGGCCTTAGAAATTATGGCTTGTTTTACGAATTCGTATGGTAGGTCTGGGTTGTCCTCCATCATTTCGCCGATTTTTGCCCAATGTTCTATTTGTTTGGGTGGGGTGCGATTAAGGGCTTTTGCCATGATAGTGGCTTTTTCAACAAGGTTTTGGTCAAGTCGTATGCTTGTAGTGGCCATTTTGTCATCCTCAGTATATCTGAGGGTAAGTGTAGCTAAATGCCACAAATGAGGCAAGTTGCACTAAGTTTGTGCGGTTGATGTCTGTAAGCTCCGGCCTTCGGCCGCCACTCACAGCCACAACTGACAAGGGCGCTAGAGAGCAATAAAGGGGTCAGTACCCTTTTTTCACCCAATTACTTTTTTAAAGGGTACTACCCCTTTAATCCTCAGGTGGGAGCCCATTTGTATTACATGCAAATCCCATTAAAGCGCGGCACAGTGACCGCCGTTGTGCGATCCGGCAAATTCCACTATCTTATCTGCCACACTCCCTTTTAATTAATATTCGGTATCATTATGTCAGACAATCAATTCAGTACAGCTGAGGAGCAAGCATCCTACGGCATCGGTATGCAAATGGGCGAGCAAATCACCAATGCTTTTCCTGGCGTTTCAACAGTAGCGGCGCTTGCCGGATTAGAGGATGCCATCAATGGCAAGGCACCACGGATTAATCCGGATGATATCAATGCCGCATTTCAGGTTATTCAGGAAAGACTAGGTGCGGAAGAGGCTGCCAACGCTGAAAAGTTTGCAGCTGAAGGGATCGCATTTCTAGAGAAAAATGCCACACGAGACGAGGTGACCGTCACCGAGTCCGGCCTTCAATATGAAGTCATTACCGAAGGTGATGGTGAAAAACCAGATGCCGGCAGTACAGTGCGTACACATTATCGGGGTACCTTAATGGACGGTAGCGAATTCGATAGTTCTTACAGTCGTAACGAACCCGCCGAATTCTCTGTGACTGGTGTGATCGCCGGTTGGACCGAGGCCCTACAGCTGATGAATGTGGGCTCTAAATGGAAGCTGTTTATTCCCCACAATCTGGCTTATGGCGAGCGTGGTGCGGGGGGTGCTATTGGCCCATACCAAGCATTGATATTCGAGATAGAACTGCTCGCTATTGTTTGAATATAAGCTGCACTGGTAGCTGTTTAATCCTCAAATACCTGAAGCAATGGCTTCAGGTATTTTTTTTGCTGAAATATAAGTGAAGATACATGGGGGGCAAGTTTTGAATTGTGAGAATTTGGGTCAGAGTAAAATTTCACTCACAGGGTATAAGGTTGGCTATTCATAGGTGATTTTTCTCTGATTCAATTTTATTTCAATTAAGTGATTAATATCAAAATATTTAACACTTTTGACATATTTGTATGATATTTTTTAAGTAATTATTTGAAAACATAGAAAGTGTTCAATAATGTTTAATCAATACTTAAGTGGGTTAAGTCGCATCGACCCCCCTTCATTTTCAGTAGCTATTTTAACTATACTGCTGGCCTTAGTGCTTAGTACAATAATAGCACTAACCTATAGGTTCACTTTTCCGGAAGAACATTTTCCCAATAAGCTTTTTCAAGCACTTGTCTTAAGTTCAACCGTCGCTGCAATGGTTATGATGGTGTTTCATGATAATGTGGTGGTAGGCTTTGCGGTGTTTGGTGCCGTTTTGATTATTCGCTTTAGAGCGCTTATTCGACATCCTCGCAATATTATATTCATTTTTGCCTCGCTATCGATAGGTATAGCAACAGGGGTATTTAGCTATGCAATAGCAATAAGCGGTACAATTATATTCTGTTATATTATGTTTCTGCTTTATTATACTCCATTTGAAAGTGATCAAAATAAATAGGTTACCCTTTTTTCACCCAATTACATATTTTAAAGGGTACTGACCCCTTTATCGTATTTCACTTTCGACTACTTTCGATGCCCGCTGCATTTCTTTAATTATAGAAGGCATTATTAAGGACATATAAGTGCCAAATTTAGACATAACTGATTTTCCTACTTGAGAGCCATAAAAATCTGCAATTGCATTTAATTCCTCCAAAGTAAATGTTTTAACCATGGCATCAAGAGCAGTCTTTTCTAATACTTCAATATCTACAGTTTGAGTCAATAATAAAATAAAATTTTGTCTTTGTTCTTGCGGTAATTGAACTGCCATTTTGTTTGCGCTGTCTGCAATCATATCTTTCATAGGCGTAGCTGAGGCATATCGTTTTGCGGCAGCAATTTTATCCTCATACTCTCCTGCATATATAAAAGCAGAATTCATTAATAAAATTAATATTAATACAACATTCTTCATTTAAAACTCCTTGGTTGGTTGTGAAATATAGCGCCTAAATAACCGGGGCAAATTGAGCAGTAGAGGAATAAAGGGGTCAGTACCCTTTTTTCACCCAATTACTTATTTTAAAGGGTACTGCCCCCTTTAATCTTGAACTGCTTATCTGAGAGTCGGTTGAACTGTCGTCGCCAATTATAGATCTGCTGAGGACTAACCCCCAACTCCCTGGCTACTGAGGCTGCCGTACTTCCATTTTTATCCGCTCGTTTTACCGCTTCCCGGCGAAACTCTTCTGTATATGCTTGCATCTTCTTACGTGCCATTGAAGAATAAAGGGGTCAGTACCCTTTTTCACCCAATTACTTATTATAAAAGGGTACTGACCCCTTTAATCCTAATTAATCTTTTTCAGGTTGTGCTTTTTTAAGAGAAGGAGGATTGCTATTTTTTACAGGTAAATGGTCTTTCACCGTTTGCGCTTGAGAAGGTTGAGGACTCAAAACGACTGCGGGAATATTTTCAGTCTGTTTCATTGTCTCTGTCTGCTGAAATGCCAGCCAAATTTGAACGCCAACCATGCACGCCATTATGAAAGTTAAAAATAGCATGGCATACGTTAGTTTTATGATATGGCTTGTTTGGCGATTAGCCGCATTACTTAGAGCAAGAACTGTTTCCTCTAGTTTTATAGTTGCATCGCTGCCGTTCCACTGGTTAAGAGGTATGCCTGTTAGAGCCATATTTATTACCTTGCGTGATGGATGGATCAAGCTTTACTCAGGATCACTGACTACTCTCATGAGTTCTCTACCCGCAGTAGTAAGAATCCAAACTCTGTCAAGCTCTGTAATTAGACTGAGTTTTTCTAGGTGGACATGATTGAATGTCCTTCGCTCGTTGAACAAACCTAATGTTGTACTTGACGCTAAAGCTTTGAGGACCTTGATGGTAAGGGGTGTAGATTCGTCTTGTTGTGCGATCTTAAGTAGTAAAACTGCATCACTGGAAGTTAATCTAGATAGCATCTTCGCTATTTCTGGATGAACTCCACCATCGATGAATTCATTTGCCAATAAGTTTGCCCATAAATCACGTATTGTTCTATCAGTTTGATTATCCGCATTATCGAGCGCTTCATAAACTACGCTGGGCTTAATGACAACATCTTCTCTCTGACCTGATGACGATTCCTTTACTTTTCTATGTGCTTCCTCAATACACTTCGCCGCAATAATCTTCTGTTCGTCTCCTAGCTTCGCAAATCGAAGTTCTATTAGACGGCCGATTCCTTCTGTGGTGGCGGTAAGAGGATAAATCAGCTTCTCGAACGTGGCGCAAGCCGTTTTTGCGAGCTGATTCCAAGCTTTCTTCGGGACTGATTTGACGATGTTAGTATGATCTTCCATTTCAAGTTACTTCCAAATGCGAGCCTTGCTGTCCACTGTGCTAATGCTGAGTTAAGTCGCCGGCACGTTTTCTGACGTAGGCCGCTGGCACGTCCGTTGACATAGGCCGCCAAATTTCCCAATCAAGTTTGTCTTTGGAATATCTCGGTGAGCAGAGATGGAGGAGAGGTAAGCATCCTGCAGAGAATAATATTCCTTGTTATTTGTAGGCTAACAGAGAATCTGGCATTAGGAAACCTGCTGTCAGTGCTGACTGTCTGTGGTTGGGGAGGGTGCTGCAGGCACGCCTGGATCAAACTGGCGGCCGGTCACATAGATCTGTCGTTCTTGTTAAGGGGTGTCTGCCGGTGGTGACTGCTGGGCTGAGGAGTGGGTTTTGCTTCACTTATCCAGCCCATTGGTCCCCAGCAGTTTGGATAAAAACCAGACGACTCTACTGGGTTTGATGGCAAACCAGCCGATGACCGGGATGACACCGAGGGTGAAGAAGAGTGATGAGTACTGATCGCTGGGTATGATCAGGAGAAGCGAAAACCAGAGGATAATCCAGAGGATAAGGGCGTTGCTGAGCAGTGTAATCAGCGGGTGAGCGGCATTTTGCTGAGGCATGATGCGATCCTTGCGGTCTGCGTAGGCAATCACAGTGGTTTGATTAAATAAACGGTAGTAGGAATTTAGTTCAATTAGGTGCCTATCTTCAAGGCCTAATACGAATTATTTTACTGATATAGATCAACTGCCTGCTTCAGGCGCTCCAGGGTGGCCGTTTTGAGGGTGGCTGGTGCGACCACTTCGACATCGGGGCCGTATTTGAGGATGTCCATCAGTAGTTCGGGAGGCTGGCTGTAGGGGATGTGCAGTTCGTAGCGTCCGTCGTTGAGCCATTTTTCCGTCTGCTGGGGATGCCACTGTTCGCAGGCAACCCAGCGGGCGCGCTCGGCGGTGAAGCGCAGTATGGCTGTTTCGGTAGCGGGACCGGAGAAGATGCCGTAGGCGCCGCTGTAGTGCTTATCCAGTGCTTCCGCCGACACCTCTTTTGCGCTCTCTTGCAGGACAGCCGGTTTGTGGATCGCATCCATGGAGAAAGTACGCAGGGCGTTGCGCAGGTGGCAGTAGGCATCCAGGTACCAGTTGTCGCGGTAGTGGGTGAGGCGTTGGGGGGAGAGGGTGCGTCTGTTGGTCTGGTCATCACGCCGGTTGTAGTAGTCGATGGTGATTTTTTTCCGCTTGGCCGTGGCGCCGGCGATGGTCTGAAAGTGTTCGCTACCGGTTCTGGCAGCAGCGGTGAGTATACGGATGCGCTGGGTTATCTCGCTGCCACCAGCGTGCTGCACTTTTAGTAGTTGGTCGATGCGCTCTTTCAGGGGGGAAAACTGCTGCTCCAGCAGGCCGGGCTGTACCTGGGTGAGCAGCTGCTGGACGCTCAGCAAGGCGTGCAACTCGGAGGCGTTGAACCAGATGCCGGGGAGTTCAAACATCTCTCCCTCGGCGGCATCGTAGTGGTAGCCGTTGCGCTCACGGTCATATTTGATCGGGGCGTTGAGGTAGAGGCGCATGGTCTCGACGATGCGTTTGGCGGTGGCGCGAGAGCACTCCAACTCCTCTTCGATCCGTTGTCGCGAGACCGGCAGGCGAGAGGCGCTGAGTAGTTTGTGCAGGTTGAAGATGCGGTCGAAGCGGTCCATTTTTGCTTATGTGGCGCCCCCTGGTCTGAGGATTATGGTTGACAACGTGCCATGTTCATCGCGGCCGGGGCGCCGCTCCTACATCCTGGTTTTTACTTCGTTACTCTGGGGCTGTCGCGCTATCTTCCGGGGTGTCCATCTCCCACAGGCGCTCCAGTTGGTAGAAGTCCCGCACCTTGGCCTGCATGACGTGGAGTACAACGCCGTTGAGATCGACCAGGGCCCACTCGCCGTCGTCCAGCCCCTCTGCACCCAAGGCGGGTTCACCGGCATCTTTGGCCTTGAAGGCAGCGGTTTCTGCGATGGACTTTACATGGCGGTTTGAGTTGCCGGTGGCGATGATCATGATGTCTGTGATGCTGGTTTTGCCGCGAACGTCTATTACTTTGATATCTGTTGCCTTCATGTCGTCGAGGGCGTTGAGTACCAGATCGCGAAGTTCTTCTACCGTCATTGAGTTTTCCGAGTGTGTGTTAAAGGGTATTCGGCGCTATTTTAGCGCGAATTCGGTGCGGATGGGCGGTTTTAACGGTATAGGCCCTTTTTTTCTATGATCTCAAGGACTGCACCGGGCAGCAGGTAACGCGGGGAGCGACCTTGCTGCAGTTGCTCTCTGATGGCGGTGGAGGAGATGGCCAACTGTGTTACCGGCTGGAAAAAGATCCGGCCGCCGGGTGCGTTTCTTAGTCGTAGGGGGGAGGTGCTTATTCGATCCGGGTAGATCGCCGGGTGCTCCTCACCCGGGCGCTGCATGATCACCAGATGGGCCAGTTGCAGGATCTCTTCCGGCTTGTGCCAGTCGGGAAAGCCGCGAAAGGCGTCGCTGCCCATCAACAGGCAGATGGGCTTATCGCCCAGCTCCCGGCGCAGTGAGTGCAGTGTATCAACGGTGTAGGAGTTGCCCTGGCGCTCCAGCTCGCGCTCATCGACCCGGAACAGCGGGTTGCCGGCAACGGCTGCCTGTACCAGTTCCAGACGCTGCTGTGGCGATAGTGAAGGCGTCTCCCTGTGGGGTGGCTGCCTCAGTGGGATCAGGCGCACTTCATCCAGTTGTAAGGCCTGCTGCACATCCAGTGCGGTGCGCAGGTGGCCGTTGTGGATCGGATCGAAGGTGCCGCCGAGAATACCTATCATCCTAGAATCCTCTCTTCGCCCTGTTATTGGCGAATGTGCCCATCGCCCAGTATCACGTACTTTACTGAGGTGAGGCCTTCAAGGCCGACCGGCCCACGGGCGTGGAACTTGTCGGTGGAGATGCCGATCTCAGCACCCAGACCGTACTCGAAGCCGTCAGCAAAGCGGGTGGAGGCGTTGACCATCACCGAGCTGGAGTCCACTTCGGTTAGAAACTTACGGGCACGGGTAATATTCTCGGTGACAATGCTGTCGGTGTGCTGAGAGCTGTGGCGGTTGATGTGCGCTATGGCGCTCTCCAGCCCATCCACCACACGTATGGAGAGGATGGGTGCCAGATACTCGGTGTCCCAGTCCTCGGCGGTGGCGGATTTGCAGCCCTCAACGATCCCGCAGGTGCGGATGCAGCCGCGCAGCTCCACCTCTTTTTCTGCGTAGGCGGCCGCTAACATGGGCAGGATATCCTCGGCAATACCTTCCGCCACCAACAGGGTCTCCATGGTGTTGCAGGTGCCGTAGCGCTGGGTCTTGGCGTTGAGCGCGATATCGAACGCTTTATCGCTATCCGCCTGGTCATCGATATAGACGTGGCAGATACCATCAAGGTGTTTGATCACAGGTACACGGGCATCTTTGGATATGCGCTCGATCAGCCCCTTACCACCCCGGGGAATGATGACATCCACATACTCGGGCATGGTGATCATAGCGCCGACGGCGGCACGGTCGGTGGTGGCGATCACCTGCACTGCGTCACCGGGCAGGCCGACCTGTTCCAACCCGCGCCGGATGCTGATGGCGATTGCCTGGTTGGAGTGAAACGCCTCGGAGCCCCCACGTAGTAGCGTGGCATTGCCCGATTTCAGGCACAGGGCGGCGGCGTCCGCGGTGACGTTGGGACGTGATTCGTAGATGATTCCGACAACACCGAGAGGTACTCGCATGCGTCCCCGCTGAATACCGCTGGGGAGGTATTTCATGTCGAAGATCTCACCGATGGGGTCATCCAGGGCGGCGATCTGCCGCAGACCTTCGATCATACTGTCGATACGATCCGGGGTGAGGGCGAGCCGGTCGAGGAGGGCGTCGGCAAGCCCTTTGCTTTTGCCTGCCTCAAGGTCTTTGAGGTTCTCCGCCATCAGCATCTCTCGATTGTCGTCGAGATCGTTGGCGATCTTCAGCAGAGCGGCATTTTTGCTGCCGGTACCGGCAGCCGCCAGCAGCCGGGATGCGGCACGTGCCTTGCTGCCAACCTCGTTCATATAGGCGGCGATATCAGTGATTTGGTCGGACATGGTCGTTCCAGTCTTTATTCAAGTGTTAATCAAGGAATTCTAACAGACTTTCTATTTTAAACAGCGGCACCTGCCATGCGGCTGGTGATGGTCTGCATCAGACGCCAGGGGTTGTCGCTGCTCTGGCCTTTAATGGCGCGGTCGGTATCACCGCAGAGCAGTAGCAGTTTGCGCCAGTGGGGGGCTTTGGCACGCTGCAGGCCACGGCTTACCAGCGGTTTGCGCTTGTCCCATATATCGCGGCGACCCGCCATCGCCTGCTGGGGTGATCGTCCTTTCTCCACCTCTCCGGCCAAGCCGCAGAGCAGACGAATTTCCCGCGTCAGCGCCCATAGCACAATCGCCGGGGCGGTGCCTTCGGCATGCAGACCGTTGAGCATGCGCAGTGCATGAGCTACCTTGCCGTTGAGGGCGGTGTCTACCAGCCCGAAAACATCGTAGCGGGCGCTGTCCGATACCGATTCAGCCAGTTGCTCCGGCGTGATGATGCCGGGGCCGTGCAGCAGTAGCAGCTTGTCGATCTCCTGGGCGGCGGCCAACAGGTTGCCCTCGACCCGCTCGGCCAGCATCGGCAGTACATCGGGGGCCGGAGTGAGGCCAACTTTACGCATCCGTTGCTCTATCCACGGTGGTAGTCGTTCACCTTCGATCGGCCAGATCTGTACTACAACACCAACTTTCTCCACACTCTTGAACCATTTGCTGTTGGACTGGTTGCGGTCCATTTTCGGCAAGGTGATCAGCAGCAGGGTATCTTCAGGTGGGCGGGCGGCGTATTCGGTGAGTGCTTTGCCGCCATCCCTGCCCAATTTGCCGGAGGGGATGCGCAGGTCGATGATCCGTTGTTCGGAGAAGAGGGAGAGGCTGTTGGCTTCGCCCGCCAGTCTGTCCCAGTCGAAGCGGGCATCCACGTCGATGATTTCACGGCTGCTGTAGCCTTGAGCCCGTGCCTGATTGCGGATGCTGTCTGCAGCCTCACCCATCTGCAGTGGCTCGCTGCCGCTCAGCAGGTAGATGGGGGCGAGCCCTCGCTGCAGATGCTTGCCGAGTTCGTGGAGGCGGGCGCGCATGGTCTGTCAGACAGTGCTTAGAGCTGGGATTGTAGTCTGTGGAGAATACGGCCTACCAGGTCTCTCCGCATCGATTTGCGTAGAAGATCCTCTTCGTTTTGCTTACCCAGTACCTCAGTCTCATTGTGAGCGTAGCTGCGGATGACGTTGATGGTCTGCCGTTCTACCAAAGATGATCCGCTGCGATCGATCAGATCGAAATCGACGCCTTCATGCAGTTCATACTCAGCGACATCGCCATTGCTGTCAGTGGAGAGCACCCGGCGGTCGCTGCTGCGACTGAGGATACGCAGCGCGCTGTTGGCTTCACCGTTCTCTTTTGCCACGCTGACTTCGCTGCCGCGGAGTTGCCGGGAGAGGTCAACGCGCAGGCTGTCATACTCGGTGAGTCCCTGGATCAGCATCGGGCTGATGTGGGCGGGGAGAGCGGCGCTCTCGCTGTCGTAGCCACGCAGGTGAAAACCACACCCCTGGATCAGCCATAGGGTGGTCAGCAGTAGTGCGGTGCGGATGATCTGTTTACCTCGCATCTTTTTCTCCTGGGCGGTTGTGGCACCCTTCTATTTATTATCTTACGCAATAATCATGCAGTCTGTTGTAGGAGCGAACTTGTTAGTGAAGAATACGCCTCGGAGCATGTTGTAAACAAGTTCGCTCCTACTAACTCAAGTTTCGGAGTTCATTAGCCCCCTCTCCCTCGGGGAGAGGGTTGGGGTGAGGGGAGTTGAAAAGCTAACGCTTTGATCCTTCTAATTTCCCTCATCCTGGCCTTCTCCCTGAGGGAGAAGGGACGGTTTATCCAAGCCTTTTGCGTCATTTGAACTCCGAAAATTGAGCTGCTAAATATCATTTAGCTTTGCCGGGATGGTGGACTCTTTGATGGCTAGTTAGCAACGATATTCACCAGCTTGTTCGGCACTACGATCACTTTGCGCACGGTATTGTCACCGACAAATCTCTGTACATTGTCATCTGCAATGGCGACCGCTTCAACAGCTGCTTTATCGGCATCGGCAGGTACCTGAATTTTGGCGCGTACTTTACCGTTGACCTGTACCACATACTGGATGCTCTCCTGCACCAGGGCTGTTTCGTCGGTCTGCGGCCAGGAGGCGTTGAGTATCTCATCGCCGTAGCCCAATTCCCGCCACAGGGTATGGGTGACGTGGGGGGTGATGGGGCCGAGCAGTCGCAGGGTGATGCTGAGCCCTTCGTGCAGCATGGCCCGATCTGCAGGGGTGTCACCCAGCTTGTAGAGGGTGTTGATTATCTTCATGGCGGCGGAGACGACGGTGTTGAACTGCTGCCGCTCGTAGTCAAATCTCGCCTGCTTGAGCGCAGTATGGATCTCACGCCGCGCCGCCTTCTGCTGATCGTTGAGGTTGCTGAGATCGCCTGGAGCTGTGATGGCATCGCGCCGGTTCCATGCCAGATTCCATAGCCGCCGGAGAAAACGACTGGCACCTTCCACGCCCTCGTCAGACCACTCCAGAGACTGATCCGGTGGTGAGGTAAACATGGTATAGAGGCGCACGGTGTCAGCGCCGAAGCGGTCCACCATCGATTGGGGATCAACACCGTTATTCTTCGATTTCGACATCTTCTCAATGCCGCCAATCTCTACCGGGTTGCCGTCAGCCGCCAGCTTTGCACTGATAGCCCGCCCCTTATCGTCATGCTCTACAGCTACGTCAGCGGGATTGAACCAGCTTTTGCCACCGTCCTCTTCATTACGGTAGAAGGTCTCCGCAATCACCATGCCCTGGGTCAGCAGTTTTTTGAACGGTTCATTGGATGTAATCAGGCCGGCGTCACGCATCAGCTTGTGGTAGAAGCGGGCGTAGAGCAGGTGAAGAATGGCGTGTTCGATGCCACCGATATAGTGATCCACCGGTAGCCAGTAGTCGGCGCGTTCGTCCAGCATCTTATCGTCGGCATCGGGGCAGGTATAGCGGGCGTAGTACCAGGAGGACTCCATAAAGGTGTCGAAGGTGTCGGTCTCACGCTCGGCGTCGCCGCCGCACTCGGGGCAGCTTACCTGGTACCACTCAGGCATTTTCTTGATCGGCGAGCCACCGGTGGCATCGAATTCAATATCTTCCGGTAGGACGACCGGCAGGTCTGCCTTGGGTACAGGGACGATGCCGCATTTGTCGCAGTGGATCATGGGGATGGGTGAGCCCCAGTAGCGCTGGCGGGAGACACCCCAGTCACGCAGGCGATACTGTACCCGCTTCTCTCCTAATTCCCTCTCTTCGAGGTCGGCGGCAATGGCATCGACCGCATCTGAGTAACTCATACCGTCATATTTGCCGGAGTTGATGCAGGCTCCGCGTCCTTTGTCGGCGTACCACTCCTCCCAGCTGTCGGTAGAGAAGCTCTTATCCCCAACCTGGATGACCTGGGTGATCGGCAGACCATAAGCCTTGGCGAAATGGAAGTCGCGCTCGTCGTGAGCGGGAACTGCCATCACCGCCCCATCACCGTAACCGGAGAGGACGTAGTTGCCGACCCAGACTGGAATCTGTTCACCGGTCAATGGATGGGTGACGTTGATACCGGTGGGCAGCCCTTTCTTCTCCATGGTGGCAAGGTCCGCCTCAGCGACACTGCCGCTCTGGCACTCTTCGAGGAAGGCGGCCAGCTCAGAATTCTCCTTGGCGGCATGCAGCGCCAGGGCATGCTCGGCAGAGACGGCACAGAAGGTGATACCCATGATGGTATCGATACGGGTGGTGTAGACCCACAGTTGCTCCTGTTTACCATCAAGCTCGTAAGGGAAGGCGAAGCGTACACCGTGGCTTTTGCCAATCCAGTTACGCTGCATGGTGCGCACCTGTTCCGGCCACTCATCCATAGTGTCGAGCTCTTCAAGCAGTTCATCGGCGTAGTCGGTTATCTTGATAAACCACTGCGGAATCTCACGGCGCTCCACCAATGCACCGGAGCGCCAGCCGCGACCGTCGATCACCTGCTCATTGGCCAGCACTGTTTGATCTACGGGGTCCCAGTTGACGATGGAGTTTTTGCGGTAGACCAGATCTTTCTTGTAGAGCTCGGTAAACAGCCACTGTTCCCACTTATAGTAGTCGGGTTTGCAGGTAGCCAGTTCACGGCTCCAGTCGTAACCAAAACCGAGGGTGCGCAGTTGCCCCTTCATATAGTCGATGTTGGAATAGGTCCAGTCAGCCGGAGCCATCCTGTTTTTGATTGCAGCCCCTTCAGCGGGCAGGCCGAAGGCGTCCCAGCCCATCGGTTGAAGCACATTTTTTCCAAGCATCCGCTGGTGGCGTGTGACTACATCGCCAATGGTGTAGTTACGCACGTGCCCCATATGCAGCTTGCCGCTGGGGTAGGGGAACATCGAGAGGCAATAGTATTTTTCCCGGCCGGGCTCCTCGGTGACTTTGAAGCTGTTGTTGGTCTCCCAGTATGACTGGGCCGCGGGCTCGATCTCCGCCGGGTTGTATATCTCTTTCATCGTCTAAATGGCTACTGAATGGTTTTAAAAGGCTGAATCAGCGAAGGATACCCTAGGAGCCTGTCCGAGAATAGAGAGCCTACTGCGGAAATTCCATTTTGGCCCTTTTTTCCGCTCATTTTCGTTGAACAAGAGTAACTGTTTGCCTCAAATGACCAAAAAAAATGACTCAAAATGGAATTCCCTCGCTACGGCTTCTACTCTCGGACAGCCTCCTAGAGCGGGGTATACATGAAGCTGTTGCGGATTTTTTCTCCGAGTGGGAATTAGGCTTTAGTTGGCAGTTATTCGCTTTGAACAAAGCGTTTTTGTTTTGCGGTACGTACGTAGTGCGGCAGTGAAGTGCTCATCACGCCAGGCTGTTTCTAGCAGCGGCCAACTGATAACTGACAACGTAAGTAATAAAACACCTTGAGTTCTCGTTACTTTGTGTAATAACTATTAAATGGGAGATGTGTTGATACCTTAGCCTGATGAGGAGTATGTGATGACCGAGCGTGATCCGGTTGACCGTCTGGTCAATGCTTATGAGAAGATGCTGGAGCAGGTGGATGAGATGCTTGATAAGGCGGAGAAGAATACTCTGCCGAAGTTACGTAAGAGCATCGATACCGCCCGTGACAAGATGGTGGAGATGAATGAGTTGACCCGTGAGGAGGCGGAGAAGATAGGTGGCTATCTGGAACGCGACATGAAGGATGCCGCTCACTTCCTTAATGAAACCGGTGACGAGTTTCGCAATTGGTATAAATTTGATGTGGAGCTGATTGAAGCACGGATGATGGAGCTGTTTGCCAAGGTGGCAGACAGAACCCGGCTGGAGATGGAGCGCTTTACCCATCAGATGCGAGAGGCGTCGATGTATCACACCGGTGAAATTACCGGTCCCGGTACGCTGATCTGCACAAAATGCGGCAAGGAGCTGCACTTCCATAAAACCGGGCGCATCCCGCCTTGTGGCAAGTGCCATGCTACTGAGTTTGAGCGTGGTGGGGATTAGCTTTAAACCTTCATAGTGCAATTTTTGTCATGCGTCAAAATGACAAATGTCATTCCTGGGTGAATCCCCGTTACTTACTGGTAAATCATCACTTTCTGCAGCGATATGGCTTGATCTGACTCAAATAAAAACCTGCGGGCCAGGCTTAGAGTTACAGATACTATTAATATTATAATGTAAGGGGTTATTTATCATGTTGAGGCACAGTTTTCTCACGTCTGTGTGCGGCTTTTTTTTGTTGGGGTTGCTCTCTGCCGCCGCCGATGCGGCCACTATGACTTATGGTGAGGCGATCAATAAGGCCGGTCGGCAACGCATGCTGAGCCAGCGTATCGTCAAGTCCTACTGTCAGATGGGCCAGGATATTCGCTTTTTGGTGGCGAAGAAGCAGCGCAAGGGGGCAATTGCGCTGTTTGATAAGCAGTTAGCTGAACTGAAGGCGTTCAACAAGGATGGTGAGACCCGGCGGGCGTTACAGTTGACTGAGAAACTCTGGTTGCCAGTGAAGCGAGCCGCTATGGGGAAGCCGACGAAGATAAGTGCGAAGAAGCTGCGTGCCAATGCCGAAAAACTACTGGTTTCAGCCCATCAGGTAGTGTTGCTGCTGGAAGATCAGGCAGGAACGAATCAGGGGCGGCTGGTTAACATTGCGGGTCGCCAGCGAATGCTCTCACAGCGAATGGGCAATCTCTACATGTTGCAGAGCTGGGGCTATGAAGATGAAATTTATAAGGCTGATTACGACAAGGCCGTCGGGGAGTTTGAAGATGCGCTGGGTGAGTTGAAGGGCGCCAATGAGAACACACCCGAAATCAGCCGGGCTCTAAAGGAAGCGGGTCAGTTTTGGGATATGTTCAAACTGAGCTCTCGCATGGACCCCGGCCAGTTTGTGCCGGGATTGGTGGCGAGGATGCTGGACAAACTGCTGGTGAAGATGAACGATATCACGGGTATGTATGCCGCCCTGCCGGCGGCGAAGTAGCTGGTCCAAAGGTTCCGTTGTTGCCGATAAACACCCTCCAGGGGGAGGGTGTTTATCGGAAAGCCACCTCCAGACATAAAAAAACCGCCGTATTCGGCGGTTTTTTTATGTGTTCTGCAAGGTACCTGGATCTTATTTGATCTTGGACTCCTTGTAGGCTACATGCTTGCGGGCTTTGGGATCATATTTGGTGATCTCCATTTTTCCCGGCATGTTGCGTTTGTTCTTGGTTGTGGTGTAAAAATGGCCGGTACCGGCGCTGGAAACGAGTTTGATTTTTTCACGCATGATCTCAGCTCCTTATACTTTTTCGCCGCGGGCGCGCATTTCGCCAAGCACGACATCGATGCCTTTCTTGTCAATCAGCCGCATGCCGCTGGCAGAGACGCGCAGGCGGACCCAACGATTCTCACTCTCCACCCAAAAGCGGTGGTGGTGGAGGTTGGGAAGAAAACGACGCCGGGTCTTGTTATGGGCGTGGGATACGTTGTTTCCGGCAACCGGACGTTTACCCGTCACCTGACATACTCTGGACATTGCTGAAATCCTCAAAAAACCTGTTCAGTCCGCCGTTCCGGCGCACCGCTTAAATCTGTCAAACTGTCCCGTAGGACGGTGAAGAGGCGGATTTATACCAGATAGCTATTTTACAGGCAAGTTTTTCTTTGCGGGTAAGTTGTCAGTTATTAGTAGTCAGTGGTCAGTGGTAGGGGTAATTAAAGCATGATATTTCAATATAACTCAATGAGTTGGTTTGAATGGTAGTGCTTTTCAGTAAGCCCGTACCGCAGGGGTGCGGTGACATCTGGGAGTTACTCATCTGCACAGAATTATTGGGGAGTTAAGTACGCAGGTATTTTAATCTTTCTAAATACGCATGGGGGAATTCAAGGCTGATATATGATTTGAGGGTGGAATATCATTTTTGCCAACCTTAAATTACCCCCCGTTCTGCCAGTGAGGTCATTTCGCCGGTGCCGACGATAATGTGATCCAGCACCCGTACATCCACCAGTGCCAGGGCCTCTTGTAGTCGTCGAGTGATTTTCTCGTCTGCCAGACTCGGCTCGGCCACACCTGATGGGTGGTTATGAGCGAGAATAACGGCGGCGGCGTTGTGGGCCAAGGCACGGCGCACCACCTCCCTCGGGTGTACACCAGCACCATCAATGGTGCCCTGGAAAAGCTCTTCGTACTCAATGACGCGGTGGCGGTTGTCGAGAAAGAGGCAGGCGAATACTTCGTTGAGATGGTGAGAGAGGCGGCTCTGCAGGTAATCGCGGGTCTGTTGTGGGCTGGTAAGTGTGCTGTTGCGCTGCAGTACCTCACGGAGGTGACGTCGCCCCATCTCAAGGGTTGCCTGGAGCTGGACGTATTTAGCGATGCCAAGCCCGTGGCTGCGACAGAAATGGTGCTGGTCGGCTGCCAACAGGTTACGTAGACCTTTGTGCTCATCCAGCAGGTCCCTCGCCAGGTCGACGGCGGTTCTACCTTTGACACCGGTACGCAGAAAGATCGCCAATAGTTCCGCATCGGAGAGTGCGGCCGGGCCGCGTTTTATCAGTTTCTCTCTCGGCCGCTCGTCAGCCGGCCAATCCGTAATGGCCATTTTTACCTCCTTGTAGTACATCATCGATCGCGGGGAACCGCCCCTGCTGAGATGTTTTGTCGAATAGTAAATTAAATCATACCAAGTAGGGATTCCCGGTTCCAGATCTTCGTTTATTCGGTTAGTCTTGAAGGATTAACTAAAATACCAAGATCCCGGTGGCAAAATGGCGCCACTGTTATTAGGTTGGTGTTTTTTGCACAGCCAACTACATTAGAAGAATTAAGCTCATGTCTGAACTGTCACAAAAGCGGATTTTGCTCGGTGTTACCGGCGGTGTGGCGGCCTATAAATCGACGGAGTTGGTACGGCTGTTACGCAAGGCGGGAGCCGAGGTGCAGGTGGTGATGACTGCCGCTGCAACCCACTTTATTACCCCCATGACCTTGCAAGCCCTGTCGGGTAGAGAGGTACGGCAGACTCTTTTTGATTCTGCTCACGAGGCTGCGATGGGTCATATCGAGCTGGCGCGCTGGGCTGATCTGATACTGGTGGCCCCTGCCACGGCAGATTTTATGGCACGCCTTTCCCAGGGTATGGCTGATGACCTTCTAGCCACCCTCTGCCTTGCCACTGAGGCGCCTATTGCTTTGGCGCCGGCGATGAACCAGGTGATGTGGCGCAATCCGGCAACCCGTGATAATGGACAGCTACTGGCATCGCGTGGCGTGCATTTGTGGGGGCCTGCTGAGGGTGAGCAGGCCTGTGGTGAGGTCGGCCCCGGGAGAATGTTGGAGCCCAGCGAACTGCTGATACGGGCGGCGGCTACATTTGCACCGCAAAATCTTAGTGGCAGAAGAGTATTGATCACCGCCGGGCCAACTCGTGAGGCGATTGATCCGGTACGTTTCGTTGGTAACCGCAGTTCGGGGAAGATGGGATTCTCTCTTGCACGCGCGTTTGCAGCCGCCGGGGCGGAGGTGGAGTTGGTCGCCGGTCCGGTGACTATGGTGACGCCGTCGGGGGTCACGCGTATCGATGTGGAGAGTGCCCTGGAGATGGAGCAGGCGGTGATGACACGGGTCGAGTACTGTGATCTGTTTGTCGCTTGTGCCGCGGTAGCTGATTACCGTCCTGAGTCTGTAGTGGAGCAGAAGATTAAAAAGAGCCGGGAGGAGATGACTCTGCGGCTGGTGAGAAACTCCGATATTCTCGCCCAGGTGGCCGCCATCCCGGATGGCCCGTTTACCGTAGGCTTTGCCGCTGAGACGGAGAGGGCGGTGGAGTACGCCGAGGAGAAGCGCTGTCGCAAGGGCGTAGATATGATCGCCGCCAATCTGGTGGGTGGTGATGCCGGAGGGTTTGAGTGTGATGAGAACGCCCTGACGGTTTTGTGGGAAGGGGGGCGTTGTGAGCTGCCTATGTCAGACAAATTGGCGCTGGCAGGGCGTCTGGTAACCGTGGTGACTGAGCGTTATGAACAGAGAGATTCAACTAAAAATACTTGATGATCGCCTTGGTGATCAGTTTCCTCTCCCCGCTTATGCAACAGAGGGGTCGGCGGGAATGGATCTTCGGGCTATGCTGGAGGCGCCGATCGATCTGCTTCCGGGAGAGACTCACCTGATTCCTACCGGCATGGCGATTCACATAGAGGATCCCCACCTTGCGGCAGTGATTTTACCGCGCTCAGGGCTTGGTCATAAGCACGGTATTGTTCTCGGTAATCTGGTGGGTTTGATCGACTCGGATTATCAGGGGCAGCTCTTTGTCTCCTGCTGGAACAGGGGGGATTCGGTGTTTCGTCTGGAGGTGGGCGAGCGGGTCGCCCAGTTGGTAGTGGTGCCGGTGGTGCACGCGGATTTTGCTATTGTCGATGAGTTTACCTCCTCGGAGCGGGGTGAGGGTGGTTTTGGTCATTCCGGCCGACACTAACGCATAAGGATTGGAGAGTGGGTATGGCCATAAAAAGGATAAAAGAAACCAATAGCGGTGCCGCCGGCAGAGAGTGGGGTGCCGCCGGCCTCTTCAGTTATTTTCTTCTGTCTATTGTGGCTGTGGTGGTAATTCTGGCACTTAGCGCCGGGGTGATTTTTCACACCCAGGGGCAAGCGCAGAAGGAGGTGGAGGGAGCGCAGCTGCCTGTGGTTGCCGCGCTTGTAGGAGCCCGCATCTCTGGGGTAGTCAACTTCCACGTCCGTCTGCTGGAAGGCTTTATTGCCGACAAGCGTGTTGACCAGCTGTTTCTGTCCGAGGACCGCCAGGGGCTGCACGATCTGGAGAAGAGTCTGCGGGGCTTGTTGCCGAATTCGAGCCGAATTCATCTGGTCCCTTTTGATCAGGATGTGCTGGAAAGTGGTGGCTCAGAATCACTGAGCTTTGCCACGCTCAATCTGATTCGTACGGTGGAGCGGAGTGGGCGAACCGCGCCTGCGGAGGTACATCAGGTCGGTTCTCCCCAGCGATATGTGGCTTTGGTGGTGCCGGTAAAATCAGAGGATGGAGGTGCAGTTGTCGGTACACTGCATGTTGCACTCCCCTTCGTGCAGGTAAGCCGGGCCATGAAAGAGACAGCGGCTGTTGACGGTTGGCTCTCGCTTCGGCAGGTGGCGGGAGATAAACCGGTGAGTCTGGGTGTGTCGGGGAAAGGAGTCTCCGGCGGTACCATTGATGGTCGTAGTGCCATTGCCGGAACAATCTGGGAGGTGGTGTATCGCCTGCCGGAAGAGCGTGCGGATATGGGGGGGCGGTTGCTCTCGCTGGTAGCTGTCGGTGGGGCAGCCGTACTGATCAGCTTACTGCTGCTGATTCAATCCGTCCGCCTGAGACGAGTAGTCAAGAGTGACTCGGCGGTCATTGTCGATCTGGCGGAGAAGCTGTTGAGTGGCGAAGGGGTGGGCGGAGAAGCGGAGATGCGTCTGTCGGAACTTGATCATGTCAAGGAGCTGTTGTGCCGTGCCGGTCGGGGCGCCGCACGTGGGCCGGGGCGTAAAGCGGCGGTGGGACAGGAAAAGGAGAAGGGCGGTGCGTCGGCCCAGTCGGTTCCAGCCGAGGATTCACAACGCTTACCTTTAGAAGGCGATGGTGCCTCCGGATCACCCTTTGGCGTTCATGAAATCAGCGGTATTGTCGGTGGCAATATGACGGAGGCAGTGGCTCATGATCTTGGGCGTGCCATCGGTAGTGAGGCGTATGAGCAGGGTCAGCAGACGGTGATTGTTGCCCGGGATGGGCTCGACTCCAGTGTTGGCCTGAGCGAGGCATTATGCAAGGGCCTTGAAGCGAGCGGTCGGGATGTTGTTGACATAGGTATGGTGCCGACACCGGTGCTCTACTTTGCCACCCATTTTCTCGGTAGCAACTCTGGAGTGATGGTAGCCGGCGGCTGCAAACCGGCGGGATACAATGGTATGAGTGTGATCATTGCCGGGGATGCGCTGAGCAGCGATTCGATTCAGAAGTTGCGCAGGCGCATCGAAGAAGGTGACCTGATGGAGGGCAGCGGTACCCGGCAGGAGCAAAGCCTGCTGCCCGACTATATCGGTAGGGTGACCTCGGATGTGCAACTGGCACGGTCCATGAAGGTGGTGGTGGATTGCGGTAACGGTGTTGCTGCATTGGTCGCGCCTGCACTGCTGCGGGTGCTCGATTGTGAGGTGATAGAGCTCTATTGTGAGGTTGATTTCAGCTTTCCAAATCACCGTCCCGACCCCGGCAGTCCGGTCAGTCTTGCAGCATTGACCCGCACGGTAAAGGAGGAGAAGGCGGATCTCGGTATCGCTTTTGACAGCGATGGCGACCGACTTGGTGTGATCGATTCCGCTGGTAATATTATCTGGCCTGACCGGCTGTTAATGCTACTGGCGCGTGATGTACTTGCCAGGCAACCCGGTGCCGATGTGATCTACGATGTCATGTCGACCCGACACCTGGCCTCGGAGATACTTGCCTACGGTGGGCGTCCCATCATGTGGAAGAGTGGCCATGCCGTGATCAAGGAGAAGATGAGGCAAACCGGTGCACTTCTATCGGGCAATGCCGGTGGTCATATATTCATCAAGGAGCGCTGGTATGGCTTTGATGATGGTATATACTCTTGCGCCCGTTTGCTGGAAGTGTTGTCGGTTGAAGCACAGAGTACGGAGGCGCTGTTTGCAGCCCTTCCCGGGAGTATCGATACTCCGGTGCTGACGATGGTGTGCGAATCTGAGAAAGCGGCGACTGATCTGGTAGATCAGTTGCTTCTGCAGGGTCGCTTCGACGGTGGCAAAGTGATCGATATCGACGGTTTGCGGGTGGAGTTTGAGGATGGCTGGGGCTTGGTGAGGGCATCCAGTAGCACGGCCGCCGTCAGATTCCGTTTTGAGGCCGAAACGCCTCAGGCGCTGATGCGGATTCAGGAAGTTTTTCGCGATCAGCTGACAGCCGTGGGCTCTGCCCTGGAATTGCCGTTTTAGCTGTCTTTTGGTGAGTGAATCGTCGGCTCCGAAGCGTGTTTTTCGAGCGCAAGTTCGCCTACGCGCCTGGTTTCAGGATTATTGAGCAGAGCCATTATTGATTTTTTTGATTACCCTTGATGCTCAGCCAGTGATAGAAGAAGATAAATCAATATTGGCCGCAAATGAACGCGTATGAACGCAAATATATGAAATACTTCCCATATTGCAAAGCGTCTGAACATGCCCTTGGTGATTATTGTAAGTAGAATGTCTAAACAATTTACCCGTGAAGAGCTATATTCGCGTTTATTCGCGTTCATTTCCGGCTGAGTTTCAGGGGTAATTAGGTTGGTTTTTGTCGGACGGTATCTTAGCGGTATCGATTTTTCACTAGTGAGTTATAACCATGAGTCTCTCCCCTGAATCGGCCCAGAATGTTGCACACGTACTGACCGAGGCACTGCCCTATATCAAACGTTTCCGTGGTAAGACCATCGTCATCAAATACGGTGGCAACGCCATGACTGATGATGAACTGAAAGAGAGCTTTGCCCGCGATGTGGTGTTGATGAAGTTGGTTGGCATCAATCCGGTGGTGGTTCATGGTGGAGGTCCCCAGATTGGCAGCCTGTTGGGCCGTCTCGGCATCGAGAGTGAATTTATACAGGGAATGCGGGTAACCAGCAGTGACACCATGGATGTGGTGGAGATGGTGCTCGGTGGTCTGGTAAACAAGGAGATTGTCAATCTACTCAACCGGCACGGTGGTTCCGCCGTTGGCTTGACCGGTAAGGATGGCGATCTTATTCACGCCAAAAAGATGGTGGTAACTCGCAAAACACCTGATCTGGATGTACCGGAGATTATCGATATGGGTCATGTTGGTATAGTGGAGAGCATTGATGCCTCGGTAGTGGATATGTTGGTTGGTGGCAACTTTATTCCAGTCATTGCTCCCATTGGTGTTGGTCGTGACGGCCATTCATACAATATCAACGCGGACTTGGTGGCGGGTAAGATGGCTGAGGTGTTGGATGCAGAGAAGCTGATTCTGCTAACCAACACCAAGGGGTTGCTGGATAAAGAGGGTCAACTGTTGACCGGATTGGACAGTGACCGAGTGGATGCTTTGATTGCGGACGGTACTATTCACGGCGGCATGTTGCCGAAGATCAGTTGTGCCCTGGAAGCGGTGAAGACCGGTGTCGGTACATCCCATATTATCGACGGTAGGTTAAAGCATGCGGTTCTCCTGGAGCTGTTTACCGATGAGGGTATAGGTACCCTGATACGCTGTTGATAGCGATAGACTATGAGTTCACCTGAAACAGCTGGCAAGAGAGTCCCCCGCAAGCAACTGATTCTTGAGTCGCTGGCAGCGGAGTTGGAACGCAGCCCCGGCGAACGTATCACTACTGCGGCCCTGGCGCGTGCGGTGGGTGTCTCTGAGGCGGCGCTATACCGCCACTTTGCCAGCAAGGCGAAGATGTTTGAGGGGCTGATCGAGTTTGCCGAAGAGGCGGTATTTGCCCGCATCAACCAGATTCTTGAAGAGGAGAAGGGGACACGGCAGCGTTGTGCCAAGGTGCTTTATCTGCTTCTTGGCTTTGCAGAGCGCAACCCCGGTATCACCCGGGTACTGCTCGGCGATGCCCTGGTGGGTGAGACTGAAAGGCTGCACACTCGCGTCGAGCAGTTTTTTGCCCGACTGGAGACTCAGCTGCGCCAGATTCTGCGAGAGGCTCGGTTACGGGAGGGGGCTGAAGGTGGCGCCGCTGAAGCCGGTGCGGCGCTGATGATCTCTCTAGTTGAGGGCCGCATGCATCAATTCCTGCGTACCCGCTTCCGTGTTACGCCACTGACGGAGTGGGAAGACCAATGGGCGCTGGTTGAGCAGAGTTTGTTCCCAGCTGCCTCGTAAAGCATCGTCGGGACAAAGGGCGTGTCCACATGGAGAGTTTGGATGGTGCGTCGGCAAGATCTTTAGGTTATCGATTGTCTTCGTTAAGAAACGGCTGAAATCCTCGCCGGATCTTTCTCACTGCATCGGTTTTGCAAAAGTCTGCTCCCCGGGGTGAGTTTTTGCATGTCAGATCCATGAACAGTTTTGCACCGGGTTCATCTTTGTTGACGATGCGTGAGACGGTAATACTGATGTCGCTGTCACTGGCTGGTGCGGCAGTCATGATGATGAAGTCGTTGAGCATCTGCAGCCGGGTGGTGGCATGTTTGCCGACATAGGCTTCGACCATATTCCAGGATTTGTCACACGACCTCTTATCCGGGCAGATTACCACCGTATCGAGCAGTGAGATCAACTCCTCATCAGATACCAACTCTTCACTCGGTGCACTGAGGTTCTTCAGATTGCGGAAGCGTGTCAGGTCACGTGCATAATTATTGCGTATCTTCTCCTTATCCTCCTCTTTGCGGATGATTGAGGCGTAGTTCTCCTTTAGTTGCAGGCGGGTGCTCTCAATATCCTTAATCAGATTTTTTGAGGGTTTTCGTCCCTGGAGTTCCAGGTCGGCAGCTGCCTGTTGTATGTCGGTCAGCCTCTCTTTCATACTGCGGATGTTGCTGCGGATGATCATGATCATGGTGTCGATGGAGGTCAGCTTGCCATTACGCGCCATCAGAATGTCATCCTCGGTACGGAAGGTGCGGAGCAGTACCTGATCTTTTGCCCGCTGCCGTTCGATCAGACGCTGCTGCTCTTCACGCAGTTTTTTAAGCTCCTTCTCACGAGCGATCTCCTTCGCACTTTTGGCCGCCTCGGTACGTTTCACCTCAAGACCGCGCTCATCGAGTTGACTGCGAGCACTACGAGAGTGCTCTGTCGGTACATGGTCGGAGTAGTGCACTTTGCCCTGGTCATCCACCCAGCGGTACAACCTGCCCGCATCAGCTGTGCCGATGCAGGCGATTAAGAGGGCGGTGCCCAGTGCTGTGATTAGGGGAGTGGTCTGTTTCATACTATATGGGTGAGTATAGTCACGAATTAGCTATACGCCGTACTCTTTTCTATAGTTCTGGATGGCGGTAAGGGATGCCTCGTCACCCTGTTTATCCTCCAGATAGGAGATCAGGTGGTTGAGTCGGACGATGGCTGCCACCGGCATGTTGTAGTCGCTCTCCACCTCTTGTATGGCCGAGCGTTCACCCGTGCCGCGCTCCTGGCGGTCGAGGGCGATCACCACACCGGATGGGACTGCGCCATGGGCATTAATGGTCTCCATCGATTCGCGGATGGCGGTGCCTGCAGTAATGACATCATCGATAATCATAATCCGCCCCTCGAGTGGGTGGCCGACGATATTGCCGCCCTCACCGTGGGTTTTCGCCTCTTTTCTGTTGAAGGCGTAGGGGATATCCAAGCCGTGGTGGTCGTAGAGGGCGGCAGCGGTGACGGCCGCCAGGGGAATGCCTTTGTAGGCAGGGCCATAGAGCACATCGAACTCGATGCCTGAGTCAACGATCGTTTGGGCGTAAAAACGCCCGAGACGCGCCAGGCTGGAGCCGCTGTTGAATAGGCCCGCATTAAAGAAGTAGGGACTGACGCGACCCGATTTAAGGGTGAACTCACCAAATCGAAGAACGCCCACTTCAAGGGCGAAGTCGAGAAATTTCTGTTGGTACGCTTGCATGTGTAACTCCAAATAACGATTAAGGAATTGTCTGTGCGCAGGTGCAAAGATGCAAGGAAAAAGGAAAAATAGTCGTGACTATGTCGCAGTACTAGGCAAAAATATGCCATTTTGTATCTGGCCAATCTTGAGCGGCTGACGCTTTGGGCTAAAAGGGAGAGGGCGAGTGGCTGAGGCTGGTCGACAGCGAACATGGTGGGAGACTCTGGTGGCGTATCGTCATCCACGGGTGGTGACCATGTTGTTTCTCGGTTTTTCCGCCGGGTTACCACTACTGTTGATATTCTCCACCCTCTCACTGTGGTTGCGTGAGGCAGAGGTGAGCCGCTCCACCGTCACCTATTTCAGTTGGGCGGCTCTCGGCTACTCGTTCAAGTTTATCTGGGCGCCGATTGTCGACAGGATGTCTCTGCCCTGGTTGACATCGATGCTTGGTCGTCGTCGTAGTTGGTTGTTGCTGGCCCAGTTCTCGGTGATTTGCGCCATTCTGTGGATGGCCTTCACTGACCCGACGGAGAGTCTCACGCCGATGGCGTTGGCCGCTGTACTGCTCGGCTTCTCCGGCGCCACCCAGGATATCGTTATCGACGCCTACCGTATCGAATCAGCGGAGGCGGATCTTCAGGCGCTGATGTCCTCCACCTATATTGCCGGTTACCGCATTGGTATGCTGGTGGCCGGAGCGGGGGCACTGAAGCTGGCGGCTGCGTTTGGCGTAGAGGGGGAGTACCACTACCAGGCTTGGCAGTTGACCTATATTGCCATGGCGATGGTAATGCTGATTGGCGTGGCAACGACCCTGGCTATTCGGGAGCCGGAGATCGCTCCCCGTGAAGGCGGTTTTCTCGGCAGCCTGAGTGATACGCTCCGTTTTCTAGCACTGTTTCTGGTGGTGGTCCTCAGTTTTGTCGGAGTCTTTTTCTTTACCCAGGATGTTGCCGGAGAGATAAAGCAGCGATGGATGGAAGACGCTGTAATTAACAAGACGTTGGCCGCTTTCCTGGTCGAGAGTCTGCGCCTGTTTGCCGCTGTGATCGTCGCTTTTGTCGTTGCCAGGGCTGCAGTGCTGATAGGGTTGGCACGAGGGGAGATGCTGCGAGAGACCTACCTGGAGCCGATGGCCGATTTTTTTCACCGCTACGGGCGCCCGGCTCTGCTGATCCTGGCACTGGTAGGTTTGTATCGGATATCGGATATCGTGCTCGGGGTGATCTCCAACGTCTTCTATCAGGACATGGGCTTCACCAAGGATCAGATTGCCGATATCACTAAAACATTCGGCCTGGTGATGACCATTGTCGGTGGATTTCTCGGCGGCATGCTCTCTTTGCGCTATGGTGTGATGCGGATTCTTTTTCTTGGTGCCCTCCTCTCTGCCGCCACCAATCTGCTGTTTATGCTGTTGGCACAGACCGGGGACAACGTACCCATGCTGATCATGGTGATAACAGCCGACAATCTCAGTGCTGGAGTTGCCGGCGCCGCCTTTGTCGCCTATCTGTCGAGTCTGACCAATATCTCCTTTACTGCCTTTCAGTACGCCCTCTTTAGCTCACTGATGACGCTTTTGCCAAAACTGTTGGGCGGTTACTCAGGCTCAATTGTCGACAGTGTCGGCTATGAGCGCTTTTTCCTTTTCACCGCCCTGTTGGGTGTGCCGGTACTGCTACTGGTCTATCTCGCTGGGCGTTTGAGTCCGCCAAGGGTGAGTTGATGGAGTCCTGGCTCCCTTATATCAGTGCATTTGTTGTTGGCCTGCTCGGCGGGGTTCACTGCGTCGGTATGTGTGGGGGCATTGTCGGTGCGCTCACCTTCGGCCTCCCGGAGGAGCGGCGTAGTTTTGGCTCCATGCTCCCTTTTCAGCTCGCCTACAATTTTGGACGGATTCTCAGCTACGTTATTGCCGGTGCGGTGATGGGGGGTATCGGTATGCTGCTGGCCCAGTTGATGCCGGTCTACTACGCTCAGCGTCTGCTGCTGGCGGTTGCAGGTGTTTTTATGATCCTTCTCGGGCTCTATCTTTCCGGCTGGTGGATGTTGTTGGGGCGGGTGGAGCGGATGGGTGGATCCCTTTGGCGCCGTATAGAGCCGGTCAGTCGTCGATTGATGCCGGTGAAAAGTCCCTCTCAGGCACTGGTTGTCGGCTTGGTTTGGGGGTGGGTCCCCTGTGGTTTGGTCTACAGTATGCTGGTCAATGCGGTTTCGTCAGGTGGTGCCCTACAAGGGGCGGCGCTGATGTTCGCCTTTGCCTTGGGTACCCTGCCGAATCTTATGTTGATGGGGGTTCTGGCCGGTGCGGCTGCACGGATCTCCCAGTCGCCTGGGTGGCGTCGGGTGGCGGGTGGGGTGGTGATACTGTTCGGAGTCTATACCCTGTGGCAGGCGCTGTAGGGATTCTAGGTTAAAGCTGAGGTTGTTATGTCAGGAGAGGGTGGTTGGGGTGATCTCGGATTTGTGGTCGGAGCGAGGGGCTGGGATCATGATGTCTGGGTCGGTAGCTTCTACCCGGATGACCTGCCAAGCGAGTGGCGTCTCGGTTACTACGCCAATGAGTTTCCAGGGGTATTGGTTCCCGAGGCAGAGTGGAGTGGTACCGGAGAGAGTGGATGGGAAGAGTGGTGCGATGAAGTGCCTGAGGGTTTCTGCTTCTATCTCGAACTCTCTGATACCTCCAGCGTGCGGCTGCAACAACTGGAAGCCTGTGCCGTCTCTCTAGGTGATATGTTGAAAGGGGTGCTGTTGCAGGGTGTTGATGCTGTCATGGAGGCCGGTAGCCTGCGGGTGCCACGCCTTATGGCTGTTGTTCGAGAAGATGATAGTGCTTGCTTTGTTGCCGTTGGCCAGGGTGCCGGCCGCAAAGGGGTGCTGCTCGATAGCGAACATATGCCCGACCTGCGTAGTCTGCGAAAGCTACTGGAATCGGTTGAGTATAATGGTGGAGTGGATAGTATTACCCCGGCACTTTTTGTTGGCGGTAAGGCACCCGATGTAGGAAAGATGCAGGAAGCCAAGACCCTGCTGGAGCTGATGGGACTGCTCTAAGGAGCCTCTGAGTAAGTCTGGCCGAATTGAACTGTGCTCAGGAGGCACAAGATCAAGGCGAAGATCGCAGCTGATAGCAGGCTATTAGCAAGATTTTCAACGCAGATATTGCGTCTCCTGAGTGCATGGCAATCGGTCATGACTTGTTCAGAGGTTCCCTAAACAGGAATGGAAATATATCAGCTCTTGACGCTACGGTTTTCCAAGGGTACAAAAGCCGAAGCTTTAAAAATGAAGTCACTGATGAGGCGTGAACCTCTTCGGTGGAGATAAAGAGAAAAATAACGGGCCATGGCAGACTCGAACAATAGTCAGGAACCTCTGGTAAGGATACGCGGTCTACGGTTTTATCGTGGTGAACGGGCGATTTTCGATGGTGTTGATATCGATATCCCCAGGGGTAAGATCACTGCCATTATGGGGCCCAGCGGAACCGGCAAGACCACCCTGCTGAAGTTGATCGGTGGACAACTCCGCCCCCAGGCGGGCAGTATTCATGTCGATGGAGAAGATATTCACACTCTCGGCACCCGGGATCTCTACCGTCTGCGAATGCGTATGGGTATGCTCTTCCAGAGTGGAGCCCTGCTTACCGATATCACTGTTTTCGACAATGTAGCCTATCCCCTGCGGGAGCATACCGACCTGCCTGAGCCGATGTTGCGCAAGCTGGTGCTGCTGAAGCTGGAAGCGGTGGGATTGCGTGGTGCCCGTGATCTGATGCCGAGTGAACTCTCCGGTGGTATGGCGCGGCGTGTCGCCCTGGCCCGGGCGATGGTGTTGGATCCGATGATGATTATGTACGACGAGCCTTTTACCGGTCAGGATCCCATCTCTATGGGGGTGTTGGTGGAGTTGATACGAGCGCTGAATGATGCCAGCAAGCTCACCAGTATCATCGTCTCTCACGATGTACAGGAGACGGCAGAGATCGCTGACCTGATCTATGTGATCTCCAATGGTAAGGTGATCGAGCATGGGGCGCCGAAAGCGATGATTAACTCCGAGTCGGCTTGGACGCGCCAGTTTATGCAGGGGCTGGCCGATGGTCCTGTGCCCTTTCACTACCCCGCTGATGAGCTCGGTCGGGATCTGCTGGAAAAATCATGCTAGATCAGTTGGCACGGTTGGGTCGCAGTGGTATAGGTACTCTCGAGCGCTTGGGGCGGGGGCACTTGCTGCTGCTCAATATTCACCGGGGGCTGAGAGATCTGGCGGCAAGGCCGCGGCTGCTGGTGCAGCAAATTCACTCCATCGGTGTGCTGTCGATGCTGATTATCAGCGTCTCCGGGCTGTTTGTCGGCATGGTACTGGGGCTGCAGGGCTACTATATCCTCTCTCAGTTCGGTGCTGAGCAGACGTTGGGGGTAATGGTTTCGGCCTCCCTGGTGCGTGAGCTGGGGCCGGTGGTGGCGGCACTGCTGTTTGCCGGCAGGGCGGGATCGGCGTTGACTGCTGAGATTGGCCTGATGAAGGCGACCGAGCAGCTCTCCGGGCTGGAGATGATGGCGGTGGACCCGATCAGACGGGTATTGACTCCGCGCTTTCTTGCAGGGTTTATCTCCATGCCGTTGCTGGCGGCGATGTTTAGCGCCTTGGGCGTCATTGGCGGCTATTTTGTCGGTGTCGGCCTGCTGGGGGTGGATGATGGGGCTTTCTGGTCGCAGATGCAGGCCAAGATCGATCTGCATGAAGATGTATTCAACGGTGTGATCAAGAGCCTGGTGTTCGGATTTGTCTGTAGCTGGATCGCATTATTTCAGGGGTATGATGCGGTACCAACTTCCGAGGGAGTCAGTCGCGCCACGACACGCACAGTGGTGCATTCGTCACTGGCGGTACTGGGGCTTGATTTTATTTTGACCGCGCTAATGTTCGGAGAGTGATCAATGGTGCACAGTAGGACAATGGAGATACTGGTGGGTGCGTTTATGGCCCTGGGGTTTGTCGCGCTCTTCTTTCTTGCCATGCAGGTGAGTAACCTGAGTGCCGGCAACAATGGTGACGGCTATAATGTAACTGCCCGTTTCGATAATGTCGGCAGTCTCAAGGTGAGATCGCCGGTGACCATGGCGGGAGTGCGGGTCGGCCGGGTGAGTGAGGTCAGCTTTGATCCTCAGACCTATGAGGCGGTGGTGGTGATGGAGGTTGAATCGCACTACGACACGATACCGGACGATACCATCGCCAATATCTACACGGCGGGGCTGCTGGGTGAGCAGTATATTGGCCTGGATCCCGGTGGTAGTGAGAAGTATCTAGGGCAGGGCGGTGAGTTGACCATGACCCAGTCGGCCCTGGTGCTGGAGCAGATTATTGGTCAATTCCTGTTCAGTAAGGCCGAGGAGGGTGGAAATGATGAGTAGGCTGAGTTTGATCGGATGGTTCTCCCTGCTGTTGCTGCTTTTCGCGCTCCAGCCTGCGACTGCCGCGACCGAACCAAATACGATTGTCAAGGAGACGGCGGACAGGATCCTGGCTGAGGTGGTATCAATGAGGCAGGAGCTGGATGAATCTCCCGGCAGGATCTACCCACTGGTAGAGCATATTTTACTGCCTCGTTTTGACTTCGTCCGCATGTCACGCCTGGTCCTTGGAAAACACTGGCGGCGGGCGGGAGCTGAGGAGAAAGAGGCATTTACCCGCGCTTTCCGCGAACTGCTGGTACGTACCTATACAACTGCCCTGCTCAATTACTCAGGCCAGGAGATCAATTATCTGCCGATGCGTGCCATGGCGGATGCTACCGAGGTGACGGTTAATACCGAGGTCAGCAGTGCCGGTGCACCACCGGTACCGATCAACTATAAGCTCCACTTGGTTGATGATGAGTGGAAGGTGTTTGATGTGGTGATCGACGGTATCAGTCTGGTATCGAATTACCGCACCAATTTTGCCTCCGAGATCAGACGTCGCAAGCTCTCCGGTCTTATCGGGCGGCTTGAGGCTCGCAATAAACAGGGTAAGTAGTGCGCCTTGCCGTGAACGCTGACAAGCTAACTGCATCCGCAATTATCCTATTGAAGGAGCGCTAGGTGGCCGAGATAATCCTTGATGCCGATGGCTGTGCACAGATCACCGGTGATATCATATTTTCTACAGTGACTGGGCTGCTGAAGAGTGGCGCGGCCTCTCTCGTTGGGCGTCAGACGTTGGTTTTCGACCTTGCCGGGGTTACTCATAGTGATAGCTCAGCTCTTGCGTTGCTGCTGGAGCTACTCGACCGTGGTCGTGTAGATGGGGGCACCGTCACTTTCCGCAATATTCCTGATTCCCTCATGGGTATCGCCCGCCTCAGCAATGTCGAGCAGCTCTTGGTCTAGATTCCAGGCCAGGCCGTAAATCACAGAGCATACGGAGCACCTCAGAGGGCACAGAGTTTACTTCTGTAATGAGTTTCCAGCTTTTATTGGTGCAAAGGTCATCTTCTTGGGGGTACGGCAGTATCTGTACTGCCGTCTCTTGAAAAGTAGGTGCTTAGAAATGCCCGTCACAATGTTAACTCTCTGTGCCCTCAGTGCTTCTCTGTGATCATGTGCTTCCTTTTAACGCCCCTTTAGATTTCTCGTCATATTTCATACAATGGCGCGTTCCCCCGGGCTTCGGCTCCTTGTTACGGGTATTTTTCCCGATTTGGCCTTTGAATAATGGATAAACTGATTATCACCGGCAGCGGTCCCCTCTCGGGGGATGTGCGTATCGCCGGCGCTAAAAATGCAGCCCTGCCGATTCTCGCTGCGACGCTGTTGGCCGATGGCCCGATGAGCGTGGGCAATGTGCCACACCTGCACGACATCACCACTACCATGGAGCTTCTGGGCCATATGGGCGTTACCCTGGTGGTGGATGAGCGGCTGCGTATCGAGACCGATACCAGCACCATCACGGAGTACCATGCGCCTTACTCCCTGGTAAAAACCATGCGTGCCTCGATCCTTGTTCTGGGACCATTGCTGGCACGCTTTGGTAGGGCGGATGTATCCCTGCCCGGAGGCTGTGCCATCGGTTCCCGCCCGGTCAATATCCATATTGATGGCCTGCGCGCCATGGGCGCCGAGATTGAGGTGGAAGCAGGCTATATCCGGGCAAAGGCGGGGCGTCTTAAGGGTGCCCGTCTGGTGATGGACATAGTGACCGTTACCGGTACCGAGAACCTGATGATGGCCGCTGCACTGGCCGAGGGTGAGACGGTGCTGGAGAATGCGGCGAGAGAGCCCGAAGTGGTCGATTTGGCCAATTGCCTCAACCGCATGGGTGCGAAAATCTCCGGAGCGGGTACCGATAGCATCACTATCGAGGGAGTGGAGCGGCTCAACGGCACCCACTACGATGTGCTGCCTGATCGCATTGAGACGGGTACCTATCTGGTGGCGGCGGCAGTGACACGTGGCTCGATTCGGGTGCGCGATACTCAACCAAAACTTCTCGACGCCGTGTTGCAGAAATTGCGTGAAGCGGGGGGGGAAATCGAGACCGGTGATGATTGGATAACGTTGGATATGAAGGGGAAGCGTCCGCGGGCTGTTGATGTCCACACGGCACCTTACCCGGCGTTCCCCACCGATATGCAGGCCCAGTTCACCGCACTCAACAGTATCGCCGAAGGAGTCGGAGTGATCACCGAGACGGTGTTTGAAAACCGCTTTATGCATGTGCAGGAGATGCAGCGCATGGGCGCCAGTATCCGGCTTGAAGGGAATACAGCCATCTGCACGGGTGTTGAGAAACTGACTGGTGCTCCAGTGATGGCAACCGACTTGCGCGCCTCTGCCAGCCTGGTGTTGGCGGGTTTGGTGGCGGAGGGAGATACCGTAGTGGATAGGATCTACCATATCGACCGTGGCTACGAGAATATCGAAGAGAAGCTCGCCGGACTGGGAGCTCAAATCCAGCGCCTACCTGACTGACGGATGTCAGCAGTTGTTATGAGTAGGATGCAATGCGCCCTACACACTGAACAGTGATGCATGAATCCACGTAATTTAAGTACATAAACGATGAAATTTAATACACCGATTACCATAGCGCTCTCCAAAGGGCGGATATTCAAGCAGACACTTCCACTGCTTGCCCACGCCGGTATTGAGCCGATAGATGATCCTGAGACCAGCCGCAAGCTGATTCTCGATACCAATCACGAGAATGTGAAACTGGTGATTATTCGTGCCACCGATGTGCCCACCTACGTGCAGTGGGGCGCCGCGGATGTCGGTGTTGCCGGTAAAGATGTTTTGCTGGAGCATGGTGGTGAGGGGTTGTATGAACCTCTTGATCTGGGTATTGCCCGCTGTCGTCTGATGGTGGCCGGCGTGCCGGAGGCTCAGTTGAGTGGCGACCGGCTGCGCATCGCCACCAAGTATGTCAAATCGGCCAGACACTATTTTTCCGCACGCGGTCAGCAGGTGGAGATTATCAAGCTCTACGGCTCAATGGAGTTGGCGCCCCTGGTTGGGTTGTCTGATCTGATTGTCGATCTTGTGGAGAGCGGCAATACGCTGAAGGCTAACGGCTTGGTGCCACTGAAGCATATTACCGATATCAGTTCGCGCCTGGTGGTCAATAAGGCGTCGTGGAAGATGAAGCACGACACCGTTACACAGCTGATGGAGGCGATAGGTGAAGCGGTAACGACAGGAGATGACAATGGCTGATATTAAACGGCTCTCTACAACTGATAACGACTTTCAGCAGCAGCTTGATAAGTTGCTGGCCTGGGAGTCGGTTTCTGATGGTGACGTCAATCAGACGGTAAGCGATATTATCTCCTATGTTCGCAGTCATGGTGACGAGGCGTTGCTGGAGTACACCAACCGCTTCGACGGCTGGCTGGCTGGAAGTGCCGCTGATCTCGAAATTCCTCTTGCCCGTCTGGAGCAGGCATGGACTACAATTCCCGAGGTGCAGAAGAGGGCTCTGGAGCATGCCGCTGAGCGTGTGCGTATCTACCATGAAAAGCAGAAGATGGCATCGTGGAGTTACACCGAGGAGGATGGAACGCTTCTTGGTCAGCAGGTGACGCCTCTCGATCGGGTCGGGCTCTACGTGCCGGGTGGTAAAGCCGCTTACCCCTCATCGGTGTTGATGAACGCATTGCCGGCCAAAGTGGCGGGAGTTGAAGAGCTGATTATGGTGGTGCCCACCCCCGGTGGTGAGCTCAATGAGTTGGTATTGGCGGCGGCCTATATCTGTGGCGTTGATCGGGTGTTTGCCATCGGTGGTGCCCAGGCGGTGGCGGCACTTGCTTATGGTACCAAGTCGGTGCCGTCGGTGGACAAGGTTGTTGGCCCCGGTAATATCTATGTCGCTACCGCCAAGCGTGCTGTCTTTGGCCAGGTCGGCATCGACATGGTGGCGGGGCCCTCAGAAATTCTGGTGGTGTGTGACGGTAAAACCGATCCCGATTGGGTGGCGATGGACCTCTTCTCTCAAGCCGAGCACGATGAGGATGCCCAGTCTATTCTGGTCTCTCCGGATGCCGATTTTGTCGACCGGGTGGCGGCAAGTATTAAAAAACTGCTGCCGACAATGGAGCGTGAGCCCATCATCGAGACTGCCCTACGCGACCGTGGCGCATTGATTGTCTGTCGTGATATGGATGAGGCCTGTGAGGTATCCAACCATATCGCACCCGAGCACCTGGAGTTGTCGGTAGAAGATCCCCAGGCGATGCTGGAGAAGATAAGCCATGCAGGCGCCATCTTCATGGGTCGTTACACATCTGAACCGCTTGGGGACTACTGCGCCGGTCCCAATCATGTGCTACCCACTTCCCGTACTGCCCGTTTCTCATCGCCTCTTGGGGTCTATGACTTCCAGAAACGCTCGAGCCTGATCATGGTCTCAGAAGCGGGTTCAGCTACCTTGGGTGAGACAGCCTCAATACTGGCCCGGGGTGAAGGGCTCACAGCTCACGCACGTTCTGCGGAGTACCGCTTCGAGAAGAAGTAGCCCGTTGCTGTCGCCTCTGTGATTGCGGCTGGCTCCCGGTTCGGTAGGGGCCGTGCAAGTGGTTTCTTAAATTGAGATTTGCTCTGTCGTCTCTCCATAATTTTTCTGTAGAAACTATACTCGCCGAAAGATGATAAAGATAATAAGGTTGTCTGCAGTGGGCTTTAGGGCCTCCGCTGAAGATCGGAGGGGAGAAGTAGATGAATGTGAAAAGGCTGTTTTACTGCTTTCTGGTTCTAGGATTCCTTTTCTCTGGTAGTGTCGCGGCTGCTGAAAAGCTCTATCTCAATACCGGCACCCGTGCACCCTATACCACAGAACAGCAACAGGGCTTTCTTGATCTACTGATTACTGAGCTATTTGGCCGTCTTGGCTATGAAGCAGAGGTGCCTGTCTATAATGCCTCGGCGCGGGCGTTGGCGAATGCAAATGACGGTGTAGATGCAGGTGTTGCCATGCGCATTGCCGGCCTGGAGAAGAAATACCCCAATCTTATTCGTATTCAAGAGAAGTTGATCGACAATGACTTTGTTGCTTACTCCCTGAGCAAGGATATTGCCGTCGATGGTTGGGCGAGCCTCAAGCCCTATCCGGTGGGCTATATTCTTGGCTGGCAGATCTTTGAGCGCAACTTGCCTCCGGATGTGGATAGGACCAAGGTCAAGGATCCTCAGCAGCTATTTTTTATGTTGCAGATGGGGCGGGTTAATGTGGCTTTGTATGAGCGTTGGCAGGGGTTGTGGCGGGCAAAGCAGCTGGATCTGAAGGTTCAGATTCACGAGCCCCCATTAGCGCAGGTTAAGATGTATATCTACCTTCATAAGAAATATGCTCACTTGGTGGGGCCGGCGGCAGAGGCGCTGGCGGAGATGAAGCGGGATGGCACATGGGATGAGATTGCCGAGAAAACATTGAGGCCGCTGCTGCCAAAGTAGAGTTTCATCGGGAGAGAATAGTAGAAGCCGTGGGCGGCTGGCAGGTCGCTTGGTTGTTGCTACTCCACTTGTCGGGGCGGACTTCCTGCATGGCCCACTAGGGTTTCTTCTGAATACGGGGGCGCTCACTTACCTCTACTTTGATCTCATAGGATTTCCCCTCTCTCAAGCCTCTGAGTGTCACCTCACTGCCGGGAGCGGTAGCGGATATGGTGTTGAGAACGTCCTGGGAGCCGGAGAGCGTTCGGCTGTCGATCTGTGTGAGGATATCACCGGGTTCAATTCCAGCCCGGTCGGCCGGGCCATCCTCCAGTACGGCCGACACCAGGACACCCTCTTCACCCTCCAGTCCAAAGGAGGCGGCCAGCTCCGGTGTGATATCCTGGCCGGCGATGCCAAGCCAGCCACGCACCACCCGGCCCTGTTGCAGAATCTGGTTCATCACTCCTCTGGCAAGGGTTGCAGGAATGGCGAAGCCGATACCCTGGGATCCGCCGCTTTTGGAGAAGATAGCGGTGTTGACCCCCACCAGTTGGCCGTAGGCATTGATCAGTGCGCCACCCGAGTTGCCGGGGTTGATCGCGGCATCGGTCTGGATAAAGTTCTCGAAGGTGTTGATTCCCAGCTGGTCACGACCGGTGGCGCTGACAATGCCCATGGTGACGGTCTGGCCGACACCAAAAGGGTTTCCGATGGCAAGAACCACGTCCCCCACCTGAAGATTTCCGGCATCGCCAACGTTGATTGCAGGCAGATTTTTGGCGGCAGTTTTGAGCACGGCAAGGTCTGTATCGGGATCTGTCCCCGTTACCTGTGCCTCCAGGGTGCGACCGTCGGCGAGTACTACCCGTATTCTGTCGGCATCAGCCACCACATGGTGGTTGGTGAGGATAAACCCGCTGTTGCTGATGATTACACCTGAGCCCAGGTTGGTCTGCAGTTTTTGCTCAGGCCTGCTGCTGAACCGGTCACCGAAAAAACGCCGAAACAGTGGATCATTAAAGGGGGAGTCTGATCGATCAATCGTCACTTTATCGGTATAGATGTTGACCACCGAGGGGGCGGCTTTTTTTACCGCGTCAGCATAAGAGACAGGGCCGGTGCCGCCGCTAACGGGTGGCTGAGTGGGTTTCATTACCTCTGGTGTGTTATCCGGTTGCAGTCCGAGTGCAATGATCGCGGCGACCAGGCCGGCGGCGATAGAGGTGGAGAGGAAAGCGATTAGTTTGGTTGTCTGCATAATATTCAGGAAAGCAATTTATTGGGTACAATCTAACATGTCTTTTATTCTGTGTGTGAGGCGGCTTTATGGCGGATCCGGTTGCATTTGAAAGTTATTGTGATGAGCTGTTGGGTGCCGCAGTCTTTGATGACTACTGTCCCAATGGTCTACAGGTTGATTCCGGCGGCGGTGAGGTGAAGCGGTTGATCAGTGGTGTGACTGCCAGTCAGGCACTGATCAATGCGGCGGTGGAGGCGGATGCGGATCTGCTGCTGGTTCATCATGGCTTCTTCTGGAAGGGTGAGCAGCAGACATTGACCGGTTTCAAGGGGAAGCGGATCGCTACATTGATCCGTAACCACATCAGCCTCCTGGTTTACCATTTGCCTCTCGATGCACATCCACAGTTGGGAAACAATCGGCGTCTTGGTGAGTTGCTGGGTGTGGTTGGAGCTGAACCACTCAAAGAGGGTGGTTTAGTGTGGCAGGGTGGGCTGGCATCAGCGGAGTCACCAATAGAGGTGGGGCGGAGGATCGCTCTGGCTTTGGGGAGGGAGCCTTTGCATATTGACGGCGATAACGGTGACATACACCGCTTGGGGTGGTGCACCGGAGCAGCTCAGGGCGCCATTGAAGAGGCGGCGGCGGCAGGGCTTGATGCCTTTGTCAGTGGCGAGGTGTCGGAGTCAACGGTGCACTTGGCGCGTGAGTTGGGTATTCACTACTTCTCCGCCGGACATCACGCCACAGAGCGCTCTGGTGTTCAGGCGCTGGGTAACCATCTGGCTGAGCAGTTTGCCGTTGAGCACAGGTTTATCGATATACCTAATCCGGTATAGTCGCAGCTACTTCTTTCAGGTAGGCCTTTGTTACTCCATGAGAATTTGCCCCAGGGCTATGGCCTGGTGTGATTCGCGAATCCTAATAAGTCAGATCTATATCCACTTAAAAAACAAGCTTACCTTGACCTGTGAATAATATTGATGGAAAATCGCCGTCTATTTTGGGGTAAATATCAGCATATTCTGAATTACCTGTTGCATGTGCACAGGCTGAATCGGAATGCGTCCAGCCTACTCCGGGGGTCTAATAAATTATGAGTGTAGACGGCGTGGATCTAAAAAAACGGCGGTTATTAACCGCTGCAACAAGTGTTGTCGGTGCTGTTGGTGCCGGCTTTATCGCAGTGCCATTTTTGGCCTCCTGGAATCCCAGTGAGAAAGCCAAGGCGGCAGGTGCACCGGTAGAGGCTGACATCAGCAAGCTCGAGTCGGGCCAGTTGATGCGCGTCAAGTGGCGTGGCAAGCCGGTCTGGATTGTTCGTCGCACGGAGCAGAACTTGAAGGATCTGCCGGGAATGGACAGCATACTGGCCGACCCGGCTTCGGAGATGCAGCAGCAGCCGAGCTACTGTAAGAATACTAACCGGTCGATCAAGCCGGAGTATCTGGTGGCTATCGGTATCTGTACCCATCTTGGGTGCTCTCCGACCTATCGCCCCGATGTGGCCCCTGCCGATCTCGGCAGTGAGTGGGTAGGTGGTTTCTTCTGCCCATGTCATGGTTCCAGGTTCGACCTGGCGGCTCGTGTCTACGCGGGTGTGCCGGCACCGACCAACCTGGAAATCCCCCCCCATCAATATCTGTCCGACACCCGGATTCTTGTGGGTGACGATGGAGGAGCAGCCTGATGAGCGCGATGAAAAACTTTGTCGACTGGATCGATGATCGCTATCCACTGACCACTGTGTGGAATGAACATCTGGCTCAGTACTACGCACCGAAGAACTTCAACTTCTGGTACTTCTTCGGCTCTCTGGCCATGCTGGTTCTGGTCAATCAGATTCTGACCGGTGTCTGGCTGGCGATGAGCTATAAGCCTGATGCCGCTTTGGCCTTCGGTTCCGTTGAATTCATTATGCGTGATGTGGAGTGGGGCTGGTTGATCCGTTACCTGCACTCCACCGGTGCATCGGCCTTCTTTGTAGTGGTCTACCTGCATATGTTCCGCGGCCTGATGTACGGTTCCTATCGCAAGCCTCGTGAACTGCTGTGGATCATCGGTGTGATTATCTACCTGGTGATGATGGCCACCGCCTTTATGGGGTATCTGCTTCCCTGGGGTCAGATGTCCTACTGGGGTGCCCAGGTTATCGTTAACCTATTCTCAGCAGTGCCTGTGGTCGGTCCTGAACTCGGTGTCTGGATTCGTGGTGACTATGTTATCTCGGATGCCACCCTGAACCGTTTCTATGCACTGCACTTCCTGCTACCGTTCCTGCTTGCAGCGATTGTGTTTATCCATATCGTCGCCCTGCATAAGGTCGGTTCCAACAATCCCGATGGTATTGAGATCAAGAAGGGGCCCAAGGGCAATCGCTGGAGCGACACTGCGCCTTCCGACGGTATTCCGTTCCATCCTTACTACTCGGTCAAGGATATCGCGGGTATTGCAGGCTTCCTGTTCCTCTTCGCGGCGGTGGTATTTTTTGCACCGGAGATGGGTGGCTACTTTATTGAGCACCCCAACTTCGAGCCTGCCAATCCGCTGAAGACGCCTGAGCATATCGCGCCGGTCTGGTACTTCACTCCTTTCTACGCGATTCTCCGTGCGGTTCCGTCTATTGCCGGTTCTGCGTTCCCCGGTGTAGTCGCCATGTTCGGTTCAATTCTGGTGATGTTCTTCCTGCCCTGGCTGGATAGAAGCCCGGTCAAGTCGATTCGCTACAAGGGCGCCATGTACAAGACGTGGCTGTGGCTGTTTGTAGTAGATTTCATCGTTCTTGGTTATCTGGGTACTCAGCCTACGACGGATCTTTACAAGCTGATGTCCCAGATCGGAACTGCATACTACTTTGCATTCTTCCTGCTGATGCCTTTCTACAGCAAGATGGATAAGACCAAGCCTGTTCCTGAGAGGGTGACCGAATGAAAAAGCTGATTATTGCATTTCTGTTGGCTGTGGCGCCTGTATTGACTCAGGCGGCCGGTGGTGGTGTCCATCTGGACTCAGCCAATATCGACCTGAGCGATAAAGCGTCGCTGCAGCGCGGGGCCAAGCTCTTCGTCAACTACTGCCTGAGTTGCCACTCAGCCAAGTATCAGCGGTATAACCGCATGGCGAAAGATCTTGGTATGACTGAGGAAGAGGTTAAAAAGAACCTGATGTTTGCTACCGACAAGATCGGCGATACCATGGAGATTGCCATGGATCCTGATATGGCGGCGGCCTGGTTCGGTACTGCTCCTCCTGATCTGAGTGTAATTGCACGTGCCCGTGGTGTTGACTGGCTCTACACCTACTTCCGCAGTTTCTATATTGATGAGTCCCGTCCTTTCGGGTTCAACAATACGGTATTCCCGGATGTTGGCATGCCTCATATCTTCTGGAAGCTGCAGGGTGTACAGAAGGCCGTCATGAAAGATGTCGATGGTAGACAAGTCGTTGATAAGCTGGAGCTGGTCGAGCAGGGTGATATGAGCCCGGCTGAGTTTGATGCCGCCATGCTTGATCTGACCGCCTTCCTCAGCTACATCGGTGAGCCGATTCAGATGGAGCGTAAACGCCTGGGTGTCTGGGTGCTGCTCTTTATCGCGGTGTTCTTTGTCGTCGCCTTGATGCTCAAGAAAGAGTACTGGAAAGACGTGCACTGATAGCTACTCATAGCGGTACAACACGAGGACGTACAGTTGATGTATACTGTGCGTCCTTTTGTATTTGTAGCTGTTATAAATTCTTTGTTGGAGAGGTTGAATGGCCGTTGTTGCTAACAAACGATCTGTGATGACAATGTATTCGGATGCGAAGAGTCCGTATAGTCATCGTGTCCGCATGGTTTTGGCGGAGAAGAACATTACCGTTGAGATCGTTGATACTGATCCTGTTGATATCTCGGAAGATATCATGGATCTCAATCCCTACGGTACCTTGCCGACTCTGGTTGACCGGGAGCTGGTACTGTTTGAGTCCCGTATTATCATGGAGTATCTGGATGAGCGTTTTCCGCACCCTCCTCTGCTCCCGGTAGATCCTGTCTCCCGTGCCGGCGCGCGTCTCTTTATGCACCGGGTGGATCAGGACTGGTACGGCAAGATGGATGATATCCTTGCCGGCGGCAAGGGTGTGACCAAAGCACGCAAGGAGCTGCGTGAGAGTTTGATCGCTGCAGCCCCCATCTTTGCTCATAAGCCCTACTTCATGAGTGATGATTTTAGTCTGGTTGATTGCGCCATAGCGCCGCTGTTATGGCGTTTACCTCAGCTTGGCATAGAGCTGCCAATTCAGGCCAAGGCAGTGGAGGATTATGCTGCACGGCTGTATGAGAGGGACTCTTTTAAGGAGAGCCTGACGGAGTCTGAGCGGGAGATGCGGGAGTAACCGCCGGCGCTCTCTGGTCGTCCATGCTGAGTTCCAATCGTCCCTACCTGATTCGCGCCCTCTATGAGTGGTTGGTGGACAATCAACTGACTCCCCACCTGTTGGTAGAGACGGGAGGGGAGGATGTCGTTGTGCCACAACAGTTTGTCGAGGATGGACGCATCGTTCTCAACATCGGCCCCACTGCCGTACAGGGCTTGGAGTTGGGTAACGACTACATCAGTTTCAACGCCCGCTTTGCCGGTTCACCAATGGATGTACTGGTCCCCCCTACCGCAGTCTTGGGTATCTATGCCCGGGAGAATGGCCAGGGGATGCTATTTCCTGAAGAGGAGGAGTATGCAGGGGGTGGCGATGCAACCGATGATGACGATCCTGAGCCTACTCCACCACGAAGTCGCCCGACGCTGAAGGTGGTGAAGTAGTTCCATTAGAGAGATTATCTGTTGAAAAACAATGTTTTTCTCTGTGTTCTCTGCGCTCCGTTTTTATTCTTCAACACCCAGCTAGGATTCAGGCGGTTTGCGTCGCAAGGGTACTACCTTATCGCCGTCATCTGCCTTGGACTGCGTGGTCACCGGTCTGTCGAAGCTGAAATCCTCCAGCTCTACTCCGATCAGGATAATATAGCCTGTCAATCTGGAGGTTCCCTCTTCGCTGTAGTCGAAACGGAACATACGCCTTATTCTGACTCCCTGGGGTGGCCAGCGCAGTCCGAGTCGTCTGAGCGTCACTGTCTGATCGAGGAGTTGTAGACCCTGCTGTTCGCAGCTCCTCGTGCAGATGGCGGTGGCAATCTCCCGTGCCCTGGCGCTATCGAGCCAGAACCAGATGATGGCGCCAAAGAGGAGTAGGATGGAGAGCGACGACATGCTATACCGTTCGGTGAATGTGGTTGGCTATTGTTTCAATTTTTTCACTGGCTGGATAGGGGCGCTGCACTGACTTTTCGGAGAGAGTGATGGGTGGTTTGGTCAAAGTGGTGGAGAGTGATATCACTCGCCTGAAGGTAGATGCCATCGTAAATGCCGCCAACCCGAGCTTGTTGGGCGGTGGAGGTGTAGATGGCGCTATTCATCGTGCTGCAGGCCCGAAGTTGCTTGCCGCCTGTCGTGAACTGGGTGGTTGTCCGACTGGTGAGGCACGCATTACCCCGGGCTTCAGTCTGCCGACAAAGTGGGTGATCCACACCGTTGGTCCGATCTGGCGGGGTGGTGACTTTGGTGAAGCAGCGCTGCTGCATGCCTGTTATGAAAATAGTTTGGCGCTGGCGCGTGAAAATGGTGTAAAAACCATCGCCTTTCCCTCAATCAGTACCGGCGTCTACGGTTACCCGAAACGGGCGGCGGCAGAGATTGCCCTCGACGTGATGAGAGGGGCTCAGGGATTTGATGAGATCATAGCCTGCTGCTTTAGTGCGGCTGACAGAGAACTTTATGAAAAGCTTAGTAGGAGTTGTTAATGGCCTGGTTGGATAATATTTCGTTGCAGATGATAGTGATCGCCTGTCTCTTTTTGGGGCTGGCGCCCTTTGTTCCCGAGCCTCATCTATGGGAGAAGCTGAAGATGCTCTCTGCAGGAACGCTGGTAAAGCCGCTCGATATATTTGACCTGTTGATGCACGGTTCACCTTTTGTTGTGCTGATCCTGAAGCTGTTGCGGATGCGTGGTATTTTATGAATTGTTGGATGTAGGCGTGACATGGGAGTAATGACGTGCACAGAGAGTATATGTTGAAAACAGGAACTTTCCTGACAGCCTATGCTGTTCGGTCACTGGCAAGATCTCTGTTCATGTGGTAATAAAATAGCAGGCAGTGCTCAATAGAAAACGGCTCCCAGAGGAGCCGGTTTCTTATGGATGAGCGATTAGGCAGCTCTCTTTTTCCTGCTTAGCCCGATCAGCCCCACCAAGCCGGTACCGAATAGCCATACCGCTCCAGGTATAGGCACGCTGGATACCTTAATGCTGACATTATCTATCCCCTGGTTGAGGTAAAATTGATTGTCAACCTCGGCAAACCTGAGTGTAAAGTCACCCCCAAGTGCTACAACTGAAGTGATATCGAACTCATAGGCTGTATATGGATTCGAAGCTTTATTAACATCAGCGCCCAGATAATAGTTATCTAGCACACCTGTAGTCGTAGAGAAAATATCAGCTCCGTCAGCGAGTATATCTACTCTGGCGTGTTGATTGGGCTCTGCAGCATGGTCAAGCCCTGCAGGGTTGATCTGGGTAGTTTCAAACCAGTTATTCACGAACATATCAAAAGATAAGATGGCCGATGAAACAGCACCTGAAACCGTGAATGTCTGCGAAAGAGTATGTTTACCAGGACCGTTTTGATCAGAAACCGCATAGTAAGACCCGCTTTTAGCTCCAACCGTAGCTGTGTTAACAGTTGGATCGACTCCACTAAGAGGTAAGGTGGTTTGGTCGGTTACGAGAAAATAACCCTCGTTGGAAGAGACCTCTGTGGTAGTCCAGCCGGTAAAATCACCAGTCTCGAAACCGCCGTTTGTTATCAGCTCTATGCTGGCACTGAAGGCCGATGTGCAGAGAGTTAATGCAAAGCAGGTACATACTGCACCCCAGATATTCCTTTTCCCCATGGTGTAATCTCCTATAAGCGACATTAGTGCGGGCGTATCCACATAAAGTTAGTAATGTAAATACTAACTCTGGGTTTCATGGGGGTCAATTATTTGTGATCCAGTTCACGATTTAGAGAGCTGGGGGCATTTTAGGGGTCTTGGGATGGGAGCTGCTGCTCATCTATGTCACGCATTGTGTAGAAAAGCGGGGCATGGGTTGAGCTTGCGAAACCTGGGTTCAAAGGTGGTCAGGGAGGGTGGTCGCAGTATCTATGGTAATGGTTACCCCGCTGCTATGGATCACACCCCTTGATGCAGATTGTCGAGAGGCTACTCAATGGTGTGTTTGGTGTTGCACTCCCTGGGTTTCGCAAGCTCAACCCAGGCTACTCTCTGCCAATTGTAGCGGCTCTCTATATTCTCTACGTCTTCCATGTAGGGTTTTTACGATCAGCCGTCACGGCCCTTCGAAGAGAGGCGGTCGAGACGCAGGCGCTGACGCTCATCGAAGAGGCGGCGGGAGCCGATTGAGACCGCGACAATCGCACCGAAGCCTGTACCGGCGGCAATCAGCAGCAGGATCATGATCTGATACTTGGCCGCCTCCAGTGGTGGACTGCCGGCGAGGATCTGACCGGTCATCATTCCCGGCAGGCTGACTACACCGGCGGCGGCCATGGCGTTGATTATCGGGATCAGCCCGGTACGTAAGGCGGTACGACGGATCTCTCCAATGGCGCTATCCCAGTCTTCTCCCAGTATTAGCCTGCCCTCGATAACGCCGCGCTGCTGCCAGGCGTTGTGGGTTAGATTATCCAGGGCGATGGCCATGCCGGACATGGTGTTGCCGAGCATCATGCCGAGAAGCGGGATCAGGTACTGGGGTGTGTACCAGGGGTCGACCTTAACCACCAGATGGAGCGCCAACAGGGTGATGCTGAAGGAGGAGACGAACATAGAGAGCGTGCCTATGCCCATGCCCCATGCCCCGCTGAAGCGGCGCTGCTGGCGAGCCATCACCTCGTAGCCGGCGACACCGAGCATAAACAGGGTAAGTGCTACGATCAGGTAGGGGTTGGCCTGGGTGAAGAGAGCCTTCAGTACCAGGCCCAGCAGCAGCAACTGGACCACGCTGCGCAGGGCGGCGATCAGCAGTCGTTTCTCAATACCCAGGTGAAGGCGCCAGGAGATGGCGGCAAGGGCGACTACCAGCAGGGAGGCGATAGAGAGCTCGAATGGGTTGAGCTGGATCAGCTCCATCGCTCTTCCTCTATCCCGCCATCTGCTATCGTCAGATGCCTCCCGCCCAGTCGGCGGCGCTGTGCGGGGTCGTGGCTTACCCACAATACGGCTGCATTGTGTTGCTTAAGGTAAGACTCAATTACTGTCTCTACACGGCGGATATTCTGCTGGTCAAGGTTGGCAGTGGGTTCATCCAGCAGCAACACCTTGGGAACGATGCTGAGCAGGCGGGCCAGGGCGAGGCGTTGACGTTCACCGCTGGAGATGTGCTGGATGCTCCACTCCATGCACTCCACCGGCAGGCCGAGGGACTCCAGAAGATCATCCGCCGCTGCTTTGAAGTGCCCCTTTACCTGCTCCTCCCACCAGTGACTCTCTGCCGGTAGTAATCCCACCTGTTGACGCCACGCTGGAGGTGAAATTTCCACTTGGGCTCTCTCATCAAGGCGAATCTCACCTTCATGGGGATCAAGATCGGCTAACGCCCGCAGTAGACGTGTCTTGCCACAGCCGGAGGGACCGGTAAGGGTGGTGAAGCCACCTGCCGGTACTACCAGATCAATGGGGTGCAGATTATGGCATTGAAAGCCCTTAAGGGTGAGGGTGCTCATTGGCGGAGGAAGATCAGATCCCAGACACCGTGACCGAGGCGATGACCCCGCTGCTCAAATTTTGTCAGTGGGCGGTATGTCGGTCGGGGAGTAAAAGCACCCTTGCCTGCGCTGTTGTCAAAGGTGTTGTCAGCAGCGCTCATCACCTCCAGCATCTGCTCTGCGTAGGGTTCCCAGTCGGTGGCGGCGTGAAAAAAGCCACCTGGCCGGATTACCCGCTCTAACAGGGAGACAAAGCTGGGTTTAAGAATGCGGCGCTTGTGGTGGCGTTTTTTGTGCCAAGGGTCTGGGAAGAAGAGAAACAGGCCGGCCAGGGTGGCATCCGCCACACCCTGGGCCAGTACCTCTACGGCGTCGTGTTGAATGACACGAAGATTCTTCAATTTAAGCTCTTCTATTTTCAACAGCAGGTGACCAACCCCCGGGCGGTGAACTTCGATGCCAAGGTAGTTGTTTTCAGGGGCTGCTGCGGCCATCTGTGCCAGGGACTCACCATTACCGAAGCCGATTTCGATAAAGACCGGGTTGCTGTTGCCGAACAGCTGTGCAAATTCCAGTGGCTGACCATTGAAGTCGATGCCGAATTGCGGCCATAGCCGATCAAACGCACGCTCTTGCCCAGGCGTCATCCGTCCTGTGCGCAGCACATAGCTTTTGATTGGGCGGTATTTTTTGTCCTGCTCTGACATGGACGGTATTGGTTTTTCTCAGTAGATGGTTATGTGCTATATCTAGCTTCCAGTGCCACTTTGCGGCTTCCTGTATTTATCCATTGGCTTCTGCCTGTAAGAGCCCGGCCCTCGGGACGATGGAATTTAGTACGGATTGTGCGATGTTCATCGCGGCGTAAGCGAGTCTTCGATTTCGTGATGCAAAACAGGACATCCAAGTCCCCCTTTTGCACTCAATCTTCGACAGCCTATTAGTGCCCCGGCCGTCCTGGTCACTGACGCTACGCGATAACATCGCAAGCTCGTTACCGCTTCGCAGTCAGTTCCCATTGACTGGACGCCGTGTTTGGATGCCTACTTTGCTTCCCCTCTGGCGCGCTACGCGCACGACGGGTAAGCAGTGCGGCCTCACGGCTACCGGGGATTACCAGCCTTCGCTTCGCTCTCCATGGCTGGCAGCGATGGCGCCGCTCCTGCACAAAAGTTCACGCCTGGCTCAGCCTGTTATCTGAAGGCTAAGCTCAGACATTTGCAGTTGTTGGATCAGAAGAACAGCCCCTCAACCGGTGAGGAGGCAGAGGCGAAGCGTTTCGCCGGCATACGTCCGGCCAGGTAGGCTTCACGGCCCGCCTCAATCGCTTTTTTCATTGCCGACGCCATAAGCACCGGCTTGTCGGCGGCGGCGATGGCGGTGTTCATTAATACCCCGTCACAACCCAGCTCCATGGCAACGGCGGCATCGGAGGCTGTGCCGACACCTGCGTCGACCAGGATCGGCACATTGGCATTTTCGACGATGGTGCGGATATTCAGTTTGTTACGCACTCCCAAACCGGAACCGATGGGGGCGGCCAGAGGCATGACGGCGGCACAGCCGATCTGTTCCAGCTCACGGGCGACAATGGGATCGTCGTTGGTGTAGACCATCACATCAAAGCCGTCTTTAACCAACACCTCCGCCGCTTTCAGGGTGGCGATAACATCGGGAAAGAGGGTCTGCTGGTCACCCAGTACTTCGAGTTTCACCAGATTGTGGCCATCCAGCAGCTCGCGTGCCAGTCGGCAAGTGCGAATAGCGGTGTCTGCATCGAAACAACCGGCGGTATTGGGCAGAATGGTGTATCTCTCCGGCGGCAGGATATCGAGGATATTGGGCTCATCGCTATTCTGGCCCATATTGGTGCGGCGCACGGCAATGGTGATGATTTCCGCCCCACTGGTCTCAATTGCCTCGCGCGTCTCCTCCATATCCTTATATTTGCCGGTGCCTACCAGCAGACGGGAGTGGAACTCACGGCCTGCAACGGAGAATGAATCTTTTGCTTGATTGGACATATCGTTTACTGGGTCACTGTTGTTGGGTTGAAGGGGTTTCGTTGGTTGTCGGCGTAAGGGAAATGTTGCGGTTTATTAGCCGCCGCCGATCGCCCGGACGATCTCGACCTTGTCTTCGGCCTGTAGTGTGTGGTGATCAAAGGTGCTACGTGGAACCAATGCCTCATTCACCTCTACGGCAATCCGCTGGTCGCCAAGTTCCAGCAGTTGAATCAACGCCGCCATGTTGGCATTATCCGGAATCTGTCTCTCTTCGCTGTTTACATAGATCAGCATGGTTTTTCCTGTGCTTTAATCTGTTGCAGCGATTCTACACCAAAGGTGGGAGTTGGCCCGAATAATTCAACCGGATATTCCATATGGAAAAAGTTCTTTGCAGGCACTTGCCTCTACACCCTGGAGGCGCATAGAATCACCACTCCAGCGCGGGTATCGTATATCGGTATTACCCTAGCTTCCCAAGCTAGTGAGGCGGGTTCGACTCCCGCTACCCGCTCCATTTTTCACCTTTGGCGTTCGCTGAGAGTGATGATCTCCTCATAGTCATCCATGCCGGACATACGGATCTCCCGGTAATAGCTGATCGGGCATGCTTGATTCGATTGACCGCAAAGTGATTTTACCACTAACACCACACACTCCGCCTGAGCGCACGATTTTCACTATGTGCTAAGTTGAATAGTAGACAAAATGGCGATATGTGGATGGGCTACTATTCGCTTTTTTCCTAATCGGCGTGGTATTCATCGGCTATTTGGGCCATGCTAGCACGATACAAAATCATAGATATGGAGATGGTGATGGGTAAGCTCTTCAAAATCCTTGGCGGACTGATTGGTCTTGTAGTTCTTTTGGTGGTGGCGGCAATGATCATTGTGCCGATGGTCGTCGACCCGAATGACTATAAGGGGGAGATCGTTGCCAAGGTGCAAGAGCAGACAGGTCGTACATTGCAGATCGATGGGGAGCTTAAACTGTCGGTATTCCCCTGGCTCGGGATTGAAATAGGTGAACTCGAATTGAGCAATGCCCGGGGGTTTGGTGACAAGCCGTTTGCCGCCGTGAACCATGCCGCTGTGCGTGTAAAGCTGATGCCTCTGTTCAGTAGCCAGGTCGAAGTCGATACTATCGGGCTTGAGGGGTTGCAACTGAACCTGGCGAAAAACAGCGCGGGGGTGAGCAACTGGGATGATCTTGCCAAGGGCGATAGTTCACCGAAGAGCGGGGGTGATGACTCCAAGGCTTCCGGTGGTATAGGTGCCTTCACTATCGGCGGCATCAATATCAATAACGCCCAGGTGAGTTGGGATGACCGCAGCAGTGGGCAGCAGCTCTCTATCAGTAACTTCTCCCTCAATTCAGGCGCCATTGCCCCGGGGCGACCAGTGGCTCTGGAGATGGGGATGCAGCTTGAGAACAAAGCTCCACAGGTAAAAGCAGAGGTACGGATGGATGCTCAGGTATCTATCAACGAGAGGGCGGGTGAGCTGCGAATAGAGGAGCTCTCTCTCAACGTCGATGCCGAGGGTGAGGCGCTGGCGGGTGGTGCGGCTCATGCCGAACTTGAGGCTGCGATTGTTCTCGCGCTGGATGGTACGGTGGTCGCTATTAATGGTCTCAAGGTGACGGCCGGGGAGCTTAAGCTTGCCGGCGATCTGAAGGGAGTGAATCTCAATAGTAAGCCCGCCTTCAGTGGTGCGGTCAGTCTGGCGGAGTTTAACCTTCGTGAGTGGTTGGCTGCTCAGGGGATGACTCTGCCGGAGACTGCTGACCCCAAGGCACTGACACGATTTTCAGCTGATATCGGCCTCAATGCACAGGGGAGTGTGACCAAGCTGGAGAAGTTGGCGGTCACTCTGGACGATACCAAAATCAGCGGTAGTGCCACTCTTCGTGGATCGGCCGTCGCCTTTGTTCTGGATGTAGACGCTATCGATGTTGACCGCTACCTGCCTCCGGCTAAAGAGGGGGGAGAGAAACCTGAAGCGACAACCAAGGCAAGTGGTGATGAACCGCTGATGCCGGTTGAGACTCTGCGGCAGCTGGATATCGACGGCAAGTTGAAAATCGGCAAACTGATCATCAGTAAGCTGCTGGCGGAGCAGTTGGAAGTGAGCGTCAAGGCACGTAAAGGGAAGCTGGAGCTGGGTCAGAAGGTGGGGCATTTCTATGAAGGCAGTTACCAAGGTGTGACGAAGCTGGACGTGAGCGGCAAATCACCGCTGATGAACACGGAGAACCACCTCAGTAATCTCTCTGCCGGTCCGCTGGTGAAGGATCTAACCGGTGAAGACCGTTTTGATGGAAAAGGTAAGTTCAACGCCAAGCTCAGCAGTCGAGGTAACAGTGTCAATGCCATCAAGCGCAGCCTTGGGGGTAATCTCGATTTCAGTTTTGAAAACGGTGCGGTGAAGGGCTTTAATCTCGCTCAGTCGATTCGTGACGCCAAGGCGAAAATTGGTGGTGGTTCTGCCCCACAGCAGTCTCAGGCTGTGCCTCAGACCGACTTCTCTGAGCTGACAGGTTCTGCGGTGATTGCCAAAGGGGTGCTGACCAACAAGGATCTGCTGGCAAAGTCACCTTATCTGCGGGTAAATGGCGCCGGCCAGGTCAACCTGGTTGCTGAAACCCTCGACTACAAGGTGAAGGCGGTGGTGGTCAGTACCGAGAAGGGTCAGGGTGGTGAAGGATTGGATGACCTTAAGGGTGTGCCGATCCCCGTACATCTGACCGGTCCCTACGCATCACCTGATTACAGCTTTGACTTCGGCTCGGTTCTCGCGGGTGCTCAAAAGGCAAAGGTGGAGAAGAGAGTCGAAGAGAAGAAGCAGGAGTTAAAGCAGAAGCTTGAAAGTGGGCTAAAGGATAAATTTAAAGGTCTTTTTTAGTACAAAAAGTGCGATAAATTGACGGAATATACATTTTTTGCTGTTTCTTCATTTGAGAAGAGCTAAACTATTAAATATGATGTCTGGATTAGAAAGACTCCTGTCTCTCACCAGGCAGTATAATCCCACTTGTTGGGAGCCGCTCGGTATCACCTGGAGCTCAAACCAGTAACCGACGGGTCACGGTCAAAGAATGAAATATAACCTTAGGAGCAACAAGAAATGATGAAAAGCACCCTCACCAAGTTGTCTGCAGTGGCACTGACCCTTGGCCTGGTTACCGGTTGTGCAACCACCGACCAGTTGACACAGATGCAGGCTGATATCACCAAGGCACAAGAGACTGCTGATGCGGCAATGGCTTCTGCCAACTCTGCCGGTTCAGCAGCTTCCGCAGCCGAGCGTAAAGCCTCTGCTGCTATGAGTGCCGCCAATGTGGCCCAGGCATCTGCAGATGAGTGCGCCGAGAAATGCGAGCGTATGATGCAAAAAAGCATGGCTAAATAAGCCTGCTGTATCGCAATAGAAAAAAGCCCGGTGACCTCTGGCAGGTCACCGGGCTTTTTTTTGGGTGTACTAGCGGGATTGTAGCATTACGCTCTCTTCCGTGATGATGGCGGTGACGGGGGTGGGAATGCCCCGCTGATTGATTGCTGCCTGTTTCATCGCCTCCCAGTCCGGCTTCAGGTTGCGCTCACCCATGGCCTTGATGATGGCGGATACCATGGGAGTGAAGTTGATTCCATGTGCCTTGCGCTGTTCACTGAGAGGCGGGTGAGCCTCAATATAGAGGCGGCTGTTGAGCCAGCCTGCTTTGTAAGGCTCATTGATGATGCGTACCGGGGTGTTACTGGGTACCTGATCAAACAGTGAAGCGATATCTTCCGGATAGAGGCGGATACAGCCGTGGCTCACTCGCATGCCAACGCCATAGGGCTTGTTGGTGCCATGGAGCAGGTAGCCTCTCATACTGAGGTAGATAGCGTGCTGTCCCAGAGGATTATTTGGGCCCGGTTTCACCACCGCCGGCAGCGGATCCCCCATCTCCTCATGTTCCTTGAGGATCGACGGGGTGGGGCGCCAGCTTGGCCTGTGTTGCTTGCGCGTTACCCGCGCTCTGCCCGTGGGGGTGCTCCACCCCTCACGGCCTATCCCCAAGGGGTGGGTGATCACCCGTTTTTCACCCTTCGGATAGTAGTAGAGGCGTAGCTCGGCGAGGTTAATGACAATACCCTCACGCGGACCTGGGGGTAGGATGAACTGCTTGGGCAGCACTACTCGCGTTCCTTCGCCGGGAAGCCAAGGGTCCACCTCCTGATTGGCTTCAGTAATCTCTATGTAGCCAAGGTCGTTTTCACGCGCGATATCGGAGAGGGTGTCCTCGTACCGGCTCTGGATTTCACCCACCTCACCCACCAGATCATCACCTGCCTGTGGCAGAGCAAAGCTGAGGGCGGTGGCAGTCACCGGGATCAATAATAGTGACAGAGTAAGCAGGTGTAGTAGTAAACCTTTCACAGTGTAGGTCATTGTCGGAAGCAGATGACCTATTATCGCACAAATGGTCCCCCTATAATCCTAAAATCCTCAGTTGGACAGAGTGGAGAGTGCGCTTGGGTTGGTGCAGTACAAGGCTCGACGACGAGGAATAGTCATTTATGTCCATGGATGGACGGTATGCAGAAAATGCAGGAGCAATTTTCTGCCTATTCCAAGGAGTTGTAACGCCGTAATGCGCCAACCCAAGTGTGCTATCCGCCCTGTAGCGTTATTCACCCGGAGAGTGAAAGGTGCAATCGTAGTCAGTGTAATTTAAATCAATGTCTTGCCTGTAGAATGGAGCGGTCAACTGAGGATTCTAGGATAATGACCCCATGAAGAAAAGTGACTGGAGTGGGAGCGAGCTGTTTGCCCACAGAGTGCTCGCCTGGTTTGAGGTGCACGGCCGTAAGGATCTACCGTGGCAGCAGGAGTCCACCCCTTACCGTGTCTGGGTCTCTGAGATCATGCTGCAGCAGACACAGGTGGCGACGGTGATCCCCTATTTCGAACGCTTTATGGCGGCTTTTCCCCAGCTTGAGGATCTCGCGCGGGCACCGGTGGATGAGGTGATGCACCTCTGGTCGGGGCTGGGTTATTACGCCAGGGCAAGAAATCTGCACCGTGCAGCGCAGCGGGTGTGTGACGAATACGATGGCGTTTTCCCCGAAATTCTGGATCAGTTGGTTGCCTTGCCGGGGATTGGGCGTTCTACCGCCGGGGCGATACTCTCCCTTGCGGCGGGCCGGCGTCAGCCGATTCTCGACGGTAATGTAAAGCGGGTACTGGCGCGCTGTTTTGCTATCGAGGGCTGGCCCGGCAGGGCGGCGGTGGAGAAACGGCTGTGGGTGCTGTCGGAGAGTCTTACGCCTGTTGAACGGGTCGGTGAGTATACCCAGGCGATGATGGATCTGGGGGCCGGTGTCTGTCGTCGAACTCGGCCCGATTGCAGCCACTGCCCACTAACCGAGGGGTGCTGTGCTCTGGCGGAGGGGGATCCCACGCGTTACCCTTCGCCAAAGCCGCGGAAACCTCTTCCCAGTCGCCGGGTCTGTATGCTGCTGCTGCATGACGGTGAAGGACGGCTATTGTTGGAGCGGCGGCCAAGTTCAGGTGTATGGGGCGGGCTCTGGGGTTTGCCGGAGTATAGGGATGAGGCGGCTGCTAAGGCCTGGTGTCTGGCACGGATGGGTGGGCGGGTGCAGCAACTGAGCCGCCTGCCGAAACGCCGCCACACCTTCTCTCATTTCCACCTCGAGATCACTCCTCTGATGGTCGAGCTGAATAACGCTACAGATTGTGTGATGGATGGTGATCGCTCTGTCTGGTATAACTCGCTCAACCCCGATGCCCGTGGCTTGGCTGCGCCAGTGACGCAGTTGATCGACGAGTTGAAAAAGTTTTTGTTAGGAGATGTCGTATGAGCCGCCTGGTAAACTGTGTGAAGCTAAACAAAGAGGCCGAGGGCCTTGAGCGCGCCCCTTATCCCGGGGAACTGGGAGAGAAAATTTTTGACAGCGTGTCAAAAGAGGCGTGGCAGATGTGGTTGCAGCATCAGACCATGTTGATCAACGAGTACCGGCTGGTACCCTTTGAGGACAAGGCGCGCAAGTTTCTTGAGGAGGAGATGGATAAGTTCTTCTTTGGGGGTGGTAGCGGTACACCAGTGGAGTTCACCGCACCAAAGTGACCCAGCGCCTTTGATATGGAGTGGGTGAGTGCGACGGCTTGGATTCTTTCGGTGAAATCTGAAAACATCACCAGGAAAGACAGATCACGCTTGACTCCGGGCCGTTGTATCGGTTTAATACGCCCTCTCAACTTGGCCGGGTAGCTCAGTTGGTAGAGCAGCGGACTGAAAATCCGCGTGTCGACAGTTCGATTCTGCCCCCGGCCACCATATTTTGAAAGCCCGCACTCTTCGGATGCGGGCTTTTTCTTTGGTGTGTCTGTGTAGTCCGGGCTAGTGGGCCATGCGGGAAGTTCGGTAACTCACAGAGCCCCGCTAAGAGGCCAAGGTAAGGCGCGTACCGCAGGGAATGGCAAGCCCTTTCCAAGGTGCGCAACGCAGCATTGGCCTCTTAGCGGGGCTCCCTCAGCCAGTCCACAAGCCGGGTTGGCGGTGTTGCACTCGTTTGAATTGGCTACGGCCAGTCCTGCACTCGTGCGCCTTGCCAACCCGGCTTGTGAACTGGCTGTGGGTTACCGAATTTTCCGCATACTAGAGAGTTTACTCTGTCTGGTATAGCTCCACTCTATTTCTTCCCAACTCTTTTGCCCGGTAGAGTGCTTTGTCCGCCTCATCAATCAGCTCGTTGCCACTACCCTTGGTGTGTGTGAGTAACGTACTGACCCCCACCGAGACGGTGATATTGAGTTCTTTTTCATTGTTGATGATTATTGGTTTGCACTCAATGCTGCCACGGATACGCTCCGCCAGGAGGAGCGCTTCGGTGATGCTGGTTTGTGGTAACAGCAGGGTGAACTCTTCACCTCCAAAACGAGTGGCAACATCGGATGCACGCAGAGACTCCTTGACTCGCAGGGCCAGCTCCCGCAGTACCGTATCGCCTGCGGCATGACCGTGGTTGTCATTGATACGTTTGAAGTGATCGGCATCGATGAACAGACAGCTCAGCGGCTGGTCGTAGCGACGGGCGCGTGCCACCTCCTCTTGCAGGCGGCGCTCAAGATAGCGGCGGTTGTGAAGGCCGGTGAGTGCATCTGTGAGGCCGCTGATTACCAGATGCTCACGGTTGACGCTGTTTTCCAGGCAGATGGCGCCAATGGTGGCCAGTCGATGGAGGAAGTCACTGGCGTGGTGGCGGGTAAAGCGGGTTGGGTCCCGGCTGCCGAGGCCGAAAATACCCGTCAGGGTGCCGCGGCGGATCATCGGCAGGATGGCGATGCTCTGGAGCTCTGTGCCTGTGGCAAAAAGGGCGGCATGGTCTTCACCGAGAAAGGGGCCGAGCCATGGGCCTTTCAAGCGGGATAGGGTGGGTTCGAAATCCTCCAGACAGTCGAGAAAGCGCACTTCAGTGAGCTCCTCCGGGGTGATGCCGGTATGGAGCAGCAGGTGGCGTAGTTCGTGGTTGGGATCGTGGAGAACCAGGCTGGTTGCGGGCAGGCCAAAGGAGTGTTTCATCTCTTCGGTCAGGCAGTTGAGCAGTTCCGGCAGACCTTCGGAAGCCAGCAGGGTGAGTTCTCGCTCATGGAATCGTTTGAGTATCGCTTCATTGTGGCTCGCCTCTTCGCTCTGGCACTTCAGTTGTTGTTGCAGCAGGCGGTTCTCCGCTGCAAGATCCTGATCTGAAGAAGAGGTATAGGCTTTGTGCATACTAAATCGGCAATCCCTGGGAATTAAAATAAAAGATAGTTCACTGTGAGGGGAAATGGAATTAATAAGTGCTCTGCTTCCTTTTGCTGTCTATGCACCCAAAAAGTACTGTTTACAGGTGGCTGTCAAATAGAGGGGAAGGGTGGGGTGGTGTTTTTTAGCGCACCTGCTTTGCGCGCCATTTCAGATAGCTAGGTTCTTTTTTGTAGTCACCGCTGGCGATGTAGCTTAGTACCTGATGCAGGCGGAAGAACTGGACTACGGAGTCGAGGCGCATAATCTCGTCGCCTGATTCGTCGAAAAATATGATTGATGGGGTGTAGAAGAGCCCCAGTTTTTGTGCCCAGGCTTTTGCTGTTGTGCGCCGGCCGGCCGGTGTCAGCACCGGGGTGTCGGCATGGATGTCGAGCTGCACATTCTCAAAATTCTCGAGCAGGCGGGTGATCTTCGGGTTTTGCAGTGGTTGGGCATGGAGTATGTCGCAGGCGTGGCATTCGCCTTGTTCGAAGAAGACCGCCAAGGGTTCTCCCGCCGTTATGCGGCTGCGGTCGAGGGCATAGGGAGGTGGCGTGAAGAAGGGCTCTTCACTCAACTCGCCCGGCTCAAAGGCCATGCTCCCCTCCGCCCGCTGCAGATAGCCGGCGAAAGACTCGTTTCGGTAGTGGTCGTCGGCCACGTATTCCAGTGCTGCAAGAAATTTATAGGGGGGGTAGTAGCCCCGCAGGCGCAGGGCGATCTTGCCCTCTTCGTTATAGAAGATCAGCGATGGGGTGAATTGGGTCTCTTCACGGAGTGCGTAGTCGTGTTCACTGAGCGTGTTGTCGTCAAAGTCAGTGACATCCATTACACCGCGGGTATCTATAGGAATCAGGTCAAAGTGTTTGCGGGTGTAGGTGACAATCTCCTCCTGGCCAAAGTTTACCTCCATCAGCTTCTGGCAGTAGGGGCAGTGTCGCTGTCCAAAGTAGACGATAATACCTCTCTTGCCAGCAGCCAGCGCCTCTGCCAGATCATCCGGCAGGTCGAGAAAACTCTCCTTGAACCACTTGGGGTGGTCAAGGGGGGATGACGTTGGAGTATCGTCAAACTCGAACGCCTCGTCCGGCTCGGTTTCTGCTGAGATTGCGCCTGTGGCAAGTAGGAACCATAGCAGGAGTGCTCCGGTGACGGCTCTATATGGGCGACTCTTTTTCATTGTTGCAGGTGGCGATGTATCAGAAAGAGAGCGGCGATGGAGCGGGCCTCGGTGAAATCAGTTGCTTGCAGCAGTGTTTCTATTTCAGACAATGGCCAGGGTACTACTTCGATCTCTTCCGGTTCGTCCCCCTCTATCTTCTGTGGATAGAGATCGCTTGCCAATACGATGTGGGTCTGATGAAACATGTAGCCTGGTGCTACGGTGACCGAGGAGATCAGCTCCAGATTGCGAGCAGCGTAGCCGATCTCCTCCTGGATCTCGCGGTTAGCCGCTGCCAATGTCTCTTCTCCACTTTCGATGCGCCCCTTGGGGAAGGCCAGTTCGTAGCGATCCATTCCCGCCGCATACTCCCTAATCAACAGTAGGGTGTCGTTATTTAGTAACGGCACGATCATTACCGCCCCCTGGGGGCTGCCAACGACACGCTGGTAGCATCTTTTTTCTCCATTGGAGAATTGCAGGTCCATCTCTTCGATTTTGAAGATTCCGGTACTGGATACCAGACGTCGGTCATGGGTAGTCGGCTTTTTTTGCATAGGGTTGGCTTCGTTGTGGCTTACGGGGTAACTTTACCCCATGAGTATCATTGACTGGAACCAAATCGACACACTATTTCTCGATATGGACGGCACCTTGCTGGATCTTCACTTCGATAACCACTTCTGGCTGGAGCATGTGCCCAAGCGTTATGCCGAGGCCAATGGTATATCTCTGGAGGCGGCAAGGGAAAAGCTTCATGGCAGCTACCGGGATATTTTAGGGACCCTGGAGTGGTACTGCGTCGACCACTGGAGTCGGGAGCTAGGGCTCGATATCGCCTTGCTGAAGGAGGAGGTGGACCATCTGATAGGGGTTCATCCCCATGTGGTTGATTTCCTCCAGGCGATGAAGAGGCGGGGCAAGCGTTTAGTGTTGGTGACCAACGCCCACCAGAAGTCGTTGGCGCTCAAGCTCGATCGTACCCAGCTGGGCGGCTACTTCGATGCCGTGATCTGCTCTCATGACCTTGGTTTGCCAAAGGAGGATCGGGCATTTTGGGACAAATTGCAGCAGGTGGAGCTGTTTGATCCAGCGAAAACACTATTTGTAGACGACAGCCCGTCAGTACTCGAGTCAGCGAAAGCGTACGGTATCCGTTGGTTGCTGGCAGTACTCAAGCCCGACACCAAGGAGCCGCCACGGGAGGTGGGGGCGTTTGATGCGATCCACGACTTCTCGGAGATACTGCCGGAGTGATCTGGGTAAAAAGTGGGACGCAGAGAGGTATTGTTCAAAAAAGGGGCTGAACAGCTTTGCATGAGAACGACAGGTAGAAGCGAACTTGTTCGCGATCGACTCCGAAGCAGGTTCTTTGCGAACAAGTTCGCTCCTACATCAGATTGCAGCTTATTGTGCGGTGTCATCCAAGATCAAAATCTCTGCGCATTCTGCGCCCTGGTTTTTCAACGTCCCCAGGTTTTGAAGCGTTTTTTGCAGTAGCTCAACAGCTCGCCGTAGTTGCGGAAGTAGAGTTCAAACCCCTCTTCAGCTGGAGCGTCCATTTCACACCAGTCATTTTCGTAGTCACGACAGATCTGAGGGCGATCTTCATATATGGCACAGGCACCGTTGGGGCCAATGTGCTGACAGCGGCCCTGAAGCATCAGGTACCACTCCCCTTCATCTTTATATATCTCTACGCCGTCATGGGATATCTGCCATAGCAGATGGTCGAAATCACTCTTTGAGCGTGGTGCCGCACCAAGCGCCTCAGTCATATAAGTGCAGCACCTAGTCCCTTTACATCGGCTGCATTTATTTTCGGTGAAGAGATCCATTTGTGCGCGTAGTACGGCAGTTAACTGGTGGTGATTAATCTACCGTCGCTGGCGGTGGTTGCCACCGCCGGAACGTCCTCTGCCGCCTTGTCTCGGTCTGCCACCACCACGACGATTATCGCGTGCCGGTCGGTCGGGGATGACACGGCTCTTCGGATCGATCTCGGCTAGTAGCTCATCGGTTACCGGCTGCATTGGCATGCGGTGGCCGATATAGGTTTCGATATCCGGCAGGGCGAAAGAGTGGGTTTCGCAGGCGAAGCTGATAGCGTCACCGCTGGCCCCCGCCCTGGCGGTGCGACCGATGCGGTGGACATAATCCTCAGCATCTTCCGGCAGGTCGAAGTTAAAGATGTGGGAGACATCGGGGATGTGCAAGCCGCGGGCCGCTACATCGGTGGCCACCAGAATGGCCAGCTCACCGTTCTGAAACTGGGTCAGCAGGCTCATGCGCTTTTTCTGGGGTACATCGCCTGAGAGCACCGCAGCTTTGAATCCGTTACCCTCAAGGAACCCCCATACCAGGTCGCACCCCCGCTTGGTGTTGACGAAGATGATGGAGCGGTGAGCATCCATCTTCCGCAGTAGGCCGATGAGCAATGAAATCTTTTCGTTGTTGGCGGTCATGTAACAGGTCTGGGTGACCTTGTCCGCTGTCACCTTTTCAGTTTCAATTTTCACTGACTCGGGATTGTTCATGTGCTCATAGGCGAGCTCAAGTACCCGATAGGATAGGGTGGCGGAGAAGAGCAGGCCAAGCCGCTTGACCGGGTCGGGGCAGCGGCGCAGCAGGTAGCGGATATCTTTGATAAATCCGAGGTCAAGCATGCGGTCCGCCTCATCCAGCACCACCACTTGGGCTGCCTTCAGGTTGAATACATGCTGCTTGAAGTAGTCGATCATGCGGCCGGGGGTGCCGATGAGGATGTCAACGCCATCCTGCAGCTGCTGACGCTGCTGCTCATAACCTGTGCCACCGAAAACCAGACCAAGTTTTAGGCCGGTATGTCGTCCGAGTACCTCTGCATCTTTATGAATCTGTATAGCCAGTTCACGGGTCGGAGCGAGGATAAGAGCCCTTGGCTGGTTCAGTTTTCGCCCTTCGGAGTCCGGTTTTGTCAGCAAATTGTGGTATGTGGCGAGCAAAAAGGCGGCTGTTTTGCCTGTTCCCGTCTGCGCCTGACCGGCGACATCACGACCGTCGAGGGCGATAGGAATAGTCTCTGCCTGGATCGGGGTGCAAAAAGAAAATCCTGTATCTTCAACGCCTTGAGCTAGTTCTTTTGGAAAGTCAAAGCTGTCAAATCGTATGTCGGTTAAGTGTTTTTCAGTCATGGGATGTTACCATACAGCAATTTAGAGGCAGTTTGGACTTGAAATAGGGAAAATATTGATATCAAATACACCCACTAGGCCTTAGTGGCCAAACATGAAGAAATAATTCAAACGTGTCCTTGTGATAACAGAATTTAAAAACGCCGGTGCGATTCCGCACATCCCGGTGAGATAACCCAACAGATTATTTTTTGGAGAACTACTAGTGAGTGAACAGATTGTTCATGTGACCGATGATTCATTCGAAGCGGAAGTGCTTCAGGCTGACCAGCCGGTATTGGTCGACTATTGGGCTGAGTGGTGTGGTCCTTGCAAGATGATTGCACCGGTACTTGATGAGATTGCAGGCGAGTACAGCGACCGGGTCAAGATCGCTAAGCTGAATATAGATGACAACCCCAATACGCCCCCCCGCTATGGTATTCGTGGCATCCCCACCCTGATGTTATTTAAAGATGGTGAGGTTGAGGCAACTAAAGTGGGCGCTGTATCCAAATCGCAGCTGATTGCTTTTATCGATAGCAACCTATAAGTACAGGTCATAAAAACCCTGGACATGCTCTGGGATGGTGCTAGTATTTTCTAACACCGCATCCCGTGAGCAGATTAACACCAATCCTGGTCGCCTCCTTACGATCAACCTACATACAACTCCACCTTTCACACGGACATCTCCTGTCTGTTTCATAACCTACATAAACCACGCCGAAATTAAACTATGAACCTCACCGAACTTAAGAAAATACCCGTTGCCGAACTGACCGAACTGGCCAGGTCCATGAAACTGGATAATATGGCGCGTTCCCGTAAGCAGGATCTGATCTTTGCCATCCTTAAGTCCCACGCCAAGAAGGGTGAGGATATCCATGGTGATGGTGTATTGGAGATACTGCAGGATGGTTTCGGTTTTCTGCGTTCGGCGGATGCTTCCTATCTCGCCGGGCCGGACGATATTTATGTCTCGCCCAGTCAGATCCGGCGCTTCAGTTTGCGTACAGGCGATACCATCTCCGGTAAGATTCGCCCGCCCAAGGAGAGTGAACGCTACTTCGCCCTCCTTAAGGTTGATGAGATCAACTACGATAAACCGGAGAACGCCAAGCACAAGATCCTGTTTGAGAATTTCACTCCGCTGTTTGCCAATCAAAAATTCACCCTGGAGAAGGGTAACGGAAGTACCGAGGATATTACTGCGCGTACCATCGAGTTGTGTGCGCCCATCGGTAAGGGACAGCGTGGATTGATCGTTTCTCCGCCGAAAGCGGGTAAGACAATGCTGATGCAGAACATTGCTCAGTCCATTGGTCACAACCATCCTGAGTGTTACCTGATTGTTCTGCTTATTGATGAGCGTCCTGAAGAGGTGACGGAGATGGCTCGTTCGGTGCGTGGAGAGGTGATATCTTCAACCTTCGATGAGCCCGCAGCTCGCCATGTCCAGGTGGCTGATATGGTGATTGAGAAGGCCAAGCGTCTGGTTGAGCATAACAAGGACGTGGTGATTCTGCTTGACTCCATCACCCGTCTGGCCCGCGCCTACAATACCGTTATCCCCTCGTCCGGCAAAGTGTTGACCGGTGGTGTTGACGCTAATGCTCTGCACCGTCCCAAACGTTTCTTTGGTGCGGCGCGTAATGTAGAGGAGGGCGGTAGCCTGACGATTATCGCCACCGCCTTGGTTGAGACCGGCTCACGCATGGATGATGTGATCTATGAGGAGTTCAAGGGCACCGGCAATATGGAGATTCATTTGGATCGCCGCATTGCCGAGAAACGGATTTTCCCTGCAATTAACATCAACCGCTCCGGCACTCGCCGCGAAGATCTGCTGATGAAGCAGGATGAGCTGCAGAAGATGTGGATTTTGCGCAAGATCCTCCACCCAATGGATGAGTTGGCTGCAATGGAATTTCTCTTCGACAAACTGAAGGTGACCAAGACCAACGAGGAGTTCTTCTCGTCAATGAGGCGGTAACCCAGCCTATTTATTGAAGTGACCAGGGCATAATAATCTCATAACCCGCTGTAGGAGTGAGCTTGTTCGCGAAGAGCATGTCCCTGAGTTGAGCGTGAATGAGTTCGCTCCAGGTGTCATTTCACCCTCGCCGGGGGTGGCTCCAGGATCATCGCACTGAACCGGAAAAGCCGTACCCATAAGGGTGTGGCTTTTTTGTTATCCGGCATCTATACCGCTACTATTCCGAACATGAAAGAGAAGCCCCTAAGTGCCATGATTCTGGCCGCAGGTCGGGGAGAGCGTATGCGCCCTCTTACCGACCATATACCCAAGCCGCTGTTGCCTGTGGCGGGCAAGCCCCTGATTGAGTATCACATTGCCGCACTGGCCGCTGCCGGTATCCGCCGTATCGTGGTGAATCATTCCCACCTAGGTGATCAGGTCGAGACATTTCTCGGTACGGGCGAGTGCTGGGGGGTCGAGATTCTCTTCTCCCCTGAGCCCCCGGGAGCCCTCGAAACCGGTGGTGGCATATTCAATGCCTTGCCCCTGTTGGGCTCTGGTCCTTTTTTGGTGATCAACGGTGATGTCTGGTGTGACTACGATCTGTCGCAGGCTGCCTGCCCCGCAGGGCGGCTGGCGCACCTGGTGCTGGTGAATAACCCTGAGCACCACCCGGAGGGGGATTTTTGTCTGGATAGAGGTGTTGTGAGTGAAGGTGAAGCGGGCTGTTTTACATTCAGTGGTATCGGAATCTACCGTGCTGAGCTATTTTCTGATAGTGAGCCCGGCGCTTTTCCCCTGGCTCCCCTGCTGCGCAGGACGATGGGGCGGGGCTTGGTCAGCGGAGAACTCCATGTTGGGAGCTGGATTGATGTAGGTACACCGGAGCGGCTGGCGATGTTGGAGAGCCGTTTCAGGGAGTCGCAGAACGAGTCATGAGCACAACCTACTTTGCTCAGACTTATTCAGAAGCTCTGTAGGCAGCAGTTGAATCGCATAGTCAGGAGGTCGGAATGGGGCAGGAGATTGCTGATAGCCGCTTTTCCCCTGAAGATTTTCAGGAGTTTTCCCGACGCCTGAAGCAGGAGACCCAGCAGTTGGCTGAGTGGTTTGCCGATGGTGCTTTTTCCTCAAGTGAGCCGGTAGGTGGTTTTGAGTTAGAGGCTTGGTTGGTAAACAGCGATGCTCAGCCGGCGCCGCTTAATACTCAATTGATCGAACGCCTGGGTGATCCACTGGTAGTGCCGGAGCTTGCCCGTTTCAACCTGGAGCTCAACGGAGACCCGCAGCCTCTCAGGGGTGGTGGGTTGAGCCTCATGGCCGCCGGCCTTACGGCTACCTGGAATCGGTGTCGACAGGTGGCAGGTGAGTTGGATGGCCGTTTGGCGATGGTCGGGATTTTGCCGACAGTGCAACGTAGCGATTTCTCTCTCAAAAATATGTCGTCGATGCAGCGTTATCATGCGCTGGATGAGCAGCTTGCCCGCCTGCGCCAAGGCAGCTTGGTGCAGATCGATATTGAGGGTCGGGACCATCTCTGTTTTACCCATGATGACGTAATGCTGGAAGCGGCAACCACTTCGTTCCAGATTCACTTGAAGCTGGCACCTGCCTCATCCGGGCGCTTCTATAATGCCGCCAAGATTCTCGCCGCACCGATGGTGGCTCTAAGTGCCAACTCCCCCTTTCTTTTTGGCTCAGCATTATGGGATGAGACGCGTATCCCGCTGTTTGAACAGGCTGTCAGCGTCGGCGACTCACTGGAAATCAAACGGGTCACCATGGGTACCCGCTACGTATCGGACAGTGTTATGGAGTGCTTTCAGGTCAATTGTGACCGTTACCCGGTGCTGCTTCCGCGCCTGATGGATGAGCCTGGTCTGCTACCCCATTTGCGCCTGCATAACGGCACCATCTGGCGCTGGAATCGACCGCTGCTGGGTTTTAATGATGCGGGTGATCCTCATCTGCGGCTGGAGCATCGTGTAGTGCCGGCGGGACCCTCCATCGTCGACTCCATCGCCAATGCCGCTTTCTTTTTCGGTGCAGTCACTGCACTTGGTGAGATGACGGTACCACCGGAGCAACAGTTATCATTTGAGGATGTGCAGAGTAATTTTTATCGTTCAGCGGAAAAGGGTCTTGGAGCAGATGTTGTCTGGCTGAATGGGAAGAGGGTGAGTGCTGCCGATCTTTGTCGTCAACTCCTGCCGTTGGCGAGGCAGGGTTTGGAGTCGTTGGGGGTTGAACGCCGAGAGGTGGATTACTGGCTCGGCATCATTCACGGGCGTCTGGCTAACGGTCAGAACGGTGCGGTTTGGCAGCGGGCATGGGTTGCATGCCATGGCAATGATTCCCGGGGTCTGACGGAGGCGTACATGGAACGACAGGAGAGTGGGCTGCCGGTACATGAGTGGAGTGTATAACGCTAATTTGTGATGAATTGGAAGTTTATAGAGGGGCTTGTTTGATGTTGCGGGAGTTGGATGCACTTCCTCCTGGTCTGCTCGATCTGGGGACTTGTCAGCTTGAATCGCTTCTGGGTGGGTCGACACTGATCCATCTGGCCGGTAGGCGTACGCCCGCCTTGTTTGTTTCGGTACTGATGCACGGTAACGAAACCACCGGCTGGGAGGCGGTTAGGGGTTTGCTGGGAAAATATGCCGTAGGAGGGGGGCATGGTGAGTTACCCAGAGCGATGAGCCTGTTTATCGGCAATGTTTCGGCCGCCACTCAAGGGTTGCGGCGGTTGGATGGGCAGCCCGACTACAATCGGGTGTGGCCCGGTTGCGAGGAGGAGGGTGGTGAGAGTGCCGAACACCGTATGATGCGGCAGGTGACGGAGATTATGGAGGCAAAGGGTATTTTTGCCAGCGTCGATGTTCACAACAATACCGGTCTCAACCCCCATTACGCTTGTATCAACGTCATCGATAACCGCTTTCTTCATCTGGCGGCACTGTTCGGTCGTACCCTGGTCTATTTCATCCGTCCCTGTGGGGTGCAGTCGATGGCGATGGCCAGGCTCTGTCCATCGGTTACTCTGGAGTGCGGCAAGCCGGGGCAGAAGCACGGAGTTGAACACGCTCGAGACTATCTTGATGCCTGCCTCCATCTGTCTGAGCATCCGCTTCATCCAATGGCCGAGCATGATGTCGATCTTTTTCATACGGTGGCGATCGTCAAGGTACCTGAGCATCTCAGTTTTGATTTTGAGAAGGGTGATGCGGATATCTGTTTTGCCGGAGATCTCGACTATCTCAATTTTCGCGAGCTGCCGCGAGGTACCTCCCTGGGGTGTGTCAATGAGGGTGTGGGTATGGGAGTCAGTGTCTCGAATGAGCAGGGCAATGACGTGACTGCGCGTTTTTTTAAGGTAGAAGATGGTGAGTTACGGTTACGTGTACCGGTGATGCCCTCGATGCTGACCAAGGATTGCCGCGTGGTGCGACAGGATTGCCTCTGCTATTTGATGGAGCGCTATAACGACCACCTGCAAGGCTGAAGGTACAAAATTCGCACTGGTTCTGTACTAAGTTCCTGTTCCGCGCCATTATCCTCACCCCTGTAGGAGCGGCGCCCCGCCGCGATGAACGTTGCACAGCCCTCTTAGCGGGGCTCCCTCCGGGCCAGTCCACAAGCCGGGTTGGCGGTGTTGCACTCGTTTGAATTGGCTACGGCCAGTCCTGCACTCGTGCGCCTTGCCAACCCGGCTTGTGAACTGGCTGTGGGTTAGCGAATTTTCCGCATGGCCCACTAGCCCCCTTCTCCATGTCGAGAAAGTATTCTATTAGTGATTTCTTATGGGCTATTAATTTTACCCCCGTGCTCTTGACTCTCAAGAATCCGCCCCTATTATTAGCACTCACCCACGAGGAGTGCTAACAGCCTCCCGGGAAAAGAAAAACTTAATTTTTGTTTCTAACTATCCAAATCAGGAGATATCGGTAGATGAATATTCGTCCGCTGCAAGACCGTGTGGTCATTCGTCGTATGGAAGAAGAGCGCACCAGTGCCGGCGGCATCGTCTTGCCTGACAGTGCCACCGAAAAGCCAGCTCAGGGTGAAGTGATTGCCGTAGGCAACGGTAAGGTACTGAGCAGCGGTGAGTCCCGCCCTCTGGACGTCAAGGTTGGCGATACCGTGCTGTTCGGCAAGTACTCCGGCACCGAAGTGAAGATCGGTGAAGATGATCTGCTGGTGATGCGTGAAGAAGACATCATGGGTGTCATCGAGGGCTGATAGCCTCTCGCGACGAAAATAATTCAACTGAATTTTTAAGGAACGATCAAATGTCTGCAAAAGAAGTGAAATTTGGTGATGACGCCCGTCATAAGATGCTGGCTGGTGTTAACGTGCTGGCGAACGCCGTGAAAGTAACCCTGGGTCCCAAGGGCCGTAACGTAGTACTGGAAAAGAGCTTCGGTGCACCTACCATCACCAAAGATGGTGTCTCCGTAGCCAAAGAGATTGAGCTGACCGACAAGTTCGAGAATATGGGTGCCCAAATGGTAAAAGAGGTCTCTTCCCAGACTTCTGATATCGCTGGTGACGGTACCACCACTGCTACCGTTCTGGCTCAGGCCATGGTGCGTGAGGGTCTGAAGGCTGTTGCCGCCGGTATGAACCCGATGGATCTAAAACGTGGCATGGACAAGGCAGTTGAGGCGGCTACCGCCAACCTGCGTGATATGTCCGAGCCCTGTGCGGATGACAAGGCTATCGCCCAGGTGGGTACCATCTCTGCCAACAGCGACAACAATATCGGTGACATCATCGCCGAGGCGATGCAGAAAGTGGGTAAAGAGGGTGTTATCACCGTCGAAGAGGGCTCTGCCCTGGATAACCAGCTGGATGTGGTTGAGGGTATGCAGTTCGACCGCGGCTACCTCTCCCCCTACTTCGTCAATAATCAGCAGAGCATGACCGCTGATCTCGAAGATCCTTTCATCCTGCTCCACGACAAGAAGCTTTCCAACATCCGCGACCTACTGCCGGTACTGGAAGGTGTCGCCAAGGCGGGCAAGCCGCTGCTGATCATCGCCGAAGATGTCGATGGTGAGGCGCTGGCTACCCTGGTGGTCAACACCATCCGCGGTATCGTCAAGGTGTGTGCCGTTAAGGCTCCCGGTTTCGGTGATCGTCGTAAAGCCATGTTGCAGGATATCGCTATCCTCACCGGTGGTACCGTTATCTCTGAAGAGGTCGGCCTGACCCTGGAGAAGGCGACCCTCAACGAGCTGGGTACTGCCAAGAAGATTCAGATCTCCAAGGAAGAGACCACCATCATCGATGGTGCCGGTGTCGAAGGTGACATCAAGGCTCGCGTTGAGCAGATCCGTGCTCAGATTGAAGAGACCAGCTCTGACTACGACCGTGAGAAGCTGCAGGAGCGTGTTGCCAAGCTGGCTGGCGGTGTTGCCGTCATCAAAGTGGGTGCCGCTACCGAAGTTGAGATGAAAGAGAAGAAGGCCCGTGTTGAAGATGCACTGCACGCAACCCGTGCTGCCGTTGAAGAGGGTATCGTTCCCGGCGGCGGTGTGGCGCTGATTCGTGCACTTTCCGCACTCGCCGATCTGAAAGGCGACAACCACGATCAGGACGTCGGTATCGACATTGCTGCCCGTTCCATGGAAGAGCCAATGCGTCAGATCGTTGCCAACGCCGGTGGCGAAGCTTCCGTTGTTGTTAACAAAGTAAGCGAAGGCGAAGGAAACTTCGGTTTCAATGCGGCGAACGACACCTACGGCGATATGGTTGAGATGGGTATCCTCGATCCTACTAAGGTGACCCGTTCCGCACTGCAGAACGCAGTCTCTGTGGCTGGCCTGATGATCACCACCGAGTGCATGGTGGCTGATGAGCCTTCCGATGGTGCCGGCGGTGGTGCCCCTGATATGGGCGGCATGGGCGGTGGTATGGGTGGCATGGGTGGAATGGGCGGCATGATGTAATCATCCCTCCCAGGCTGACCAACGCCTGACAAAAGCCCCGTCTGGATCGCTCCGGGCGGGGCTTTTTCGTTTGCCAGGTTTTCAGGCGGAACGTTGAGAGTGCAGAGGAGATCAGAAAAGTGATGCCTGTAGGAGCGAACTTGTTCGCGATCAGCTCCGAGGTGCGTTCTTCGCGAACAAGTTCGCTCCTACCTCCGAGTTTTGGATTATCCTAGAAACCGCAGTTGGACGGGTTGAAGTGTGCGTTTGCAGTGGTGCAGGGCAAGGCACAACGATGCGTAATAGTTGTTCTATGAGGTGCAAGGAGTTGTAACGCCGCCATGTGCCGATGCAAGCGTGCAATTCACCCCGTAGCGTGGTTCACCCGGCAGGTGAAAGTGTAAATTGATATCAACGGTCTTCATTTCAGTAACTTAACTTCAGAATGGAGCGGTCAACTGCGGTTTCTAGGAATAACTATCAACCCGCAGTTTTGAAAAAGGGGGCACCCATTGACCGGAGGCGGCTGATGGGTGCCCCCTTTTTTTTCGAACCTTTCTCTTTAGCCTTTTACCGGCAGCAGGGCTATCATCTATCGCTTGATCCGGTTTGAGATGAGGTAGGCAATGGAACAGGTGATTCACCCCGCAGATGAAGCTGGAAAACTGTGGCTGCGCTGGCAGGAGTCGGCGGCTGAACAGGGTGTGGATGGGGTGTTTGATGACGATTTTGTTTCTGCATTAAAGGTTGTCTGGGAGGGAAGCGACTACGTTGCTCAGAGTTGTCTGCGTGATCTGGAGTTGCTGCCTGCTCTCTATCGCCAGGGTGAACTGTTGCGGGCCTATGGTGAAGGGGAGATAGCCGGCCTTCTGCGTGAACGGCTAAAGGAGGTCTCTGACGAGATCAGTCTGCATCGAACACTACGCCGTTTCCGTCGTGACCATATGGTGCGGATCATCTGGCGTGACCTCACCCGTAGTGCAACCCTTGCCGAAGTGCTGGAAGATCTCTCCGCCCTGGCCGATGCGTGTATTGAGGAGGCGTTAACGATCCTCTACGGTTGGGCGATAGCGAAGCAGGGTATACCCAGAGGCGAGGAGGGGGAACAGCAGTATCTGGTAGTTCTCGGTATGGGCAAGCTGGGGGCGCGTGAGCTCAATCTCTCCTCGGATATCGATCTGATCTTCACCTTCCCGGAGCAGGGTGAGGTGGATGGCCCTCGTGCGATTGCCAATGAGCAGTTCTTTATGCGCCTCTGTCAGCAGCTGGTAAAGGCGCTCAATACCCAGACAGCGGACGGTTTTGTTTTTCGTGTCGATACCCGCCTACGTCCCTTTGGCGATGCCGGACCCCTGGCCCTCTGCTTTGATGCGATGGAGACCTATTACCAATCCAATGCCCGGGAGTGGGAACGGTACGCCATGGTTAAGGTGCGGGTGGTGGCAGGAGATTTCGCCGCCGGTGAGCAGCTGATGGCGATGCTGCGCCCCTTTGTCTACCGCCGCTACCTCGATTTTGGTGCCATCGAGTCGATTCGGGATATGAAGCGACTGATCAGCAGGGAGCTGAAGCGTAAGGGGATGCAGGACAACGTCAAGCTGGGTCCCGGCGGGATTCGGGAGATCGAGTTTGTCGGCCAGGCATTCCAGCTGGTACGTGGCGGTCGTATCCCCGAGCTGCAAATTCGTCCGATTTTGCCGGTACTGCAACAGCTGGGTGAGAAAGAGTTACTGCCTGAGTTTGTGGTGCGTGAACTGGAAGAGGCGTATGAGTTTCTTCGCTTGGTGGAGAATCGAATTCAGGCGTGGCAGGATCGCCAGAGCCACCTGTTGCCGGAGAATGAGGTGGGTCGCCTGCGTATGGCACGCTCTATGGGCTTTGATGACTGGGAGACTTTTCACTCGGTTCTGGAGAGTCACCGGCAACGGGTTCAGGGTCACTTCGATCAGGTGTTCGCTGCACCCCAAGTGGAGGGAGAGGAGGATGATAAGCCGCTTCTCGCAGTGTGGCAGCAGCAGTTGGATGATGAGCAGGCTGAGGAGTTGCTTGTTTCGGCTGGGTATTCCGCTGCTTCGGCGGCACTGGAGAAGCTAAAGCGTTTTCACGATTCCAATGTTTTTCGTAATCTCACCAGCCGTGGCCGCGACAAGCTGGACCAGCTGATGCCGCTGTTGCTGGAGGCAGTGGGGGGCACGGATGATCCGGTGGCGACTCTGGAGCGACTGCTTCGGTTGGTTGAAACCATTGCTCGGCGAACCGCTTATCTGGCGTTGTTGGTGGAGAGGCCGCTGGCACTCTCCCAGTTGGTACGCCTGAGCAGTATCAGTCCCTGGGTAGCCCAGCAAGTGATGCGCCACCCGCTGCTACTTGATGAGATGCTTGATCCCCGCCGACTCTATACTCCTTTGCATAAGGAGGCGCTGGAGGCGGAACTGGATACCCTAATGTCAGCGGTGGAGGAGGGGGATCAGGAGCAGCAGATGGAGCGGCTGCGTCTCTTCTCTCAGAGCAATATGTTGCGGGTGGCGGCGGCGGATATTACTGATGTGATACCGTTGATGGTCGTCAGTGATTATCTGACTGAAATCGCCGAGGTGGTTACCTCCCAGATACTTACCCAGGCCTGGCAAGATCTTACCGTTCGCCACGGTCGTCCGGTCGATGTTGTGGGTGAGGAGACCGGTTTTGCGGTGATTGGTTACGGTAAGCTGGGTGGCCTGGAGCTGGGCTACGGGTCGGATCTCGACCTGGTTTTTCTTCACGGTAACAGTAATGCAAACGCCATGACTGACGGTGATAAGCCAGTCTCCAACGACCTCTTCTACGCCCGCATGGGTCAGCGGATGATCCACGCCTTTACCACGCGGATGGCGTCCGGGATACTCTATGAGGTCGATATGCGGCTGCGTCCCAACGGCAATGCCGGGCTGCTGGTTAGCTCCCTCAATGCTTTTTCAGCTTACCAGAAGAAGGATGCCTGGACCTGGGAGCATCAGGCGTTGCTGCGAGCACGACCGGTGGCGGGAGACCCGGAGGTGATGAGGCGTTTTCAGGAGATTCGTCGGGAGGTCCTCATCCGCGAGCGGGATGAAGAGGCGCTACGCAGGGACGTCAGGGAGATGCGGGAGAAGATGCGCGCCTCCCTGGATAAGAGTAAGCCGGGCCAATTTGATCTCAAGCAAGGGTGTGGCGGTATCGCTGATATAGAATTTATGGTTCAATACGCAGTCCTCCGGTGGGCACACAGTTATCCCGATCTTATTGATTGGACAGATAATATCCGCCTTCTTGAAAGTCTGGCCAGGTATCAACTGCTGGCGGGCCAGACGGCTGAAGTGCTGGCCCAAAGCTATCGTGTACTGCGTGCGGCTTATCACCGCAATGCGTTGGGTGAGCTACCCGGGTTGATTCCCGATGATCGCCTGGAGGAGGAGCGCAAGATCATCTGCGAAATATGGGGTGAGATGATGTTGTCGGACAGTTTAGGTTAGTGGCTGCTGAGTCGTTCAGCAGCTCCGTGGATACACTGTTTTGGAATGGCTAGATTGAGTTTCGCAAACGCAGCACAGAGTGTGTTGAACTGGGTGACTGGGCTGGTGCGCCATCTGGCGCTCTCGGGCCTTTTTGCCTGCCTGTTTATCCTGCCGGAGCACCTCTATCCCTTGATCAATGAGGGGTATCAGGCGGCATTCAATCACAAGGTTTTCTGGGGCATCTATCTGATGACCTTTTTCGCCCTCGCCTCCCGACGACTGGTGGTGGTCAAGGGGCTGGCGATCTTTTTTGCCATGCTGCAACTGGGGCAGTTTCTCCATTTCGGCTACTTCGGTACCCTAATCTCTCCCCATGCTGTGGTGCTATTGTTCACTGATATGGGTGAAATCGTCGAGTCACTGCTGGGATTGATCTCTTTGGTGATTGGGCCGTTACTGATTGTTGGTCCTGTGCTTTTTTCGGCACACTGGCTATCTGCCAAGACAGATGGTTATCGCCAGCGCATTCCTCTCTCGTCATCGGTGCTGGTCCTGCTGTTGGCAATCCTGCCAGTCAAGGCGTACACCTCGTCGGGTTCCCAGACTTTTTACCCTAACCCACGGCACTACTCGATCAAGAACACTTACTATGCCATCTCCTATTTTCTTGCCAAGGATCTGCCGAAGCGTATGAGTGGGGTTAAGGCAAAGGAGTTCCTGCCCTACCAGTTGCGGGAGCTGCCGTTTAACGGCCCGATGAATATCGTTGTGGTGATGGGGGAGAGCCTGACGCCGTCGCATATGAGCCTGTTCGGTTATGAACGTGATACAACGCCCTATCTGAAGAGTCTATCCAGTGATTCCAATCTGGTTTATAAGGATGGCATCGCCGGAGGTGTCAATACCAAAGTGGCGGTACAGACCTTCTTCAACATGAAGCGCGAGCCGGAGAACGTTAACCATCTGTTCCGCCATGAGGCCAACCTTTTTGCCATGGCCAAGCGGCGTGGCATGACCACCCACTATCTGTCGGCGCAGACCGCTAATCTTGCGACCTATATCGGTGACAGTGATATCGATCACTTTATGTCGAAAGAGGATATTGAAGCAGAGGTGGCGGTAAAGTTCGATGAGGTATTGCCGGAAAAATTGGTCGGTGTGGACCTTTCGCGCTCCAACTTTATTGTCCTGCATCAGCGCGGCTCCCATAGCCCCTACTGGAAGTTCCATCCCGACAGCTACGATAAGTATCCGGAAGATGTGGATGATGTGCATCAGCAGCGGGTCAACAGCTATGATAACTCAGTGCTCTTTACTGACCATGTGAATGAGCAGATCATTAAAGTACTGAAGCAAAACAGCTCAATACCGACCTACCTGTTCATCACCTCAGATCATGCAGATCTCCTGGGAGAGGGGGGCAAGTATGGCCACTCTATGCTGGAGCCACTGGTGGCTAGGGTGCCCATGATCTATTACACGATCAACGGTGACGACAGAATGACTCGGACGTTTGCCGCCCTTGAGAAGCCGACGCATTATGAGCTGGGGGAGTTTCTCGCAGGGCTGATGGGTTTTGAGGTGATCAATCCCAATGCCGAAGAGGGCGTCTACTATATCAACGGCATCGATATCGACGGGAGCGCCGGACATGTGCGGGTGGAGAAACAGACCGGCGGTGAAGTGGATATGGTGGTGGTCAGATACTAGGAGCCTGTCCGAGAGTTATAACTGAATCTGGTGTTTGAGTAGTTGAAAAAGGGCGGCGTATCTGGTTGATTTGTTGTTGCGAGACATCAAAACAACCATTGGAGATACGCCACCATGAGTAAGAATAACGTTGTTAAGCTGGCAGGTCGAGATACGATTATCGATCCGCTGACAGAGTTGCTGAGAAGCGGTGCAGAGCAGTTGATCTACCAGGCGGTAGAGGCAGAGTTGCTGGAGCTGTTGGCGGAGCACACCGAGCGACGGACAGAGGATGGCAAGGCGGGTGTGGTGCGTAATGGTCATCTGCCAGCTCGTAAACTGCAGACAGGATTGGGGCCGGTCAGGGTCGAGATCCCCAAAGTTCGAGCGAAGACCGGCGAGCCGGTGACGTTCCGATCAGCTCTGGTACCGCCGTATGTACGCAAGACGAAGTCACTGGAAGCGGCGCTGCCGTGGCTCTACCTGAAGGGGATTTCCAGTGGTGAGATGGGTGAGGCCCTGAAAGTGCTGGTGGGTCCGGATGCAACAGGCTTTTGTCGGCCAGCACGGTATCGCGTCTGAAGCAGGTCTGGGCAGAAGAATATCGGAGCTGGTGTGAGGAGCGCCTGGATAAGGAGCATTGGGTGTATGTGTGGGCAGACGGTGTCTACAGCGGACTGAGAGCAGAGCAGACGAAGCTGTGTGCCCTGGTGGTGATCGGTGTGAATGAGCGTGGTGAGAAGCATTTTCTGGCAATTGAGGATGGTGTGCGGGAGTCCACGCAGAGCTGGCGGGAGGTACTGTTGAAGCTGAAGTCACGCGGACTGAACCCGCCCAAATTGGCGATCGGTGACGGTGCCATGGGCTTCTGGGCTGCGCTGGAGGAAGTATATCCTGAGACGCGCCAGCAGCGCTGCTGGATGCACAAGACCATGAACGTGCTGAACTGCCTGCCAAAGACAGCTCAGCCGAAAGCGAAGCAGGCACTGCATAACATCTGGCAGGCGGAGACTCAGGCCGATGCGGAAAAGGCCTTTGATCTGTTTATCAAAACGTATGAGCCGAAGTATCCGAAGGCTGCCATCTGTCTGCACAAAGACCGAGAGGAACTGATGGCTTTCTATCACTTTCCGGCACAGCACTGGCAGAGCATTCGGACCAGCAATCCGATTGAATCAACCTTCGGGACAATCCGCCATCGAACCAAGCGTTCCAAGGGCTGCCTATCGCGTGACGGCATGCTACACATGATGTTCAAACTCGGCCTGTGTGCCGAGAAGAAGTGGAGACGATTACGGGGTTTCGGTTACCTGGCGAAGGTGATAACCGGAATCAAATTTAAAGATGGTGTTGAGGTAACAGGAGTCGATCAGGTCGCCGCTTGATTCAACTGGTTAAACACCAGATTTGACTATAACTCGAAACTGGGTGCCCTGATCACTACCCGGGACTAATCAACTTTGCTTGTTTATTCATGACTGTCATTACGAGGGAGTCCTCGTATCAAATAACATAATTTATTTCAATAGCCTTTTGGGCACTTACAGGTCATAAATTATTTCATACTATTTTCCCACCAGAAAAAAGCTTTATAGGTTCACCTTGCCATACCAAGTAGCTGTACAGTCGAAACCATATCACTGCTGCCACGTTACCCGGTAAGGAAAGAGGCCTGATCCCCCCAGGTTTTGCTGAGTTTGCTTATAACTTGCTGAACCACTAAGGGAAGTCAGACCATAAATATGGGTTACTTTCCGAGGAGTTATAACTGAATCTGGTGTTTGAGTAGTTGAAAAGGGCGGCGTATCTGGTTGATTTGTTGTTGCGAGACATCAAAACAACCATTGGAGATACGCCACCATGAGTAAGAATAACGTTGTTAAGCTGGCAGGTCGAGATACGATTATCGATCCGCCGACAGAGTTGCTGAGAAGCGGTGCAGAGCAGTTGATCTACCAGGCGGTAGAGGCAGAGCTGCTGGAGCTGTTGGCGGAGCACACCGAGCGACGGACAGAGGATGGCAAGGCGGGTGTGGTGCGTAATGGTCATCTGCCAGCTCGTAAACTGCAGACAGGATTGGGGCCGGTCACGGTCGAGATCCCCAAAGTTCGAGCGAAGACCGGCGAGCCGGTGACGTTCCGATCAGCGCTGGTACCGCCGTATGTACGCAAGACGAAGTCACTGGAAGGTGGCGCTGCCGTGGCTCTACCTGAAGGGGATTTCCAGTGGTGAGATGGGTGAGGCCCTGAAAGTGCTGGTGTCCGGATGCAACAGGCTTGTCGGCCAGCACGGTATCGCGTCTGAAGCAGGTCTGGGCAGAAGAATATCGGAGCTGGTGTGAGGAGCGCCTGGATAAGGAGCATTGGGTGTATGTGTGGGCAGACGGTGTCTACAGCGGACTGAGAGCAGAGCAGACGAAGCTGTGTGCCCTGGTGGTGATCGGTGTGAATGAGCGTGGTGAGAAGCATTTTCTGGCAATTGAGGATGGTGTGCGGGAGTCCACGCAGAGCTTGCTGGATGCACAAGACCATGAACGTGCTGAACTGCCTCGCCAAAGTCAGCTCAGCCGAAAGCGAAGCAGGCACTGCATAACATCTGGCAGGCGGAGACTCAGGCCGATGCGGGAAAAGGCCTTTGATCTGTTTATCAAAACGTATGAGCCGAAGTATCCGAAGGCTGCCATCTGTCTGCACAAAGACCGAGAGGAACTGATGGCTTTCTATCACTTTCCGGCACAGCACTGGCAGAGCATTCGGACCAGCAATCTGATTGAATCAACCTTCGGGACAATCCGCCATCGAACTAAGCGTTCCAAGGGCTGCCTATCGCGTGACGGCATGTTACACATGATGTTCAAACTCGGCCTGTGTGCCGAGAAGAAGTGGAGACGATTACGGGGTTTCGATTACTTGGCGAAGGTGATAACCGGAATCAAATTTAAAGAGGGTGTTGAGGTAACAGAAGTCGATCAGGTCGCCGCTTGATTCAACTGGTTAAACACCAGATTTGACTATAACTCCCTGTCCGAGAATAGGAGCCGTAGCGAGGGAAAGCCATATTGAGCCCATTTTTTTAATCATTTGAGGCGAATAGCCGCTCTTATTCAACGAAAATGATCGGAAAAATGGGCCAAAAGAGTTTTTCCGCAGTAGGTTCTCTATTCTCGGACAGGCTCCTAGGTTTAGAATTACTGATTAATGGCTGTGCACAATAATCAGGGAATCGACTGTAGGAGCGAACTTGTTCGCGAAGAGCATGCTGCGAAGCCTGATCGCGAATAAATTCGCCCCTACAGATGCACTTTATTTCTATGGAGAGAGTGCTTAAGAACTATACTATTGTGCATAGCCACTGACTGATTTAATTAGCACTGAGTGCCTGATGGTAAGCGTGGTGCTCAGCGATGTGCTAAATAGTTACTTTTCAATAAGACAAAGAGTTACTGGAGACGGAAAATGTCATCATTCGCGGATAGAGACGGGTGGATCTGGCTGGATGGCGAGATGGTGCCCTGGCGTGAGGCCAAGGTGCATGTGCTCACTCATACCCTTCACTACGGAATGGGGGTTTTTGAGGGGGTGCGCGCCTATAAAACAGATAAGGGAGCCGCTATTTTCCGGCTACAGGATCACACTGACCGTCTGTTTCAGTCCGCCCATATCCTGGGTATGAATATTCCCTATGATGCGGAGACACTGAACCAAGCTCAGATTGAGGCGGTTAGAGTCAATAATCTTGATTCCGCCTACCTTCGGCCAATGTGTTTTCTTGGCTCCGAGGGCATGGGGTTGCGCGCCGATAACCTCAAAGTGCATACCATGGTCGCCGCCTGGGAGTGGGGAGCCTACCTGGGTGATGATAACCTGAAAAACGGTATCCGCGTCCGTGTCTCCTCGTTTACCCGCCACCATGTCAATATCACTATGTGCCGGGCGAAGGCCAACGGCAACTACATGAACTCCATGCTGGCGCTGAAAGAGGCGCTGGATGACGGTTATGATGAGGCTTTATTGCTCGACTCTCAGGGGTTTGTGATGGAGGGCTCCGGCGAGAATGTCTTTATCGTTAGGAACGGTATTATCTATACCCCTGATCTATCATCGGCACTGGACGGTATCACCCGTCGCACTCTCTTTGTGTTGGCGGAGGAGTTGGGTATTCCGGTGGTGGAAAAGCGTATTACCCGGGATGAGGTCTATATTGCCGACGAAGCATTCTTCACCGGCTCCGCGGCCGAAGTGACGCCAATTCGTGAAGTGGATAACCGCCCTATAGGTAATGGTGGTCGAGGCCCTATCACTGAACGGTTGCAGGGACTCTACTTTGATCAGGTCGAGGGGCGGCGGGATGAGAATTCCGAGTGGCTTACCTACGTGTAACTATTGATGTAACTTCAGCTCCTGGTTTTGTCTCAGGGGCTTACAGAGGTAGATAATAATGAATGAAACAACAAAACCAGCTGCAGCAGGGAACATCATCAAAGTAAACCGTTCCTCGCTGCCACTCTGCTGTCCCGGTGCTCAAGCTGAGGGTAGCACCGAGATGCATCCCCGGGTCTTCCTGGCGATCAAAAAGAGCGGATGGGCGGAGTGTCCCTATTGTGGCGCCCGCTATGAGTTAGAAGCTTGATCTGATCAGAAGGTGAAAGCAGCGGCAGAGGCGAACCTGTGTGTCATCTGGCGGCTGCTGGATGGTAAACCGGGACATGAGAACCAGACCCTGGGTCTCTGTCGGGCACTGGAGTCGCTGCTGCCTGTAAAGCAGCTGGATATTGCCGTCGGCTCAAGATGGTCGCATCTGCTTGATTGGGTGTTGGGCCGGTTTCCCTCCGGTGCAGCTCTTCCTCGGCCGGATCTGATTATTGGTGCCGGACACGCCACCCATCTTGCCCTGCTGGCGGCCCGCCGTTGTTACGGTGGCCGTGCCCTGGTACTGATGAAACCCAGCCTGCCGGTGCGACTGTTTGATCTCTGTATTGTCCCTGAGCATGACGGCATAGCAGGGAAAAACCTGTTTCAGATCAAAGGGGTGCTTAATACCATTCAGGCGTCGCCTTCGACCGGGGGCGAGCAAACCCTACTCTTGATTGGTGGCCTATCAGCACACTATGGCTGGAGTGATGAAGAGACGCTTGGACAGATCCTCGCTATTGTAGATCGCGCACCCCAGTGGCAATTTACGTTGACAACATCCAGGCGCACTCCAGACTCATTTCTTACTACATTGGAGAAGGTGAATCGACCGAATCTGGTCCTGGTGCCGTGGCGGGATACGGAGCCAGGTTGGGTCACCCGACAGTTGGCCGTAAGTGGGGAGGTGTGGGTGACTGAGGATTCGGTCTCCATGGTTTATGAGGCGCTGACGTCAGGGAGTGCGGTGGGATTGCTGCAGCTGCCGGAGGTGCGGCCGGGTCGAGTTACCCGCGGCATAACGCAGTTGCAGGAAGAGGGTCGGCTCACCTCGTTTATCCAGTGGCAACGCAGTGGCTCGTTGAAACCTCAGGCGGGCTCCTTTAACGAAGCGCGGCGCTGTGCCGAGTGGATCTACGAACAATGGCTGAAAAGCGACTGACAGTTCTACAGGTGTTGCCGGCCCTGGAGGGTGGCGGCGTAGAAAAGGGTACCCTGGAGGTGGCCGCTGAGCTGGTGCGCCTCGGCCATCGCTCTCTGGTTATGTCGGCAGGTGGTCGGCTGGTTAAGACGCTGGAGTCACAGGGCAGTAGGCACTACAGCTGGGGCATCGGTAGTAAATCGCTCTGGACGTTGCGCCATATCTGGCCTTTGCGCAGGTTTCTCCTTGAGCAGCAGGTGGATATTCTCCATGTCCGCTCCCGTGCACCGGCCTGGGTTGTCTGGTTGGCGTGGCGTGGCATGAATCCAAACCAGCGGCCACGACTGGTCACTACGCTGCACGGCCTTCACTCGGTTTCTGCCTACAGTGCGGTGATGACTCGGGGTGAGCGGGTGATTGCAGTATCGGATACCGTCAGGCGCTATATCGAGGAGAACTACCCGCAGACCGATCTCTCCTCTGTGAAGGTGGTCTATCGTGGGGTCGATTCCAAGGAGTTTCCTCGCGGCTTCGAGCCCTCGCATGAGTGGCTGGCAGAGTGGCAGGGGCAGTTTCCTCAACTCCAAGGGCGGTTTGTAGTTGCTCTGCCGGGGCGTATGACCCGTTTGAAAGGGCATCATGACTTTCTTGAAGTGGTGGATATCCTGAAGTGCCAAGGGTTGGCGGTGACCGGTCTGATTGTCGGTGGTGAGGATCCACGGCGACTAGCTTATGCCAAGGAGATTCATCGGGCGGTGGCTCAACGGGGGCTTGGAGAAGAGATCGTCTTTACCGGGCACCGTGCGGATGTGCGTGAGATATTCAGTCGTTGCGATGCGGTGATGTCTCTCTCCACCAAGCCGGAATCCTTCGGCCGTACCACTCTGGAGGCGCTGTCGCTGGGGGTGCCGGTGGTGGGTTATGATCACGGTGGTGTAGGCGAGGTGATGGAGACACTCTATCCGTTTGGTAAGGTGGGGCTTGGAAATATGGCTGCAGCGGCGGAAAAGTTGATGGTGATCGCCAGGGGGGAGGCGCCTGAACCGGCGGAGAATAGCCGTTACCTGAAATCGCGGATGCTGGAGGATACGTTGGCGCTCTACCTGCGGCTGGCGGGGGAGCGGTAATGGGTGGGCTCTATTATCCTGGAATCCTCAGTTGGACAGGGTGGAGAGTGCACCTGCGGCGGTGCAGTACAAGGCACAACGACGAGGAATAGTTGTTCTATACCAAGGAGTTGTAACAACCTAATGCATCGCCGCAAGTGTGCTATCCGCCCTGTAGCGTAATTCACCCCAAGGGTGAAATAGGTGATCACAGTCAGTGCAATTAAAATCAATGCCTTGCCCGTAGAGTGGAGCGGTCAACTGAGGATTCTAGGATTATGGATAAGTTGCCGCTTTCGGTCTTTATTATTGCCAAAAATGAGGCGCGCTGTATTGGTGAGGTGATCGATAGCGTTCGCGAGTTGGCCGATGAGGTGATCGTGGTCGACTCAGGGTCCAGTGATGACACCTGTGACATCGCCGAGGCACGGGGTGCCCGGGTGCTGTTTAACGAGTGGCCGGGCTATGGACAGCAGAAACGCTTTGCCGAGGAGCAGTGTCGTAACCGCTGGCTGCTCAATATCGATGCTGACGAGGTGTTGAGTACCGAGCTGCAGCAGGAGGTCCACTCACTCTTTGCCACAGGAGAGCCTCCCCTGCCGATGTACCGCATCAAGGTGACCACCGTCTACGCTTTTCACCAGAAGCCGCGACTGCTGAGTGAGTACAATAGTGTGATCCGTCTCTATGACAGCGAGGTGGCGCGCTTCCCCGATCACCCCACCTGGGATGCGATCACCCCCGAGCGGGAGGGTGATGTGGGGCGGTTGCAGGCGCCCTGTCTGCACTACTCTTCTCCCGATGTTGGCCACTATGTGGACAAGTTCAACCGCTACACCAGCCTGCAGGCGAGTGAGCAGCGGCTGAAGCCTTACTGGGTATTAGCCCCCTCTGTCAGGATAGTTGTCCACCCGGTAGGATGGGACTTCAATAACCAATGAGAGTGGGCATAGAGAGCAATAAATGGGTTATCCAAAAGAGCGGAAAGAATCGGTACTGAAAAAGATGCTGCCGCCGAACAATAAAACGATACCAGAGATATCCAAGGAGGAAGGGATCTGCGAAGGCACGCTGTACAACTGGAGAAAAGCAGCCCGTGCTGAAGGGCGATTGATGCCTGATGGAGACAGCACTCCCACCGGATGGAGTGCCACAGATAAGTTCACAGCGGTTGTTGAGACTGCACCAATGAATGAGGCTGAGCTATCCGCTTACTGTCGTGAGCGTGGACTGTATGCCGAACAGATCGGTGAGTGGCGAGAAGCCTGTGAACAAGCGAATGACTGGGATCGAAATCAGAACAAGCGGTTAAAGGATATCCGTAAAGTGGATGAGAAGCGGATCAAAGAGTTGGAGCGAGATCTTAACCGCAAAGAGAAAGCGCTAGCTGAAACCGCAGCCCTACTGGTTCTGAGAAAAAAAGCCCAGGCGATCTGGGGGGACGGAGAGGAAGAATGATCAATGTCCCAGATCGCCGTAGAGCTGTTGAATTGATCGAAGAAGCGGTAGGTGCCGGTGCATCAGCGCAAAAAGCCTGCGAGGTACTGGAGATCAGTCTGCGCACCTATAAGCGCTGGACTGATGGTGATGCGGTCAATGCCGATGGCCGACCGGATGTTAAACGCCCAGAGCCCGCGAACAAACTGAAACCGGAGGAGCGACAGCGAATCCTGGAGACGTGTAATGAGGAAGCATACCAAAGCCTACCGCCATCACAGATCGTACCGGCACTGGCCGACAAAGACACCTATATCGCTTCCGAGTCCAGCTTTTACAGGGTACTGAAGGAGGAAGATCAGTTGCATCGCCGTGGGAGAGTGCAAGCACCGAGGCGAGTGAGCAAGCCAGCGGCTTACAAGGCTACAGCCCCGAATCAGGTATGGAGTTGGGATATCACATTCTTGGCAACGACCATCACCGGAATGTTCTACAGGCTTTACCTAGTGATGGACATCTACAGCCGCAAGATTGTCGGGTGGGAAATCCACGAAAATGAGACAGCTGATAATGCCTCGCTGTTGATCCGTAAAGCCTGCCTGACGGAGGGTATCCATGAACGTGGGCTGGTGCTTCACTCTGATAATGGATCACCGATGAAAGGTGCAACCATGCTGGCGACACTGCAAAAGTTGGGTGTAGTGCCGTCATTCAGTCGCCCTTCGGTGAGCAACGACAACCCCTATTCTGAGAGTTTGTTTGGGACAATGAAATACACACCGGCATTTCCGTCGAAACCGTTTGAGAGCTTAGATGCTGCGCGTGACTGGGTTTACAATTTCATTCGCTGGTATAACGAAGAGCACCGTCACAGCGGGATTCAGTTCGTGACACCCGCCCAACGTCATAGTGGTGTGGAGCTGTCGATTCTTGCGAATCGGGAGACGGTCTACGAAGCTGCAAAGCAACGAAACCCAGAGCGTTGGAGTAGAGAAACACGGAACTGGACGCCAGTCGGTGAAGTATGGCTGAACCCGGAGAATCAGGACTCGAGAGGAGCTGGAATTAGAGACGAAGCAGCGTAGAGAATTGGACAACTATCTTGATAATCGTCGTTAGCGCTACGTCTGCTGTTCGCTTTTCCCTTCGATTTTCTCAAGGCTTACCTCTTTAAACGGCATATCACCGGTGGGCTCTATGGTTTTGTATTGGCTATGAGTCACGCCTATTCGCGCTTTCTCAAGAGTGCGAAGATGCTGGAGAAGCATTTGCAAAAGAGAGTTGAGAAGTAGTACTTGATCGGAAGTAACTATTCAGCCTAGGGTGCGCACTGGCTGGTAGGAGCGGTGCCCTCGCCGCGATGAAAGTTGCATGGTACCTGCAATATTCTATCGTCCCGGGGCGAGGCTTCTACAAATGCTATTTTTATTATTGGCATTGGCTTCAGACTTGTTCTGTTTAGCCATATTAAATTTTTTTAATTATGAGTCTCTATAAAAAATACTTCGCCAAGATACGCCAGCCCATTTCCGATCAAGAGATTGCTCAGAACCAGCTCTCTGAAGACGAGCAGGTGGCTCGTATTGAGCAGCACTTGGCCGAGCGGCGGCAGCGAGGCGAAGTAGGAGCGCTGCCGGAGAGGCCTCGGGTCTTTGCTGCGGTAAAGAATAGCAATTGGGAGCAGGCAGGCTTGGTGGATTCCTGGCGTGGTATCGCTGATGTGGTTCACTACGATTGGGGTGAGCAGTTTGATCAGAATGCTACGGACTGGTTTTCTGGTGGTCGAGATGCATTTGGAGAGGTGCTGTTTCGGCAGGTTGAGGAGGCCCATCGACGCACTCCGCTGGATATCTTCTTCTCCTATCTCTCTGGTCGCTGGGTATCGCAGCAGGTGATCGATAGAATCGGCAGGCTTGGTATCGTTACGGTCAATTATGATTTTGATGACAGCCGCAAGTTCTGGAATTCAAAAAAACATGGGGTCTATACCGGCAGTGCGGAGATTGCCCCCATCTTCGATCTCTGTGTCTCGGCTCAGAGCAGCAGTAATGTCGGCAAATATGTTGCCATAGGCGCGAACCCTCTGTTTCTACCCAGCGGTGGCAATGCCACTGTCTTTGCTTCTCTTGAGCCTGAAATAGTACGCAGTGTACCGGTAAGCTTTATCGGCCAGAAATATGGTGAGCGGGGAGAGTGGATCGCATCGCTTGAGGCAGCAGGTGTTGCGGTGGAGAAGCGAGGTGTGAACTGGCCCGGTGGGCCCTTGAGCCTGGATGAGATGTTGGCTCTCTACAGTCGCTCACTACTGACCATCGGCTTCGGTTTTATCGGCAATACCCAACAGGTGGGGATGAAAGGGCGGGATTTTGAGGTGCCGATGACCGGCTGTGCCTACCTCACCACTTACAGTGATGAGTTGGCGCACTACTTTGTTCCCGGTGAGGAGATTCTCTTCTACCGCAACAAGAAGGAATTGCAGGAGATCGCCCACTATTATGTGGAGCATCCTGGGGAGGCTGTGGCTATCGGTCGAGCCGGCAGGGTAAAAGCGTTGAGTCGACACACTTGGGAGCAGCGCTGGGTGTGCCTGCTGGGGGTGGTAAGAGGTGACTCACCCCCCTAATAACCAGCAAAAATATTATGGCTATCAGAAGGTTCCTTGGTATAGGTGTAACTTCTCAATAAGCCCGTGTCCTAGGGGGAGCGGTAATGCCTTTTCAGGACACGCTGTGAATACGTCCCTGTACGCTCACAGCAGCATCCCTGCTGCTGTACGTCCTGAAAAGGCATCACCGCACCCCGCTCAGGAGTTATACATCTGCATGATGCTATTAAGAAGTTACGTATAGGTTCTCTCCAGCTTGGTTTTTTTAGTTGCCACTCTCTTTGATAAACCAGTCATAAGTCATCTGTAGTCCATCCTCAAGGGGGATAGTGTATTGCCACCCAAGGCCTTTGAGTCGGGATACTTCCATCAATTTTCGTGGGGCACCGTCGGGTTTGGACGCATCAAAGATTAGTTTTCCTTTATAACCAATCACCCGCTTCATGGTCTCCGCCATTTCACGGATGGTGCAGTCCACCCCCGTGCCTACGTTGATATGTGAAAGCATTGGCTGGGTATTGGCCTGGTAAACTGTTTCATCCAAACCAAGAACATAAATAGACGCTGCAGCCATGTCATCCACATGTAGAAACTCCCGCATGGGGGTGCCGCTCCCCCAGACAACAACATCGGCATCACCACGAAGTTTTGCCTCATGAAAACGACGCATCAATGCAGGAATTACGTGTGAGTTCTTGGGATGGAAGTTATCCCCCTGGCCATAGAGGTTTGTCGGCATCACCGAGCGAAAATCCGTTCCATACTGGCGATTGTAGGATTCACACAGCTTAATGCCTGCAATCTTCGCCAAGGCATAAGGCTCATTTGTCGGTTCAAGCAGATCGGTAAGTAGTGCCTCTTCACGCATGGGCTGCTCAACTGCTCGTGGATAGATGCAAGAGCTCCCCAAAAATAATAGACGCTTCGCCTTGTTGTGGTAAGCAGCATCAATAATATTGGCTTCGATCATCAGGTTTTGATAGATAAACTCTGCCGGATAGGTATTGTTGGCATGAATCCCCCCCACTTTGGCGGCGGCAAGAAAGACATACTCGGGCTCTTCTGTCTCAAAAAAGTGCTTAACCTGAGATTGGTCCACTAGGTCCAGTTCACTATGGGTACGTGTCAACAGGTTTGAAAATCCTGCCGCCTTTAACTGGCGAACAATGGCCGACCCCACCAATCCACGATGACCAGCTACATATATCTTGTCATTTTTATTCATAGTGATCGTTGGTTACGCATCGTAAGCGGATACCTGATGACTATCGATTCCCGATTCAAAACTATTCATTGTAGTCATAAGCCTGATATCCATGCTCCTTAACCAAAGCATCCCGTTTGGCCAGGTTCAGGTCGTTCTCCATCATCTCGTGTACCATCTCTTCCAGAGTAATTTTTGGCTCCCAGCCCAGTTTTTCTTTTGCCTTAGATGGATCACCCAGCAGTGTTTCTACTTCGGTGGGGCGGAAATAGCGAGGATCAACCTCCACAATCAGCTTGCCAGACTCATTATCGTAACCCTTTTCGTCAACACCCTCACCTTCCCAGCGAATCTTCTTACCCAGGTGGCCCCAGGCGAAATTGACAAAATCCCGAACGGAATACTGAACGCCTGTAGCAATACAGAAATCATCCGGCTCGTCTTGTTGCAGCATCAACCACTGCATCTCGACATAGTCTTTGGCGTGGCCCCAATCTCGCTTGGCATCTATATTTCCGAGATAGAGCGTGTCCTGAAGTCCTAGGCTGATTCGTGCCAGCGCACGTGTAATCTTGCGGGTTACAAATGTCTCACCACGCACAGGCGATTCATGGTTGAACAAAATGCCGTTACAGGCATACATGCCATAGGCTTCACGATAGTTGACGGTTATCCAGTAGGCATAAAGTTTTGCTGCTGCGTACGGGGAGCGGGGGTAAAAAGGTGTGGTCTCACGCTGGGGGGTTTCTTGCACCTCACCATATAGCTCTGATGTAGAGGCTTGGTAGTAGCGTGTTTTCTTCTCAAGGCCTGAGATACGTATAGCATCCAGAATTCTTAGAGCACCGAGGCCGACCGTATCGGCGGTGTACTCAGGACTTTCAAATGAGACGGCCACATGGCTTTGTGCACCCAAATTGTAGATCTCATCCGGCTCAATCTGCTGGATGATGTGTACCAGGTTCATTGAATCAGAAAGATCGCCATAATGTAGAATGAACTTTCGCCCGGTTTCATGGGGATCTTGGTAGAGGTGGTCAATACGATCGGTATTGAATGATGAGGCACGCCGTTTGATGCCGTGAACTTCATAGCCTTTATCCAACAGGAACTCGGCCAAATAAGCACCATCCTGGCCTGTAATGCCGGTGATTAATGCAATCTTTTTCTCTCTGCTACTAGGCATCAAAAGATCCTTGCGTAGTTAGTGCGCATTCATAAACTGATGCACTGATTAGTGTTAATAGTCTCTAACAATAATTCTACTTCAGCCACTTCCGAAATAGTTCAACGTTATTTACTAGCGTATCTGGCATGCCTTCTTCCAGGCTTATTGTCCTACATTTCCAAGACTCTCTTCCTGGGTCGAATGCTTTCATGGCTTTAATGCAGCCACCGATATACGCCGGATTATTATACTCCCTAGTATTGTATTCCTGGTGCGAAAATGCCCCCAACTTCTCCTCTATCTCCTCCTCAGTCATAAGGAATGAAAAATGCCAACCACCATTTTCGATGATGTGAGGATTCTTGCCCTTGGTTATCCTCCACCATGGATAGATTTTTGCTTTTACATTGCGAACATTTTGTGGCGTTTTAAGGTCATTGTAACGAACAGCGCGAGTTCCAAACCAGGGAGAAGAAACACCTGAACGTTTTACAATCTTTTTAGTTTCTGACTCATCCGGAGCGCATTCAATATTTAACTTATAATAGAATACCCGCATTCCAAATATCGAAATCGGATCGTTGAACTCAGTTATGGCCTCGTGATTGGGGATTTCATCAACATCCGATATCATAATTAAGTCGTCATCATGGCATTGCTTTAAGCCTCGGGATAAAGCGTTCCTCTGATGATATTCATACAGCCATGGGTCACCAGTATAAGCTGGATAGTCATTGACTTTTATATAAATGATCTTACTTAGAAACTCTGAAAATTGATGTTTTGTTTTTTCAAAATTATAAGGTTTTTCTTGATTAGTGAATGTTCTATCCCCTTCGGCAATGACAAAATGGTCGACATGTTCCCATAACTCCATTAGCCTCAGGCGCAATAAATCAAATTCATTATAAAATGTAAAACAATCATAAATTTTCATTCTGTGTTACCTTTTTTTGGCCACACTCATATTTTTTTGAAATTATTTCTTCAATAAGTCTATCATCCTGGTCAATATCGATCCAATCAGGTAGCGGCGTATGCCAAAATCGCTCATACATCACTACTGCATTTGAATAGACGGCAGTACAATAACTCATCGAGCTTTTCGCCATAACAAGTACATCAGCAGACGTTAAATCAAGAAATGCATCTTTTAGGTCAGTATCTAAATGGAACTCAACTTCATCAAAGTCTATATCACAAAAGTCCTCAACTCTTCCCTGTGAAACCACCGTAAGCTTGCACACTAAGCCCTTGGAGGCTGCTATCTTTTTCACTTTACTTAGAATTAAGTTTACTTTATCTATATCTGTATATCTTTCAGAATGTTTCGATGTCGAAACATCCCCTCTTCTGATATGGGTTACAATCGAAAGACAATCACACCTACCATCATTGATCTGTTTATTTTTGAGGAACTTAGATCTAAAGCCATCTTTCAGTAAAGTATACTTATGAGGATACAAGTCTGCATACTCATGGCAATGAGGTATAGAGTAAACAACATTAGATTTAAAAAGCCACTTCAGCCTTTTGATCTTTTTTGTCTCCAATGGGAGAGTACGGGCCTGCAATTCTCCGCTCCCTAAACCAAAATAATCTTCAAGCTCATCCTCACGCCCATGACTATAATAAATATTATTGAATGGAGTATGTACATATGTCATTCCCATATCATGTGCAAACAGTTGCGTTGACATTACAGCTTGAACCTGGGCACCTGCACCATCGGTCATTCCTGTGCAGGTAACATAGCATCGTTTTGATGACGTTAACTTTGCAACAAAAAACTTGAGTCGTTTAATTGCATTTTTTAATGCAATCATCTAGCCAACTCCCCGCAATGAGTGATCCAATAACCCAACCCCATAATTTAAAATAATCATCATATGCATAATCGATAATAGATCTCTCCAACCAACAGATTGTGGTATAACTTCAGTCATAATATGCTAGGTAGCTTATCCTAGGTGAACGGCTTTCGCTTACAACGAACAAATTATGGTAAATTGGTGGGAAGTGCATACCTGTACTCATCTATATCCTTTTAAATAATGCATTTCCTTGCTGTTGAGCAAGTGCTTCATACTTTTCAAACCACCGGTCGTGGGCTACTTTTTCAAATCCAAAGGATTCAATCTTTGTCTTCAAATCAGGCCATAATATGCACCCTTTATACATGCTGCTAAAATTAACTTCCGTGAAAATGTATTGTAAATCACTATTAGATAACGTCTCACAACCTCCATCAATAATAGCCCCCTCAGAGCCCTGGGTATCTAAAACGAGAAGCTCAGGAACCCAACCTATCTTCTTAACCAAACTATCAAGAGTCATTGTTCTGACAGTAATATTTTTTTCATGAAGAACATCTGGGTGATGCCTGGAATGCTCGTCTAACTCAAGCAATGAAGATGATCCAATATTATTATCAGAAGTCACATTAAAAACCACTTCATCATCATCAACATCACACAATGCATATTCAAAAATATTAATAGACGGATATTTCTGCTTCGCCAATGTAACCATTTCTGGTATCGGTTCGACAAACAATGACCTCAGTCCTTTAGCGTCATATACGACAAACTCCTGGCAGTGACATCCTCCAACATGGATGACTGATTTAATATTAGGGTATTTTTTAATTATTTCCTTTTCAGAATTTATTAAATGACTGTTTGTTCTTCTGGTAAGCATGTCTGCAAGTTTTTTGAACATATAACCCCCGATTAACTATTCTTGAAATCAGTAAAATAACTAATATCATCACGGATAAGAATTTCAACCAATAAAATCAACTATCGCTCGAATTCATATATAGTTAAACTCTTGGAGGAATTTATTGTATACATATTCTAAATATCTGATCTGAGAGTCAGTAAAAAACTCTTTATAATAGTAGGAGCTTCCTTTGTAAGCGGAAATATGCTTCCCATGCCAGTGCGTGATTTTGTCGTATTCAGAAAATGAATCCATACTGGCAATTATTTTCTCTACATTATTTATATTGTAGCGGCCTGAAAGACTTCTTCTTTTTTGATGAGATATTTTGATACCAAAAAAGATCTCAAGTTCATTAAAAATAACATTGAAATCCCTTGCAAACTCTTCATATCGTAGCATCAATACACTTGGGTTATCTTTAATCTCAAGAATATCCCAAATTCCATTTTCTTCAAATTCAGATATTTGCTGATTTATTACTTCATCGGTAGGGATTAATTCATAACGCTGAATAGAGGAGGCAATGCAGTCCAGTGGGTGCCGATAAGTGACAACCATCGGAAACTTTGAGTCATTGGACTCATAACTGTGCCGCTTTTTTATATATTTTCCAGGAAAAAGATCCCTCAAAATATTATAAACCAGCGTACTGCCACTTCTTGGTGGACTATACTGGATTATTGTTCCCCCAAAAATCTTATTTAGTTTTCGTCTGTATTTATTAATAAACATGTCACTGCAATCGCTGACCGCCAAGGAAGGCTGAAAGCCGAGGCGGTTAGTCCCCGGTAGTCGCGAGGCGATACTGGATGCCCGGCGTGCGCATAGCGCCAGAGGGAATCAAAGATCGCATACGAACGCGACGTCAAGTCATCTCGGGAGCCAGCGACGAAGCAGTAACGAGCTTGCGATGTTATTGCGTAGTGCTGGAGACCGGGACGGCCGGGGCAATAATAGGCTGTCGAAGATTGAGTTCAAAAGGGGGACTTGGATGTCCCGTTTTGCATCACGAAATCGAAGACTCGCTTACCCGCTAATGATTAATGTCTGAGATTCCATATGTCTTGATACAATGAAATCGCAAAAAGTCATTGATAAGCAGAAAGGAGTACAGGTCTTTTCTCATAATAATACCGTGTTCTCTCAGCGATTCAAGATGATCTAGATGCATGGGTTAGAGATTGATGTAAATTAACATCATAACGGCCGGAAACTGTGTAAGATGATTCGCTTATCACTGATCAGGCTCAGCAAGAATCAGACGTCAGCCCACTCGTAATCTTCACTTGGCTCCAGGCTAAAGGTTGCCTCGGTGATGAACTGGGTGACCCGGGTGGTGTTGAAGCTGCTGTGGGCCTTCTCGCGGCCACGGCGGGCGATTTGTTGGCGCTCACTGTCGTTGCGTTGGTAGTGACGCATCTTCGCCTCCAGGTCGTCTCCACCTTGGAAGTAGACCACCTCTTCATCTGTATATAGGTCACGGAACCCTGGTGTTTCCGGGATAAAGACCAGCAGGCCGTTGCCGCTGAGTTGGGCGATGCGGTCGGAGGAGTAGTAGGGGATATTGTCGCGACGGCTGAGGTTGAGCCCCATTTTCGATTTGGCCAGCACATCGAGATAGTCGGCACCGAAGACCGGTGGATTACCCAGTGAGCCGTAGAGGCTGAAACGCACCTCCTGCAGGTTGTCATTGAGGCCGTTGAGGAGTTGGCTGCGCAGGGGGTCTTTGTAGTCGATGCCGCAGTAGAGAAGGTCTATGTCGAACTGATCCTTTTCGTCGTTGCGCAGAGATTCGATAGAGGGGTCCACCGGATTGGGTAGGTAGAAGCAGTTCTTGTTGATAGCGCGGTAGGGTGTGAGGGCATCACCGGCACTGGTGCAGAAAAAGCCATCGAGGTGGGGTATACGCTGTTTGAGGTGTGCCTGAGTCCAGGGCTCGAATAGTGGATCGACAAACCACTGGGCGATACGCAGGTCGGGAAGAAGGCGACGCGCCTCATCCAGGGTCTCCTCAAAAATAAGGTCAGTGTGGCCGAGCAGCAGCAGTTCCGGGTGGAGGTTTTTCAGTGTCTTGAGCAGGCACTGGTTGAGCTTTTTCTGCCCGAGCTTTTTTGAGCCGAATATATTCTCCTGGCGTGCAATATCACGGTCACTGAACTCATAGACAAAGTGGCCGTTGCGGATAAAGCCGTTGGAGAGTTTGCGATCAGTGGCGTAGAAGACAGAGCCGTATTTCTTTGTGCTGAAGTTAGCTGCATGGAGTACACGCATGAGAGATTCGCTCTTTAGGATTGATTGGCTGGTGCTAGTGTAGTGTTCCATACTAAACGGATATTAGAGTTATAGTCAAATCTGGTGTTTAACCAGTTGAATCAAGCGGCGACCTGATCGACTCCTGTTACCTCAACACCATCTTTAAATTTGATTCCGGTTATCACCTTCGCCAGGTAACCGAAACCCCGTAATCGTCTCCACTTCTTCTCGGCACACAGGCCGAGTTTGAACATCATGTGTAGCATGCCGTCACGCGATAGGCAGCCCTTGGAACGCTTGGTTCGATGGCGGATTGTCCCGAAGGTTGATTCAATCGGATTGCTGGTCCGAATGCTCTGCCAGTGCTGTGCCGGAAAGTGATAGAAAGCCATCAGTTCCTCTCGGTCTTTGTGCAGACAGATGGCAGCCTTCGGATACTTCGGCTCATACGTTTTGATAAACAGATCAAAGGCCTTTTCCGCATCGGCCTGAGTCTCCGCCTGCCAGATGTTATGCAGTGCCTGCTTCGCTTTCGGCTGAGCTGTCTTTGGCAGGCAGTTCAGCACGTTCATGGTCTTGTGCATCCAGCAGCGCTGCTGGCGCGTCTCAGGATATACTTCCTCCAGCGCAGCCCAGAAGCCCATGGCACCGTCACCGATCGCCAATTTGGGCGGGTTCAGTCCGCGTGACTTCAGCTTCAACAGTACCTCCCGCCAGCTCTGCGTGGACTCCCGCACACCATCCTCAATTGCCAGAAAATGCTTCTCACCACGCTCATTCACACCGATCACCACCAGGGCACACAGCTTCGTCTGCTCTGCTCTCAGTCCGCTGTAGACACCGTCTGTCCACACATACACCCAATGCTCCTTATCCAGGCGCTCCTCACACCAGCTCCGATATTCTTCTGCCCAGACCTGCTTCAGACGCGATACCGTGCTGGCCGACAAGCCTGTTGCATCCGGACCCACCAGCACTTTCAGGGCCTCACCCATCTCACCACTGGAAATCCCCTTCAGGTAGAGCCACGGCAGCGCCGCTTCCAGTGACTTCGTCTTGCGTACATACGGCGGTACCAGAGCTGATCGGAACGTCACCGGCTCGCCGGTCTTCGCTCGAACTTTGGGGATCTCGACCGTGACCGGCCCCAATCCTGTCTGCAGTTTACGAGCTGGCAGATGACCATTACGCACCACACCCGCCTTGCCATCCTCTGTCCGTCGCTCGGTGTGCTCCGCCAACAGCTCCAGCAGCTCTGCCTCTACCGCCTGGTAGATCAACTGCTCTGCACCGCTTCTCAGCAACTCTGTCAGCGGATCGATAATCGTATCTCGACCTGCCAGCTTAACAACGTTATTCTTACTCATGGTGGCGTATCTCCAATGGTTGTTTTGATGTCTCGCAACAACAAATCAACCAGATACGCCGCCCTTTTTCAACTACTCAAACACCAGATTCAGTTATAACTCCGGATATTAAGAGACCCACAAAAGATTCAAGTCAAGGCGCAGCCTACAGTTAATGGTTGCTCCCTTAACAAAGGCTGTAACGCAGGATTGGATCTTTTGTGGGTCTCCCTCCGGGCGAGACGAGAAGGCATCATCTGCTGCGTTGCGTCACTTGTAAAGGGGGCAACCATTCCCTGCGTGACGCGCCTTGCAGCTAATACCTTCTCGCCTCGCTTAATTGCCGCTTAGTATAGAACACTACACTAGGTCATCGGCAAGGATATCGACAATACGGTGGGCGGCGTTGCCGTCACCGTAGGGGTTCTTTGCCGTGGCCATGGCTTGGTAATGGTCGTCGTCTCTGAGCAGATGCTCTGTCTCGGCAATGATCGTTTCACTGTAGGTGCCGACCAACCGGACTCCCCCCGTCAGCCCCTCGGTGCGCTCGGTCTTGTCACGCATCACCAGTACAGGTTTACCCAGGGAGGGTGCCTCCTCCTGGACGCCACCGGAGTCAGTGAGTATCAGGTAGGATTGGTTCATCAAGGCGACGAATGCCGCATAGCCTTGAGGTTCGATAAGATGGATGTTGTCGTACTCGCCAAGCAGCCGCTGTACCGGCTCCTGAACATTGGGATTAAGGTGGACAGGGTAGACGATATCCACCTCCGGGTGGCGTGTAGCCAATGTTACCAGGGCATTGCAGATATTCTCGAAGCCGCTGCCAAAGCTCTCCCGGCGGTGGCCGGTGACGAGTATGAAACGATTTCTGAGATTTCTGAGGATATCTTTTGCCTCGATTGGGAGATTATTGTTGATCCGCTCGCGTACCCACAGCAGGGCATCGATGACGGTGTTGCCGGTCTCATAGATCACCTCTTTAGCTACGTTATCCCTGATCAGGTTGTCACGGTTAAGACGGGTGGGGGCAAAGTGCCAACGGGAGAGGCGGGTGGCCAGTACCCGGTTGGCCTCCTCTGGGAAGGGGGAGCTGAGATCGCCTGTGCGCAAACCCGCTTCGACGTGTCCTACCGGGATCTGCTGGTAGAAGGCAGAGAGGGCGGCGCAAAGCACGGTTGTGGTGTCACCTTGTACCAGTACAGCATCGGGTCGGCACTCCTTCAGGATGGGCGACATCTGTTCGAGAATACGTGCGCTGAGGCTGGCCAGATCCTGTCCCGGGCGCATCAGGTCGAGGTCGTAGTCGGGTACGATGTCGAACAGCTCCAGTACCTGATCGAGCATTTGGCGGTGTTGAGCGGTAACGCAGACGACTGGGTGTAATCGGGGGTGGGCCTTTAGTGCATGGATTACCGGCGCCATCTTGATCGCTTCAGGGCGGGTGCCGAATGCTACTAGGATCTGTTTCATGAGTGACTGTCCAGATGTTGCTGATAGATATCCAGGGTGCGGGAGGCGATACCACGCCAGGAGAACTTTTCCTCCGCACGGCTACGTGCTGCCGTACCCATCTGCTGACGCTGCTCAGGATCTCTTGCCAGCTGTGCAAGCGCCTCACCCAGTGTTGCCGGATCTCCAGGCGGTACCAGCAGGCCGGTCTCTCTATCGTTAATCAGGGTGGGGATGCCGCCGACCGTAGTGCCAACCAGCGGAATGCCGCAGGCCATCGACTCCAGGCCGGTTATGCTGGTCGCCTCCATAAAGGAGGGGAGTACTGAGATATCGGCGGCACGGTAGACGTCGGGCATCTGCGGATTGGGAACGCCGCCGAGGAAGATGCTCTGATCGAACATGCCGTTGTCACGGAGGATCTGCTCGACCTTGCTGCGCTCCTCCCCATCTCCGGCAAAGAGCAGACGCACCGGCAACTCTTTTAATGCTGCCACCGCCTCGGCAAATACCGTGACGCCGTTCTTCTCTACCAGACGTCGCGCCAGTAGCACGACCACCTCCTCTTCGCTGATCCCCAGCTCCTCCCGTATAGGACTCTCTCCAGGAGCAAAGCGGTCGGTATCGACACCGTTGGGGATGAAGTCGATGGGGCCCTGGTAGCCCACCAGTGCGGTGGCATCGCAAAGCTCCTGGCTGGGGGCGAGCACGTGGCTGATGTGGGCGAGTTGCCGGGCCAGACGGTCTCGCTCTTTCTGGCCCTTTTCGATCTTCATCAGGTAGCCGGAGGTGTGGTTGGTGAAGAGTACCGGGCAGGGTAGGTTGCGTGTTGCCTTCAGGGGACGCAGGCCGTGGACATGGATGATGTCCGGTTTAACTGTGGCGTAAAAACCGCGCAGCCAGCGTGCCAGCATCCAGTCATAGAACGGTTTGGGTCGGGGCAGGTTGGGGCGGTAGACCGTCATCCCTTGCCAGAGCTCCTTTTTTGAGCGCATCTCACCGAGGGGACGGGTGACGACATGTACCTCCTCTCCCAGTTGTGCCTGGGCCTGACCCAGCTCGATGACGTGGGAGGCGACGCCTCCGATGTTGGGGGCAAAGTCGGCGGAGATCTGGGCGATGCGCATAGAGTTCTTGTTACAGGTTTTTAAATTTAGTGTGATATTGACTGATCAGTATACCGGATCAGCGCCTGGCGGGCGTGTCTTGAAACGCCGATGGATCCATAGATATTGTTCGGGGGCTTTGCGGATCGCCTCTTCCAGTAGCTCATTGAGTCGCCTGGTGTCTGCTTCCATATCGCCGGAGGGGAAGTTGTCCAGTGGAGGGTGGACCTCAATCCGGTAGCGTCCCTTGTCGGTGCGGTAGGGAAAGAAGGGGATAACCACCGCTTTCCCCATTTTTGCGAAGCGTGAAGTTGTGGTAATTGTGGAGGCAGGCACCCCAAAAAAGGGTACAAAGAGGCTGTGGTTGCCGCCATAATTCTGATCGAAGCCATACCAGATGGCGCGTCCTTCACGCAGGGCGCTGGTCATGGTGCGTATCTCATTGCGGGGGAACAACGGAGTGAGATGCCGGCTCCTGGCCTTTTTGATGGTGTATTCCATCAGGGCGTTTTTCATTGGCCGGTACATGGCGCCGGTGCGTCCCTGTAGCCCCATGATATGCGCGGCCAATTCCATTGAGGTGAGGTGGCCGGTAAGGAGTATGACACCTCTGCCGTCATCAAGGGCTTTGTGAAGGTGTTCAATGCCATGAATCTCGGCAAGGGAGAGTATACGCTTATCGCTTCCCCACCAGGTCATGGCGGTTTCAACCATCGACATCCCTATCGCTTCGAAGTGTTCTTTGAGCAGGGATTCCTGCTCCTCTTTTCTCAGTTCATCGAAGCAAAGGGCAATATTACGGCGGGCTATCCATGCGCGGCTACGGATGGTTTTACCGAAAAAACGGCCCAGCAGTCGCCCCACCGCAAGCTGGATGTCATAGGGTAGTTGGTGGATCAGCCACAGCAGGCCGAGACCGAGCCAGCCCGGCCAGAAGCGGGGGCGAAAGAGTTTTGGGTCAGGGCGGCAGCTCTCACTTTTGGTTGCCGGAGGTGCCATGCTTACTTATCCAGCGCGTACTGTATTTGGTAAAGCTTGCTGTAGAGGCCGTCCTGAGCGAGCAGTTGCTGGTGGCTGCCGGATTCGACAATTGCACCCTGATCGAGTACGACGATGCGATCTGCATTCTCAATAGTGGAGAGGCGGTGGGCTATGGTGATGGTTGTCCTCCCCCGGCTCACTCTTTCCATCGCCTCCTGAATCAGTTGCTCGGATTCAGTATCAAGGGCGGAGGTGGCCTCGTCGAGGATCAGGATCGGGGCATCTTTGAGCAGAGCCCGGGCAATGGCGAGTCGTTGGCGCTGACCGCCAGAGAGGCGAACACCGTTGTCGCCTATAGGTGTATCCATACCTTCCGACATCTGCTGGATGAACTCATAGGCGTTGGCGGCCCTGGCGGCGGCAATGACCTCCTCATCACTGGCGGAGCTGCAGCAGCCGTAGGCGATGTTGGCGCGGACGCTGTCGTTGAAGAGAAAGACGTCCTGGGAGACCAGCGAGATATGACTGCGCAGAGTGTTGAGGGGCAGGTCACTGATGTCGGTGCCATCAATTAGAATGCCGCTGGTGGGGCGGTAGAAGGCCGGTATCAGGGCGGCGAGGGTGGTCTTTCCGCTTCCGGAGGGACCAACCAATGCGATGTTTTCGCCGGGGTTAACGGTAAGCTGTATCTCCTTCAGTGCCGCATCAGTGCCGTTGGTATAGTGGAAGGAGAGTGCTCTCCACTCAATTTTTCCGTTCGCTGTATCCAGCTGTTCTGTGCCCCTGTCGGTTTCCGGAGTCTGGTCAAGGAGCTCGAAAACGCTCTCCGCAGCGGCTAACCCCTTTTGTAGTTCATTATTGATACTGGTCAGTTTTTTCAGTGGGGATAGGATCATCGCCATGGCGCTAAAGAAGGCGACAAACTCACCAACGGTGAATCCCCCCGTTGCAGACTGCTGGGCGGCCAGATAGGCCATCAGGGCGAGAGCGGATACGGCTATCAGATGGTTGGCCTGGACACTGCTGGTGTGAGCGATAATGCTCTTCATCTTGAATTGGCGTACCCGATTGGCAGCGCTAAAGAAGCGCTGCTGCTCGTGACGCTGACCGCCAAACAGTTTGATCACCCGGCTGCCGGTGATTACCTCCTCAAGAACGTGGGTCATCTCCCCCATTTTCTGCTGCAGTGTTTTGCTGATCAGTCGCAGACGCCGGCTGACGATACGGACAAAAAAAGTAACGGCAGGTATCAGCACGAAGGCGATGAGTGTGAGCTGCCAGTTGAGGTAGAGCATCAGACCCAACAGGCCGAGTATAGAAAGGGAGTCACGTACCAGGGTCACCAGAACATAGGAGGCGGAAGTGGTCAACTGCTCGACATCATAGGTGACCTTGGAGAGGATGACGCCGGTAGTGCTGTTATCATAGAAGCGCGCAGGCAGCACCAGCAACTGCTGGAACATCAGCTCCCGAAGGTTGAATACCACCTTGGTAGACACAGACTCCATGGCGACACTACTAACCAAGGTGGCAACTCCCTGGACTGCAGCCAGGGCCAGCAGCAGGAGTGGGACAAGCGCTATCATGGTAGGGTCTTTGTCGACGAAGCTTCCGTCCAACAGCGGCTTCATCAGGTAGGGCATGGCCGGCTGGGTAGCGGCCAGCACCACAGTGCCGAGGATAGAGACTAAAAAGGTCTTCCAGTGCGGCCGGACGTGCTGTAGGAGGCGGATGTACTGTCTGTAGGTCGACATCGAGTATGGCGTGAAATTCAGCAATAACCAGTTGATGAAAAAGAGAAAATAGCTTTGAGCGGCTATCCTACCCATCTGTGATGGGGATGCCAAGTCTTGATTGTTCAGTTTGAGGAAAATAGTGATCTCTATATCGAGACTGTTAGGGAGGTAACTAGGTGTGCGACCTGATACTATTCGGTGTTAGCGGTCTTTACCGTAGGAAGAAGTGGGGAGGCATACTGGCAGCGTCAATATTATGGAGTTGGGGTGGGCGGCAAGTGATACCTCGACGGTGATATACGGAAGAGTTAGTAGATTTGTATTATGCGATTGATGAATGACCTCTCGGTAGAGAATAAGGGATTGCTAGTTCTTTTTTCCCTGGTAATCCTATCCCTCCCATTAAAGAACGCGATCTATCAGATCAGTTATGGGCTTTTTGCTCTTCTTTTTCTTTTTACGATCATTAGGTTAGCAAATTATAGGCTGTTTCAGGAAAACATTAGGTTCACTGTTTTGTTCGCCCTGATCCTCCTGTCAATGACCATTTCCAATTACTTTGGTGTGGAGGGGGATGAGCGATGGGAGCTACTGCTAAAGTTTTTATTTAGGTATGTGTTACTTTTCTTTGCTGTGCTTTATCTTCTCAAAGAGAGAGTGGTGAGCATGAATTTTGTCCTGTTACTGATAGTTGCCTCATTTAGTATTCAGGCTTTTGATGGGATTTATCAGCAATATACCGGCTATGACTTTTTTGTGAATAGAAAAATTGTCGGCAATAGGCTGCTGGCAGCTACATTTTCGAGCAATGCTCTTGGTTTCCTTCTTTTTGTCAATGTTAGTATATTACTCTATTGCTTTATTGCTGCCGTGCAGAAGGGGCGTGGGCCACTGGTTATTGCTGCATATAGCCCGCTCATCTGTGTTAGTGCTTACGTCCTACTTCACACAAGCTCTCGTGCATCCTGGGTGGCAGCTACCGTTTTTCTGGTAATTTTTGTTGCGCTAAATTTTCGGCGGCTCAATATAAAAAGTTATACCGCTATTGCTGTTTTTGTGCTGGCAGTTGCATTGTACATAATCAGCGATGACTCAGTTTTTTCCCGGTTTTCTACGCTGGTGGCAGGGCAGTCTCCTATAAGAATTGATATATGGCTATTCTCCATAGAGCAGTTTTTATTAGCACCAGTCTTCGGGTATGGGCTCAATAGCTACGCAGTTTTAGGTGGGCCGCACCCAAATATACACATGCCGCATAATATCGTCTTTGAAATACTGATATTTCTGGGTCTAACTGGCTTGGTGCTATTTTCTGCATTTTTTATTTCGGTCTTTATGTCAAGTATCAGTGTATTTAAGCAATACAGGTTGCTAGGATCTTTTTTGATGGCGATATTTGCGGCTGTTCTGGTTGGGTACCTGTTTGATCATTCAATTACAGACAGCAAAATAACCAATACAGTCCTGTTTACCATCATGGCAGTTATTGTCAATGCAGGTCATGGTGCTGTGAAGCGCATGAACGGTCGAGTGACAAGCTGAGCCATGGATGGGATTACCAGGACTGTAGCCAAACTGTAATTTTGAGACGGTTTGGTTTATTTAGATATTTTTAGAGAGCACAGAGTACCAATGAAAGTAACGATTTTTGGCTCCGGTTATGTTGGGCTTGTCACGGGAGCCTGTCTGGCAGAGGTGGGTAACGATGTCGTCTGCATGGATGTCGATGTGGCTAAAATAGAGATGCTCAACGGAGGCGGAGTGCCCATCTACGAGCCGGGTCTGGAGGCGATGATCGCACGTAATGCTTCTGCTGGCCGCCTCTCCTTCACCGCTGACCCCGGCATTGCTGTAGCGCATGGTCTGTTTCAGGTTATCGCAGTAGGTACTCCGCCAGATGAAGATGGCTCCGCAGACCTGCGGCATGTACTTGCCGTGGCAGAAACTATTGCCAAGCACATGGATGACTACAAGGTGGTAGTGGACAAGTCTACTGTGCCGGTGGGTACGGCGGATAGAGTCAGAGAGCGAATTGACTCAACACTCAGGGACCGGGGTGTTGAAGTGGATTTTGATGTTGCATCAAATCCGGAGTTTCTCAAGGAGGGGGCAGCGCTGGATGACTTTATGAAGCCGGACAGAGTGGTGGTCGGTACGGACAGCGACATGGCCGAAAATCTGCTGAAGGAGCTGTATGCGCCGTTCAATCGAAATCATGAACGCTTTGTCTCGATGGATATTCGTTCCGCAGAGCTGACTAAATACGCAGCCAATGCCATGCTGGCAACCAAGATAAGTTTTATGAATGAGCTGGCCAATCTGGCTGAGTTGCTGGGTGCGGACATCGAGCAGGTAAGAAACGGAATCGGCTCTGATACGCGTATCGGATATTCATTTATCTATCCTGGCTGTGGCTATGGTGGCTCCTGCTTTCCAAAAGATGTCAACGCACTGGAACGCACTGCAGGGCAGGTGGGATTTGATGCAAAACTCCTCCAGGCAGTGGCTGAGGTGAATGATAATCAGAAACATATCTTGGTGGGCAAAATTGATCACCACTATGGTGGTGAGTTGAAAGGGAAGATTTTCGCCCTCTGGGGTTTGGCTTTCAAGCCAAATACCGATGATATGCGAGAGGCCCCGAGCAGGGTGGTCATGGAGTCTCTGTGGGCGCGAGGGGCAAAGGTTCAGGTGTTTGATCCAGAGGCGATGGACGAATGTCGTCGTATCTATGGAGAACGCTCTGATCTTGTCTATGTTACTAGCCCGGAAGAGGCGGTTGCCGGTGCTGATGCGCTGGTGGTAGTTACGGAGTGGAAGCTTTTCCGTAGTCCCGATTTTGAAAGAATTAAACGGAATATAAATAGAGCAGTTATTTTTGATGGGCGTAATCTCTATGAGCCAGGGCACATGAAAGAGCTTGGATTTACCTACTATGGTATCGGCCGAGGAGAGCGTCTCTGATGCGCGTTCTTATCACAGGTTCAGCCGGATTTATCGGCTCGGCGCTTTCACTTCGTCTTTTGGCCAGAGGGGATGAGGTGATCGGTATCGATAACCATAATGATTATTACCCTCCGGCACTGAAAGAGGCGCGACTTGCTCGTCATATAGACCACCCAAACTATACTCATCACCGCATGGACTTGGCTGACCGTGATGGGGTTCAGGCACTCTTTGCTGAATGCAAACCTCAGCGGGTAGTCAATCTTGCCGCTCAGGCCGGTGTGCGCTACTCACTGGAAAATCCGCTCTCCTATATTGATAGCAATCTGGTTGGCTTTGGCCACATTTTGGAAGGGTGTCGATATAATGATGTCGAGCATCTTGTCTACGCATCCTCCAGCTCGGTATACGGTGCTAATACCCATATGCCGTTTTCTGTCCATCACAATGTTGACCATCCTCTGAGTCTGTATGCGGCCACCAAGAAGGCAAATGAGTTGATGGCCCATACCTACAGTCATCTATATGACCTACCCACCACAGGACTGAGGTTTTTTACCGTCTATGGCCCTTGGGATCGACCTGATATGGCTCTGCAAAAATTCACCAGGGCCATGTTGGCCGGCGAGGCGATCAAGGTGTTCAACTACGGAAAACACCGAAGAGACTTCACTTATATCGATGATATTGTCGAAGGTGTGATAAAGGTCCTTGATAGACCGGCGCAGGGAAATCCAGACTGGGATTCGATGAATCCGGATCCCGCTACAAGCAAAGCGCCGTGGCGTGTCTATAATATTGGCAACAATCATCCGGTAGAACTGATGGACTATATCAAGGCCATCGAAGAAAACTTGGGTATTGAGGCGGTGAAAGAGATGCTTCCCCTCCAACCCGGCGATGTGCCGGACACCTATGCTGATGTGGAAGATCTGGTGAGAGATTTTGATTACAAGCCTAAAGCGACTGTGGCTGATGGAGTAGAGCAGTTTGTTAAATGGTATGTCGACTATTACCAGGTCAATAGAGGAGGGGCAGAGTAGATGCAGCTGAAAGAGAAACTAGAATCTAAAGCTGCCGTAATCGGTATCGTCGGCCTTGGCTATGTGGGCCTGCCACTTGTACTGCGCTATTGCGAGGTGGGATACAAGGTTATCGGTTTTGATATAGATCCAGCCAAGATTGAAACACTGAGCTCTGGTGAGAGCTATATTGAGCACATCTCTCATGAGTCAGTTTCGGTGGCTGTGAGGAAGGGTTTTGAAGCTACCTGTGATTTTTCTCGTGCAACTGAAGCAGATGCACTTATTCTTTGTGTTCCAACCCCACTGGATCGTCACAGAGAACCGGATCTCAGTTATGTCACTGGTACGATGGATTCCCTACTCCCTTATCTTCGTGAAGAACAAGTGATCTCTCTGGAGAGCACAACCTACCCCGGTACTACCGAAGAGGAGTTGATGCCGCGTGTTGAGTCAACAGGACTCAAGGTTGGTGAGAATGTCTATCTGGTCTATTCACCGGAGAGAGAGGATCCGGGAAATCCCGACTTTGTCACACGAACCATTCCCAAAGTGTGTGGGGGAGTAACCGGGCCGTGTCGTGAAATAGGAAATGAACTGTACAGGCAGGTAATAGACAATGTTGTAATGGTTAGCTCTACCAAGGCTGCTGAAATGACCAAGCTATTGGAGAATATCCACCGGGCAGTCAATATCGGCCTGGTTAATGAGATGAAGATAGTGGCAGATAAGATGGGCATTGATATCTATGAGGTGATCGATGCCGCCGCCACCAAACCCTTTGGTTTTGTTCCCTATTACCCAGGACCGGGATTGGGTGGCCACTGTATACCGATTGATCCTTTCTATCTGACCTGGAAAGCACGTGAGTATGGGGTGCATACTCGTTTTATCGAGTTGGCCGGTGAAGTGAACAGCAGCATGCCTGAGTGGGTGGTATCGAAGGTGGCTGATGGTCTGAACCAGCATGGCAAGGCTGTTAATGGTAGTCGAATCCTTATTCTAGGTATTGCCTATAAGAAAAACGTGGATGATATGCGGGAATCTCCAGCTGCCCTTATACTTGAGTTGCTTAGAGGTAAGGGTGCAAAGATCAGCTATTCAGATCCCCATGTGCCGAAGTTTCCTGCAATGCGTAATTATGCATTTGATCTCTGTAGTGTAGCGTTGACTCCAGGATTACTTCAGGAGTATGACTGCGTTGTGCTTACAACAGATCATGATCTTTTTGACTATAAAATGATTCGTGATAACGCATCTCTTATCGTTGATGCGCGTGGAAAATACCGGGAGTCTGAGCTTTATATTATAAGGGCTTAGTGAATACGCATAGTAAATACTTGGTACGCTGCAGTTTTTTGCTTTAGCGTAAGTTCTTTCAATAGTAAACAATGGCACGAAAAGCTATGACAGCTGATAGCTGCCATTTTACGATAAAACGCTGGATTTAGGTGCTATGGAAAAGATGTATGCATTGCAGACGAAGCTCTAGATAGTGTCCGGTCAGAAACGCTAACTTATTGTAATATTGATATTTAACGCGATCAATGCCCCCCCGGTTAATTGGTTATTATTTTTAGACAAGCAATTGAACCAAAAGGAAAAAACAAAAAACAAGGAGGTAACAATGTGAGAAAAACGCACCGTCCAAGGCAGTATATTCGAACACTATGCAGAACATGATGCCGGGCGGGAATTGAAAGCGATGTCTGACTGGCTGGACGAGAATCCAGAACTACTCGACTGGATCGCGGCCGATATTAAAAACGTAACATAGAAGAAACGGGGAGAAAAGGATTAACGATCAAGTCGGTATTGCACTGTGCAATTTTGAAGCAGTATCGACAACTGAGCTACGATGATCTGGTTTTTTTGTATGATGGACTATGTTTCTTGCCGAACCTTTGCACGTCTGCCAGTGGAATGGACACCAAAGAATCCGACGCTTCAGAGCTGTATTAGTGCCATTTCATCAGTCAGCTGGGAACAGTTTAATCAGCGGTTTTTACAGAGTACGGACAAGGCCAAGAAGGAACGCGGCGCTATGCTACGGATTGACAGCACAGTGGTTGAAACACCGATTCATGAGCCGAGTGACAATACCCTGCTATGGGACAGTGCCCGCACACTGATTCGGTTACTAAAACGTACCGAGGAGTTGGCTGATTAAATTACCTCTATTGATTATGTGGATCATCAGCGGTTGGTCAAGAAGCGTGCAGGTGCAATCTGGTATACACGGGGAAAAGAGAAGAATGCCGTGCTCTATTGAGACTTGATAGAGATGATACGAAAAACCCTGGGCTATGCTGAAGAGGCTGGCATAAAGCTTCTCGCTGTAATGCCCTATAAACCGCTGGCTTGTGAGATGTGGCGAGAGTACGGACTGGGGTGCTGTACCTGGACAGTGCTAGAACATTTCAAGGCCGATATCTGGTCGTCAGTGGTGGCTCACAACCTAGCATAATTTGGCAGGACGGTTTCGGCCTGATTAACTAATGCTGCCCCATGATGATGGGAATCAGTAGTTCCCAGGGGTGAGGGCCGCCGTAGAATGAAGTTTTGGCTGCATCCAGATAAATCTTGCCCGTTTGTTGAAGGATGGTTGTGACAGATGGGCGCTAAGGAATATTGTTCATTTGGAGTTATTTGCTCCGCTCATGAAATGCCTCGTTTCTGACCGGACTCTAGGTCGAGTAGTATGCCTTCAGAAGCACAGATAGGAGTCTATTTTTGCATAGAAGTCTATTTTTGCGGAGACAACATCGATTGTTATTTCTATGAATATGGGAAAAGAATAAACAACTAAGCAAACAAGGGAAATACTATGGCATTTGAATTTGATTATAAAGTACCAAAGGTTATTGCGGAGATAGGGTGCAATCATATGGGTGAAATGAGTATTGCGAAAGAATTAATAGATTTAGCAAAAGAAGCTGGCGCTGGATATGTAAAGTTTCAAAAGCGGACAAATAGAGAATTGTTGACAGATGAACAATATAATCGCGCGCATCCAGTACCAGAGAATTCGTATGGTGATACATATGGAGATCATAGAGAATTCTTAGAGTTTAACCTAGAACAAAATATGGAATTAAAGGAATACTGCGACAGTATAGGAATGATTTATAGTACATCTGTGTGGGATGTTACCAGTGCAAAAGAAATGATTACTTTTACGCCAGAGTTTTTGAAAGTACCTTCAGCCTGTAATAATAACTTTGAGATGTTGAAAGTTCTGAGAGATGTATTCCAAGGGCAGGTTCAGTTATCAATTGGTATGACTACAAAAAAAGAAGTCGAAGATATAGTTTCATTTTTTGAAGAGACAAATCAGGCAAAATCTAGACTTGTAATTTATTCATGTACATCTGGGTATCCGGTTCCAGCTAAAGACGTAGCACTTTTGGAGATCAATTGGCTTTACAAAAAATATGGGCATAGAGTTTATGAAATTGGATTCTCTGGACATCATTTAGGAGTTGCTCTTGATGTCTCTGCATATACACTTGGTGCAAGATGGATAGAAAGGCATTTCACAAAGGACAGAACATGGAAGGGTACAGACCATGCCGCTTCACTTGAACCTCAGGGATTACATAAACTTGTGAGGGATTTGAATGCCAGTTATGCGGCATTGCATTTTAAGGTTAATGAAATTCTTCCAATTGAACAAGTTCAAAGAGATAAGCTGAAGAGTAGAAAATAAGATGAATATAGCATTTATACCTGCAAGATGTGGTAGTAAATCTATACCATTTAAAAATATTAAAGAATTTTGTGGCAAGCCATTAGTTTATTGGAGCCTTGAATCTTTAAATAATTCCGAGAATATTGATGAGATATATGTAGCTACTGATTGCAATAAAATTAAAGATATAGTAAATGGTTTTAACTTCGCTAAGGTCAGAATTTATGATAGGGAATCAGAAAATGCAAGTGATACATCAAGTACAGAATCTGTGATGCTTGAGTTTATAAATAAAAATAAATTCGAAGACGATGATTTATTTTTTTTGGTGCAGGCTACTTCTCCACTTACGAGAACAAAAGATTTTGATAGAGCATTAGAAAAGTTGAAAATAGACAGTGCAGATTCAGTTCTTACGTGCGTAAGAACAAAAAGGTTTTTTTGGAGCAGTGAAGGAGTTCCGCTTAATTATAAAATTAGTAAACGCCCAAGAAGGCAGGATTTTGACGGTACTCTTATGGAAAATGGAGCATTTTATATAAATAGCATCGGGAATATAAAGAGATATAGGAACAGATTGAGTGGTAAAATCTCAATTTATGAGATGGAAGAATATACTTCAGTAGAAATAGATGAGGAAGATGATTGGTTAATCAAAGAAGAACTTATGCAGAAGTATGTATTACCAAAAAGAATTAAACACAAGATAAAGTTATTCCTATCTGATGTGGATGGTACCTTAACAAATGCAGGGATGTATTATGGTGAGAATGGGGAAGAGCTTAAAAAGTTCAACACTCATGATGGTAAAGGTTTTGAACTCTTAAGGAAGGCAGGAATCAAAACTGGAATAATTACTAGTGAAAATACAAAGATAGTAGAGAGGAGAGCAAAAAAAATGAAGCTAGATTTTGTGTATCAAGGAGTTGAGCATAAGGGAAAACTTGATATAGCAAAAGAGATTTGTGACAGAGAAGGTATAACGTTAAATGAAGTTGCATATATAGGGGATGATGTAAATTGCAAAGAACTGCTTGAAAGTGTCGGTTTGGCAGCTTGTCCCTATAATGCAATTGATGAAATAAAAAAAATAGAAAATATTATAATAATCTCTAAAAATGGTGGAGAGGGTGCAGTTAGAGAATTTGTACTGATTGTTCTGGGATGTGGGAAGTGAAAAAAATATTAGTAACAGGTGGTGCAGGATTCATTGGATCAAATCTGTGTGAAAAATTAGCTCAAGATAAAAATAATGATGTCTATTCATTGGATAATTATTTCACGGGATCTAAAGATAATCATGTGAATGATGTAACCTATATTGAAGGAAATACTTCTGAGATTGATACACTTATTGATTTTGAACCTAGCAGCATATATCACTTAGGAGAATATTCAAGAGTGGAGCAAAGTTTTGATGACATGGATTTGGTATGGAGATACAACAAAGATGGTATTTTTTCAGTATTGGAGTTTGCGAGAAAAGTTGGTTCAAAAATAATATATGCTGGCAGTAGTACTAAATTTGGAGATGGTGGGCTGGGGAGAAGCCAGTCACCATATGCTTGGACAAAGGCAACAAATACAGAGATAGTAGAAAATTATGGGACTTGGTTTAATGTGCCTTATGCCATTGTGTATTTTTATAATGTGTATGGAAAAAGGGAAATAAGAGCAGGTAAATATGCAACTTTAATAGCGCTCTTCAATGAGAAAATGAGAAAGGGTGAAGCACTCACAATTGTATCTCCAGGTAGCCAGAAAAGAAATTTTACCCACATAGATGACATAATTAATGGATTAATTTTGGTCGGAGAAAATGGGTATGGCGATGAATATGGTATTGGATGCAATGAGGCATTTAGCATAAAAGAAATCGCGCAAATGTTCGGTGGCGAAATTAATATGCTACCAGAAAGAAAAGGAAATAGAATGTCTGCTGATGTAGTGACTTCTAAAACTGAGGCTCTTGGATGGAAAGCAAGTAAAAGTGTTAAAGATTACATAGAAATTCAAAAGAAGAATGATTGGTCATGATATGGGTAAGAAAAAAATATTAGTATTAAATGATGGTGCTTCATATGAAAATTGGGGAATCAAGGCCTGCATTGATGGTCTAAATAATATATTTCAAAATACTTTTGAAGATTTCGAAATTATTGGTAGATCGCATAGTTATATGCATAAGAAATATTCATGTGAACCCCGTCTATTAAGTAAGAAAATATTTAATGACCATAGCAGGGTCGCAAAAAAATTGTTTGATGAGTTCCACTTTTTACCGAGGATATCAGATGAGTTTGAATATGTGGCAGAACTTTGGGCAAGTGGTAGAGGTGGAAAAGGTGCCGAAGATTTTATCTGTGCAGTTCGTGATGTTGATATTGTTATATTTAATGGGGAAGGGAGTACATACAGAGATAATATCGGAGCTATAAAAGGGCTATTTATGCTTTGGTATGCCAAGATGAAGATGAATAAAATGACTTATTTTCTAAATGGAAGCGTTACTCTGACGTCAGTTGATTCTATACTGCCCGCGATGGTTAGAAGGGTATTTAGTGTAATTGATGGCATTGCAGTTAGAGAACCGTATTCATATAAAAGTGTAATGAACTTTTATTCTGAATTGTCAAGTATAAGGGTTATTCCAGATTCTGTACTTTCACTAAACCTTGGTAAATCCAAGGAAAATAAGTTAATAGATAATTTAGAATTTATTGAGAAATCATTTTTTTGCTTTAGTCTAAGTATGTTACCTATGGACTTTCGTAAAACTAGAGAAAGGTCTTCTATAGTTAATCTGATCTGCGAATTAAAAAAGATTGTGCCCAATGCCGTTTTGTTAGCAAAAGACATTGAAGATCAAGTGTTGAGAGATGTTGCAAAGTTAACAGATTCTTACTTTGTTGGGCCTGAGTTTTCGTATCAGGATATTTCGTATATTTTGTCGAAGTCAAGATTTTTATTATCGGGTAGATATCACCATCTTATTTTTGCTGCCAAGGTTGGGTGTCCTGTCATACCGATGGCAAGTTCATCTCACAAAATACATGGGTTATCTGCATTGTATGAAAATGTCATGCCTGCGCCAGTGGACCCGACAGACTTATGGAACGAGACAGAGAAAATACTAAAGAGAGCTATAGACATAACAAGCAATGACAGTTTGAGGGCTGCCTATATTGAAAGCTCAGAGGGATTGATGAACAATGTATTTGAAGGCGCTTCAGATATGTTCAAGGATTTCAAATGAAATATAACAAGGGCATAATTCACAATTTAGTAAGATCCACTCTCAAGCAACTCGTTAATAATAAGGGCGGGTATTATATATATCCTAAATTCCGTGTTATGCGAGATTTGTGTATTAAAAAATGTTATCAGAAGTATGGCAATGATGCGATATTTGTGAATCTGGGTGCAGGCGAATATTTTTATCATCCACGATGGAAGAATTATGATTTATATGAGCCAGCTTTAGAATCAGGGATTAGTCATTTTAATAATTATGACCTAAGAGGTGTTGATAATATTGAGTTCCCAGAGAGTGATGTTCAGATAATATACTGCTCACATACGTTGGAGCATATACCGGAGAAAAATATAAGGCAGACCTTAAAAAGAATTTTTAGATCATTAAAGGTTGGTGGCGTATTCAGAGTAATTGTGCCTGATGCGAAATTGATTCTTAATGCTTATGATAATAAAGATTTTGAATTTTTTATGCCCTACGAATCATGGTTCAGAAAACGAAATGCTAAAAAGATATATCTTGAGGATTATCTTCTGCAATTACTAGCAACTCCAAAATGCCGTATATACAACGAGGAATTACGGCATGCGGACTCATTGAATGGTGAGGAAGTCAAACAGAAAAGGAGGTGCCTTAATGACAAAGAGTTTTTGGATTATTTAAGAGAAGGGTTGGAAGGAAATAATATCTATGGGACAGATTATTTCAATTGGTTTGACTCAGAAAAGCTCATGTCTCTGCTTAAAGACGCAGGATTTAGTGACGTTTATAGATCAGCCTTTGGGCAGTCAAAAGAATTGGTCATGCGGCAAGTTCCTCTGTTTGATAAAACATTACCATATCTTTCATTATACGTTGAAGCTGTTAAGTAAAAATAACTTTTGATGAAAAACCTGATTAAAATACTCTGGGATAACCTAACTCATCATAACAAAAGAAAATTATATGTTGTTTTAGTGGCAACAGTTATCAGTGCTCTTTCCGAGCTGCTATCGATAGGAATGATTATCCCGTTTATTACAATCATTGCAGCTCCAGAAAGACTGATGGATATTTTTATTGTCAGTGAGTTGGTTGATTATTATGAAATAAAAAGTATCAGTGATCTTGTTCTGCCAATACTTATTGTGTTTGTTTTAGTTAATCTGTTATCAATGATGGTAAGAATACTATCAATAAAGTTAAGTGCAAGTTTCGCATTTTTACTGGGTAATGAGCTTAGTGTGAAAGCTTATGATAACGTTATGCATAGGGGGTATATCGAAAGTATAAATATTAATAGTAGCGAGGATGTATCAAGGCTCGTTCCAAAGATGAATTCGATGATACAGAGTTTGATATTTCCACTAATTATGCTAATTGCAGCTGCTATTATGTTTTTTATAATATCAGTTGTATTTCTTCTTGTTAATTTTCAACTAACACTAATAATAATGGGTGGTTTGATCGTAATATATTTATCTATAACAAAGTATTTCAAGAAAAGATTAAAAGAAAATAGTAATCAAATATCTAGATTGCAAAATAGGCAAGTTAGGATTGCCCAGGAGAGTTTGGGTGGAATAAAAGATGTGATTTTATCAAATTCATTTGAGTACTTTTTGAGTTTGTATCGAAAAAACGATAAAAGACTAAGGATGGTCCAAGCGTCAAATATTATTATTGCGCAGTCTCCGCGGTACTATGTTGAGACCTTTAGTATTATTTTTATTTCCGTACTGTCGACATACCTTATTTTTCTAAGCGAATCGATATCTAATGATATGGCTTTGCCAATTTTTATAACAGTTGCAGTTGGGTTACAAAGAATGTTGCCAATAGCTCAGCAGGCATATAGAAGTTGGGCGAATATAGAGGGAAATAAACAGTCACTGATGGATGTAGCAGGTTTGCTACGAGTTCCTGATGAAGATAATAATGAAGGACTTGAAGTTGGAAATAATTATACATCTATCGACTTCAAAAATAACATCATATTAGATGGTGTTTACTTTAGGCATAAAGGAAACGAACATACTCTAAAAGCAATTGATCTAACCATAGCAAAAGGGGAAAAAATTGGATTTATTGGTGGTACTGGTAGTGGTAAGAGTACACTCGTTGACATAATAATGGGCATGCTAAGGCCGGATAGGGGGGCGGTTTACATCGATGGTAAATTGCTAACTGATGAAAATTCACCGGCGTGGCACAGTCATATAGCTCATGTGCCGCAGGTTGTATATATACTTGACGATAACTTTTACCATAATATTGCTTTTGGAACTGAGGGGGAAAAAATAGACCGCAAAAGGGTAGAGTGGGCAGCTAATCTTGCTTGTATTGATGAGTTTATTGGACAAAAAAATAATGGTTATTTTGAATTTCTAGGAGAAAGAGGGGAGAATCTTTCAGGTGGACAAAAGCAACGTATTGGTATTGCGAGGTGTCTGTATAAAGATTCATCACTGATTGTCCTCGATGAGGCCACAAGTGCACTTGATTCAGAAACTCAACAAAGAGTTATGAGAAATATATTCGAACTTAGCGATGAGCACACTATCTTAGTGATTGCGCATAGATTAAATACCCTTCAAGGATGCGATAAAATAGTTATGCTTGAGAATGGGAATATCAAATATATTGGAACCTATGATGAGATTATCAATCAAAAGAACTTTGATTGATTGAGGTATAAAAGTGTTTTTGATTACTCCGATTGCGATTAAACTAGTTTAAATTAATCGTGAAATTGGATAGTCCAAATACTAACTTGCAGTACAAGGAATGATGGTGAAATCAGTTTCTAAAGACGATATTTATAATAAAAATATTGCATTTTATTTTAACTACGCACTTGGCTCACCTCCTTTAGAATTACATATCTCAACAATAAAGGATATGCTTTCAAGAGGTAATTCGATAACAGCATACTTGTGTACTGGAGCGCTTCGTTCATGTACTGCTAATCCATTGAAGAGTTATTCAGTATGCTTGTTCTGTAGATACAGGGCTCATGATGCACTGAAAGATGTGAAGCAAGTGGTCGATGTTAAATATGTCGATCTGAGTGATTGTGACCAGAGAGTCGAACCAGCTGTAATGGAGTCATTAGAACTTGGTGTTATGTCATCAATGGCTTCAGCTGTTAAGGCGCAAACACCAGAACAGTTGAATACGAAATGGAAAAAGTATCATGACAATATGCTGTTTAGTGCAAAAGCACTTTACAATTATTTCTGTGATGAGATTGGTGAGTATAAATATGATTACTTATTTATGTTTAATGGCCGTTTTGGTGATGTCAAGCCAGCACTCGAGGCTGCAAGATTTGCCGTTATTGGGTATGGTCTGTATGAAGTAAAAAAATCACTTCATGAAGTGGTATATGTTAACGAGTTGGTTCATTCAATAGACGCTAATACAAGGAAAGCGATTACAGCCTATATTTGTAATCATGATCTGGCAAAGTCGAATGCAGAAAGATTCTTTGGGAAAAAAACAAGGAATGAAGATACAGGAGACCCTGTCTACACTAAAAATCAACAAAAAGGGGTGTTACCTGATGAGATAGTTGGTAGTAACAAAATAATTGTTGCAGTTTACCCAACTACAGATGATGAATACAAGTTTATTGGAAAAGAATGGGATGGTTTTGTTCCAGAGGATCAGGTAGATGAGATTGACAAAATTGCCCAATCATTAGACTCGGATACTTATACCATCGTGGTAAAGATGCATCCAAACCAAGCTACAACGGCAGAAGATGTTAGAGGTAGATACTTGGTGCTACAGGATAAGTATTCACATGTCATTGTTGAGGATCCATTGTCAAAAAAGGACACCTATGCTCTTATGCACAGGGCGGATTTTGTAGTTAACTTCGCTTCTACAATAGGTGTAGAGGCTTGCTATGCAAGAAAAATTGTTATTGCGATTGGAGATACTACATTTAGTAGGATGAATATAGGGTACAAAACAAAGTCTGGTTATGAAGCAGCCAATCTCATTAATAAGGGGAATCTTAGGCCGAAGCCGATTAGAGGCGCGATAATTTGGGGAAACTATTTATCTGAGTATGCTGATACTTTGCCTGCATACCAAAGAATAGAAAATGGCGATTATTTAGTAGATGGGCGCAAGATTGGGCACTCGAAGATACTCAGAATACTCCAGTTGCCCGCAAAGTTAAGATTGGAAATGTCTAAACCTGGGTTCAAATTTGATCTTTCATTTATCCATAAAACTAAGGATGTAATGAATAATGTTCTCAAAGGTAAATGGGAAGTTAAGTGAGCTTTGTTGTAATTATTTTACTTATTGTTCTTGCTTTTTTGCCTGCCACACTCTCCTTTCAAAAAAAAATACATCATAAAAGTCTATTTGCATGGGCTATTATTATTGAGACTATTAAGCCTTTAAGTACCATCGCTATTCCCTTTGCGTTCAATCCATCGATGCTAGATGGCGTAATGTACAACTACATTGCTTTATCATTTCTATATTACATTGTAATATTTGCTTTTTACTACATTCTGATTAGATTGGTGCCTGCTTCTTATAATATTTATCCACATTTCTTAAAAGGGCGGACACGAATTGGTTGGGTATTCATTGCTTTAAGTGCCATCTTTTTTATTGTGTTAGTTGTGAGCTCAGGAGGTGTTTTTTTATTGGATCCAAGGAAAGGCTATCAATATCATAGAGAGGGTGTAGGTTTTGTGTGGGCTTTCTATATTCTTTCCGTTGGTGCTGCATACTATTTTTTTGTAATAAAACAACCAATTAATACAACGAAGGTTGTTGTATTTACAATATTGATGTTCTTTACTGGTTCAAAGCAATTGATTCTTGAGGTATTTATTAAGTCGTTTCTTGTTTATATTTGGTCTGGGATAAAAATTAAGAAATGGCAAATAGCTCTAGGATCGATAGTGCTTGTAATTCTTATGCTTAAGCTGTTTGATCAGTTTGGCTCTGGAGAAAATTTCCTTAATCGAGTTGACCGGTACTTCGAGTTTATGAATCTGGCTTCTCTAGTATTTGAAGATTATGAGGCTGGGTTATTAGATTTTCAAAATGGGAATATAACTCTGACATCATTGTGGTCATATGTACCTAGAATGCTGTATCCTGAAAAGCCATATGCCTATGGTACTACTTACTTAGTTGAAATATATTTCCCTGGACTTGCTGCTACTGGGCGCACTCCTTCTTTTGGTATGTTGACTCATGAGTTTGTTGACTTTGGCTGGTTAGCACCACTTGCTGCAGTATTATTGAACCTGACACTACTTTTGAAAATATTTTCTCTAGTGATATTGTGTACTAATGCTAAATTGTCACGTAGATGGACAATAGCTGCGTTAGCATTTGTATTAATTCCTGGGTTCGGATTTCATTTGCCTGTGGTGTTTATTGCTATTTTTGCTTTTATTATCCTCCCATCGTTTTTTGTTAAAAGAGCATCATCAGGTAAATTTCATGTCATACAAACTTACGATAGTTGCAAGTAATTATGTACATATAATGTATGCGATAAGTGAGGCTGTGAGGTGGACCCCGGTAGTCGAACAGGGAGATAAGGAAAGTTTAAGTGTCTTCTGCAACACTATTGTCCGAGAGACAGGAGCAGAAGATGAGAGAAAACGTAGAAACCATTCGTAAAACTTCAAGGCCAAGGTAGCTGTGGCGGCATTGAAGGGCGATAAAACCCTGGCGGAGCTGGCTGAACAATTTGATGTTCATCCCAATCAGATCACCGAGTGGAGGCGCCAACTGATAGGCAATGCCGATCAGGTATTTGTTCGCTCTGAGAAACAGGCCGAGGAGAGTGAGCACAAGATCAAAGAATTGCATGCAAAGATCGGTCAGCTGACCATGGAGCGAGATTTTTTAGAACAGGGGCTAGAAAGGATTGACGGTCCAAAAGGAAAGGGATGATCGAACGACAGAATACTTTGCCTGTGACCCGTCAATGCCAGTTACTATCGCTAAATCGCTCAACGGTTTACTATAAGCCCAATGGCGTGTCAGAAGAAGACCTGTGGTCTATCTACGGGCCTATGAGTCTGTGAATAAAGCACGTTCAGGGATTGGCGACTACTTGGGGCTTTGCAATTCTAAACGGAAACACCAGGGTCTGGGTAAAAGCCCGGACCAGGTGTATTTTGGAGAAATCATGCTGCCGGAAGCGGCCTAATCAAAGAGGCAGAATACACTTAAGCGGCTGTCCGAAAAACGGGCTCCATTTCTGTGGGCAAAAAACTGCAGTTACTGTTGGGTGCTTAGTTATTACACGTAAATCATTTTACTATTATTAATAAGCAGGTGATTTATTGCTAAGGTTTGCATGGCTTACTATGTAAGGATAGATTTTCCTGATTACCCACCAGGCTCAGCTATTGAGCCTGTGGTGGCCGCATAATGGAACCCTCTGAATATACGAGGGTTTCCATCATGCCAAAAAATACTATCCAGTTTCAAAAAGGGCTTGGTTTGCACGAATTTCTGGAAAAATATGGTACCGATACTCAATGCAGCCAAGCGTTGCATCGACTTCGCTGGCCAAGTGGATATGTTTTGCCCAGAGTGCGGTAACGCAACGTGCTGCGAACTCAAAAGCCGCAAGATATACCAGTGCCATAAATGTCATCACCAGACATCGCTTACTGCGGGTACCATTTTTCATGGCACAAAGTTGCCTTTGAAGAAATGGTTTCTGGCCATCTATTTGCTGACCCAGCGTAAAAGAGCACCTCTGCCTTGCAACTGTCTCGTGAGATTGGAGTGAACTACAACACTGCGTGGAAGCTCAAGCACAAACTGATGCAGGTAATGATGGAACGCCAGGGTAAGAAAAAGCTGACTGGCCGCATTGAAATGGATGATGCATATATTGGCGGTGAAAAACCTGGTAAGCGTGGACGAGGCTCCCGCAACAAAATCCCTTTCGTAGCCGCCGTTGAGACGACGCAGGACGGCAGGCCTTTGAAAATTCATCTGCGTCGTGTGCGTGGTTTTCGTAGTGCAGAAATTGCTCGATATGCCAAGTCCAGTCTGGTTTCTGGTAGCACTGTATTCTCTGATGGTCTCTGCTGCTTCAGAGCTGTCACTGATGCTGAATGCGATCATGTGGCCATTGTGACTGGTGGCGGTCGAAAAAGCGCACAGAGCTCCACCTTCAAGTGGGTGAACACCATGCTTGGCAACGTCAAGAATTCTTTGCAGGGAACTTTTCATGCTATACGAAAAAAACATGTACCTCGTTATCTTGCCGAATTCGAATATCGGTTTAATCGTCGCTTCAATCTTCCAGAAATGATTGAGCGATTGCTCTTTGTTGCGTTCCCCCTCTGTCAGGATAGTTGTCCACCCGGTAGGATGGGACTTCAATAACCAATGAGAGTGGGCATAGAGAGCAATAAATGGGTTATCCAAAAGAGCGGAAAGAATCGGTACTGAAAAAGATGCTGCCGCCGAACAATAAAACGATACCAGAGATATCCAAGGAGGAAGGGATCTGCGAAGGCACGCTGTACAACTGGAGAAAAGCAGCCCGTGCTGAAGGGCGATTGATGCCTGATGGAGACAGCACTCCCACCGGATGGAGTGCCACAGATAAGTTCACAGCGGTTGTTGAGACTGCACCAATGAATGAGGCTGAGCTATCCGCTTACTGTCGTGAGCGTGGACTGTATGCCGAACAGATCGGTGAGTGGCGAGAAGCCTGTGAACAAGCGAATGACTGGGATCGAAATCAGAACAAGCGGTTAAAGGATATCCGTAAAGTGGATGAGAAGCGGATCAAAGAGTTGGAGCGAGATCTTAACCGCAAAGAGAAAGCGCTAGCTGAAACCGCAGCCCTACTGGTTCTGAGAAAAAAGCCCAGGCGATCTGGGGGGACGGAGAGGAAGAATGATCAATGTCCCAGATCGCCGTAGAGCTGTTGAATTGATCGAAGAAGCGGTAGGTGCCGGTGCATCAGCGCAAAAAGCCTGCAGTACTGGAGATCAGTCTGCGCACCTATAAGCGCTGGACTGATGGTGATGCGGTCAATGCCGATGGCCGACCGGATGTTAAACGCCCAGAGCCCGCGAACAAACTGAAACCGGAGGAGCGACAGCAGATCCTGGAAGACGTGTAATGAGGAAGCATACCAAAGCCTACCGCCATCACAGATCGTACCGGCACTGGCCGACAAAGACACCTATATCGCTTCCGAGTCCAGCTTTTACAGGGTACTGAAGGAGGAAGATCAGTTGCATCGCCGTGGGAGAGTGCAAGCACCGAGGCGAGTGAGCAAACCAGCGGCTTACAAGGCTACAGCCCCGAATCAGGTATGGAGTTGGGATATCACATTCTTGGCAACGACCATCACCGGAATGTTCTACAGGCTTTACCTAGTGATGGACATCTACAGCCGCAAGATTGTCGGGTGGGAAATCCACGAAAATGAGACAGCTGATAATGCCTCGCTGTTGATCCGTAAAGCCTGCCTGACGGAGGGTATCCATGAACGTGGGCTGGTGCTTCACTCTGATAATGGATCACCGATGAAAGGTGCAACCATGCTGGCGACACTGCAAAAGTTGGGTGTAGTGCCGTCATTCAGTCGCCCTTCGGTGAGCAACGACAACCCCTATTCTGAGAGTTTGTTTGGGACAATGAAATACACACCGGCATTTCCGTCGAAACCGTTTGAGAGCTTAGATGCTGCGCGTGACTGGGTTTACAATTTCATTCGCTGGTATAACGAAGAGCACCGTCACAGCGGGATTCAGTTCGTGACACCCGCCCAACGTCATAGTGGTGTGGAGCTGTCGATTCTTGCGAATCGGGAGACGGTCTACGAAGCTGCAAAGCAACGAAACCCAGAGCGTTGGAGTAGAGAAACACGGAACTGGACGCCAGTCGGTGAAGTATGGCTGAACCCGGAGAATCAGGACTCGAGAGGAGCTGGAATTAGAGACGAAGCAGCGTAGAGAATTGGACAACTATCTTGATAATCGTCGCGTTGCGTACACCACCAATGCCTTATCGCTTCTTGAGAATGGCTGAGGTTTATGGGTAATCGGGTAGATTTTTGTATTGAATCGCACATCCTTTCTATGAGCTACAATTACTAATTATAAATTACTTTTACTATTTATTTTGTGAGTTTACCGTGAAAAATGATATCAGACCGATTATATTTTGGGAAGGTTTTCCTGCTTGTGGTTTACTATTGAAGCAAGTTCTTAACGAGTTTCCCGAAACTATAGTGCTCGCAACAAGGCCGGCTGTTCCTTTTCATGATTTGGAAAATCTGCTTGGGCATGATGTACATTGGTTAGATAATGCAGATGATATATGGAATTTAAGGGGAAGATACTCCGATAAAAACTTTGTTATTCATACAGGTTGGAATCATGCTGGGTGGTTGCGTTATGATCGCTACGTAAAAAATAAAAATGATGCAAAAATAGTTGTTGTTGTAGACAATAGTTTTAAAGCAAATTTCAGGCAATTTATAGGTGCATTTTATTTTAGGCTGTGGTTAAAGAAGTATTTTTGTGCAGCGTTTGTGCCTGGTAGAGAAGGGCAAAGGCTGTTGAAGTATCTGGGGTTAAGTAGCCACCAAATATATGTTGGAAACTATGGGGCATATGAGGGGATTTACAGGGACACTAGACCGATAGTTGAAAGGAATAATGAGTTTCTATTTGTAGGGCAGTTAAATAGAAGAAAATCTGTAGATGTTTTAGTCAATGGATTTAGGCGCTATAGGGAACAAGGTGGAACATGGAATCTTAGAGTATTAGGTGATGGCCCGTTGAGGGATATGTGCAATGAAGATGGGCTGATTTTTGAAGGATTTACGCAACCACATCTTGTCGCTGATAAAATGAATAATGCAAAGGTCCTTGTGCTGATTAGCCGTGAAGATCACTGGGGTACTGTTGTTTGTGAGGCAGCTGCTTGTGGAATGCATTTAATTACATCGCAATCAGTAGGCTCAAGTATTGATTTTATTCGTAATGCTATTAATGGTATTGAGTTACCTAAGATAGAACAAGAAAGCTTAATTGAGGCATTTAATTTTTATGATGGTATGACTGATCTAATGCTAAAAAATGGTTCTGATGTCTCTAAAGGGATCGCAAGAGGGTATGATAGCTATGCCTATTATTCAGCAATAAATAAAATGATTAATGACCTTATGGATTAGTGTTATGAAAATTTATTTCGATAATATAATATTTTCTCTTCAGCGTGTGGGCGGTATTTCAAATTACTGGTCCAGACTTATTTCTGCTCTAAATATAACAAAGCATCGCGTAACTTTCTTTGAGTCATTTAATGAAAATATTTTCAAAGCTAATTTGGATATTGAGACAGAGTGTGAATTTTCCTTAAGAGCTTCATTGTTGCGTTATATGCCATTGTTAAAAAGACTTCCGTCAAAGTCTTTGTTTCATAGTAGCTATTATAGAGTGTCATTACAATCTTCTGTAGCTAACATTACTACTATTCATGATTTTACATACGAGTATTATGTGACAGGTGTTAGGCGATATGTCCATAGTATTCAAAAAAAATTTTCTATCAAACGAAGTGATGGAGTTATTTGTGTCTCTGAAAACACAAAAAATGATCTAATTAAATTTTATCCAAAGATAGATAAGTCCATGGTAAGGGTTATTTATAATGGTGTTGGAAACGAGTTTAAAGTTGTTTCTGATATTGAACTATTAAACAAATATGGTGTACCTCCTACTAAGGATTATATATTATTTGTAGGGGGTAGGTCTGGCTATAAGAACTTTGATATAGCGGTCGAAGTACTTATTGAGCTACCAGAATATGCTTTCGTAATCGTTGGGGGTGGGGAACCTGATCCTAAAGAATCAGAAATGTTGTCTGCGCTTGATGGCCGAGTGTATCAACTTACAGGTCTTAGTAGTGCGGACCTTAATATAATTTATAACCACGCTTTTTGCTTGCTATATCCGAGCGCTTATGAGGGATTTGGAATACCTGTGGTCGAAGCAATGAAATCGGGATGTCCTGTTGTCAGTACAAATCTATCTTCTATTCCCGAGGTTGTGGGTGATGCTGCGTTACTAGTTGATAATCCTTGTGTGAACAGTTTTATTGGTAAGATTAAGATGTTAGAGGATGTTCAAGTAAAAGAATCTCTAATAAGTAAGGGCCTTGAAAGATCAAAGAATTATAGTTGGGATAAGTGTTGTCGTGAGACGCTGGCCTTTTATGATGAAGTATGGAATAAAAAATTCTGTGCTAATTTTAAATCATAAATATATCTATGCGCCAAAACATCTCTATAATTATCATAAAGTAGATCATGAGCAACATGAGAAGTTAGTAGCTGCATATTCTTGCGATTCTGATCATCCACACCGTGGATAGAGGTGGAAAATCTGGGCCCATTGCTCCTTTGGAAAGGTTTTTTAGTGAAAATTAGTATTATTACAGTTTGTTTTAATAGTGAGGAAACAATTAGAGATACGATTGAATCTGTTTTGTCGCAGGACTATGATGATATCGAATATCTTATAATTGATGGTTTGTCTAATGATAATACAATGCGTATTGTCTCACAATATCGTAATAAAATTGAAAAAATAATTTCAGAGCCAGATCGGGGTATCTATGATGCTATGAATAAGGGCATTCATTTATCCACTGGTAGTGTTGTTGGGATGCTAAACTCTGATGACGTATTTTCTGGTGTCGATGCTATTAGTAAGTTGGCGCTTTTTTTGTCAGATAATCCCGACCTTGATGGTGCTTATGCTGACCTAGTATTTGTCAAGCGCGATAAGATAGATAAAGTTACACGTTTTTATTCATCCAAATTCTTCTCATTTTGTACCGTTCGCTTTGGTTTTATGTGTCCACACCCCACCTTTTATGTAAAGCGCAAGCTGTTCGATTCTTTTGGATTTTATAAGCTGGGCTATCGTGCGGCTGCAGACTTTGAACTGATAGTTCGCTTTATGAAAAGGGGTGCTGCCCTGGGCAGAAATGCGACTGTTATGGTGAGAATGCGTGAAGGAGGAATTAGCACAACTGGTTTTTGGCAGCGTATTCATCAAAATTTTGAAATTGTACGAGCCTGCCGAGAGAATGGTATTTATACCAATATCTTCATGGTGGCACTTAAAGTTCCCATGAAACTGATTGGCTATTTGGTACGATAAATGAGTGCTTCGCTACCCCCCTGTGTCAGGATATTTGTCGCCCCCCCGAGGTGGGGTGAATTATAGAAAACAGGGGGTGAAAAGAGGAGCAAATGCCTCGGTATTCAGAGGAACGCAAAGCATCAGTCATGAGGAAGCTGTTGCCACCGAACAATAGAACGGTGGTCGAAGTAGCAAAAGAAGAAGGGATCAGTGATGCCACGATGTACAATTGGCGAAACAAAGCCAGAGAGCAAGGTAACCCAGTGCCAGGAAGCGGAAAAAAGGCAGAAGCATGGTCGCCAGAAGCAAAGTTTTCCGTCGTGGTTGAAACTGCTTCAATGAATGAGGTTGATCCGAGTGAGTATTGCCGTAGCAAGGGGCTCTATCCTGAACAGGTAAGCGAGTGGAAAGCCGCCTGTATAGAGGGAGCACAATCAGCGGGGAAAACGAAGAAACAGGGACAGGCTGCGGCAAAGCAGGATAAGAAGCCTATCAAGGCGCTTGAACGAGAGCTACGGCGTAAAGAGTAGGCGTTGGCAGAAACTGCAGCCCTACTGGTGCTGAGAAAAAAGTTGAATGCCCTCAGAGGTGGACCCCTGTAGCTGGACAGGGATAAGGAAAGTTTAAGTGTCTTCTTCAACACTATTGTCTAAGAGACAGGAGCCATGCGGACTCGCACTTATAATCGCCGCAGCCGTGAAGAAGCACAGAATTCGTCGAGAATCGCAGTCTTGGTCTTTTTACTTGCATTCTAATACCGAGTTCTAATGGCCTTGAGATAGGCTTGGCGCTCACTTTTACCCATATTACAGCCCCCAAATTTCGGTTACCTGTAATATGAGTCAATTCGCATCCTTAATAAAACGTCTGGCAACCCATTATCTGAGCTATACTTGTACGAATAAAGCGGTTATTCTGAGAGAAAGGTACTCCCAATCCAGTTGTGACAAGCGCTATATCAAAGCTTAGGCTGTGTAGGATGGCATGTAAAACTGGTATGAAAGTAGTAATTATTTGTTCGCCATTAGTTTACCTGATTACCCACCAGGCTCAGCTATTGAGCCTGTGGTGGCCGCATAATGGAACCCTCTGAATATACGAGGGTTTCTATCATGCCAAAAAATACTATCCAGTTTCAAAAAGGGCTTGGTTTGCACGAATTTCTGGAAAATATGGCACCGATACTCAATGCAGCCAAGCGTTGCATCGACTTCGCTGGCCAAGTGGATATGTTTGCCCAGAGTGCGGTAACGCAACGTGCTGCGAACTCAAAAGCCGCAAGATATACCAGTGCCATAAATGTCATCATCAGACATCGCTTACTGCGGGTACCATTTTTCATGGCACAAAGTTGCCTTTGAAGAAATGGTTTCTGGCCATCTATTTGCTGACCCAGCGTAAAAAGAGCACCTCTGCCTTGCAACTGTCTCGTGAGATTGGAGTGAACTACAACACTGCGTGGAAGCTCAAGCACAAACTGATGCAGGTAATGATGGAACGCCAGGGTAAGAAAAAGCTGACTGGCCGCATTGAAATGGATGATGCCTATATTGGCGGTGAGAAGCCTGGTAAGCGTGGACGAGGCTCCCGCAACAAAATCCCTTTCGTAGCCGCTGTTGAGACGACGCAGGACGGCAGGCCTTTGAAAATTCATCTGCGTCGTGTGCGTGGTTTTCGGAGTGCAGAAATTGCTCGATATGCCAAGTCCAGTCTGGTTTCTGGTAGCATTGTATTCTCTGATGGTCTCTGCTGCTTCAGAGCTGTCACTGATGCTGATTGCGATCATGTGGCCATTGTGACTGGTGGCGGTCGAAAAAGCGCACAGAGCTCCACCTTCAAGTGGGTGAACACCATGCTTGGCAACGTCAAGAATTCTTTGCAGGGAACTTTTCATGCTATACGAAAAAAACATGTACCTCGTTATCTTGCCGAATTCGAATATCGGTTTAATCGTCGCTTCAATCTTCCAGAAATGATTGAGCGATTGCTCTTTGTTGCGTTGCGTACACCACCGATGCCTTATCGCTTCTTGAGAATGGCTGAGGTTTATGGGTAATCAGGTTAGTTTATGCTCCCAGTGCACTTGGTCGCCCATTCCGTACAGTGAATAAAGGTATGTCCTTGCCTGTGGATTCGTTACGCAACGCGCATAGTTTTGTTGAGCTGAACTATCTGTCTATTTGATTGTTACTTGCGTTGTGTATCAAGTAGCGGCCAAGCAGGCGTTTTTGGCGCGATGTGGGAGGGAGTTGTCTACAGCAGAGTTGTTGTGGATCACGGTACATACTCTTGGTTGGCTGCCTAGGCCAATTCTTATTCCGGCAAGGCTACTTGAGGCAGTGGTCGTGTTGGTGGGCGCACGGGCATTGGCTCAGCGGCGGTGCAGTTTGTTACAGGTAGATATCTTTAAAAGCGAGAGAGCTATTGGCTGGGTGCCTCAGGTGAAACCTGATGAGGCACAGCGTGAGACAAGTCGGCATTTTCTGGAGTCGCAACTCTCGTGAAATTTTTAGTGATTTTTATTTCATCGGTAGTTCTCTCACTACTTCTGACCGGTTTGCTACGTCGCTATGCCTTAATGCATAGTCTGATTGACACACCCAACGAACGTAGTTCACATACTGTTCCTACGCCGCGTGGTGGAGGCATGGCTATTGTTTTGACGTTTCTGGCAGCATTGGTTGTACTTAGGCTAGTTGAAGTACTGCCAGCAGCGAATTTCTGGGCAATGTTTGTCGGTGGGGCTGTAATCGCCTTGATCGGCTTTATGGATGACCATGGCCATATTGCAGCCCGCTGGCGCCTGCTGATGCACTTTGTCGGTGCTGGCTGGGCATTGGCCTGGCTGGGTGGTCTACCACCTTTGGTGGTGTTTGGTCTTGTGCGCGATTTTGGGTGGATGGGGCACTTGGTTGCGCTGGTATATATGGTCTGGCTGCTTAACCTTTACAACTTTATGGATGGTATTGATGGTATTGCCGGTATCGAGGCGGTGTCCGTATGCTTCGGTGGTGTGGTGCTGTATGGGGTGTTGGGGACTGGTGGTTCTGCGTGGGTTTTTCCGATGTTGTTGTTGGTAACGGTGGTAGGATTTCTGTTCTGGAATTTTCCCAAGGCCAGGATTTTCATGGGCGATGCCGGCAGCGGTTTTATAGGGATTGTGCTCGGAGTATTGTCGATCCAGGCTGCCTGGCTGGCGCCGGAGCTGTTCTGGGGTTGGGTGATCTTGCTTGGCGCCTTTGTGGTCGATGCGACTGTGACACTAGTGCGCCGTGTGTTGCGGGGAGAGCGATTCTATGAAGCCCATCGCAGTCATGCCTACCAGTATGTCTCGCGTAAATATGGCGCCCACCAGCCGGTTTCCCTCGCCTACGGGGCCATCAACCTGTTTTGGCTGATGCCAATAGCCGTATTGGTGACGGCGGGGTGGCTGGATGGGTTGCTGGGGGTAGTGATTGGGTATGTCCCGCTGGTATGGCTGGCGTTACGCTTCAAGGCTGGGGTAAGTGATCTTCAGGAGGTGTAGTTGTTTGGTATCGGATTGAGGATTTCCTTGCTAGGATTATAGTGGTGCAATTGGCGAATCTCCTAAAGTGGTGTTCTCTCTCTTAACGGTTGGGTGGAAGCAGAACTTAAGTTCATGGATAGAGCGTCATGAAAATACAGATTATTACAAGGTGGTTTTCTACACTCCCTAGGATCCATAAGCGGGGGGTTATGGCCATCGCAGATAGCGCAATGCTGCTTATTGCTCTGTGGTTTGCCTTTTCCATGCGATTGGGGGAGTTGTATCTACCCAGTCAGAGTATCGCATGGTTATTTATCAGCGCCCCATTTATAGCGGTTCCGGTATTTATCCGCTTTGGCCTGTATCGGGCGATCATCCGCTATATCGGCTTTCATGCTTTGTGGGCCGTTCTGCAGGCGGTAACACTATATTCCCTCTTATGGGCGCTGTTGGTGTTGCTCAGTGGAGTGCAGGTCGTGCCGCGCTCAGTAACTGTAATCAATTGGATGATGGCCATTCTGCTGATCGGTGGCAGCCGTATGGTTGCCCGCTGGTGGTTTGCTGGCTTGCTTAATGGGACTGCCACTGGTGATCTGCAAGGAAGGATCAAGGTTGCGATCTATGGTGCAGGCTCCGCCGGGGTACAGTTGGCAACAGCGTTGAGCTACAGCAGAGAGTTCCAGCCCGTTGCTTTCATCGATGATGATTCGGAGCTCCACAATCGCCATATCAATGCGCTTCGTGTGCATCCTTTTACCCACCTCGGGCAGCTGGTTGTAGATGAAGCGGTAGACGAAGTATTGCTTGCCATGCCGTCGGCTTCCCGCTCTCGCCGTCACGAAATAATCACCCTGTTGGAACCTTACCCGGTCCATGTGCGCACACTTCCCGGGGTGGTGGAGATGGCCCAGGGTCGTGTGAAGGTGGAAGACATTCGCGAAGTCACAATTGAGGATCTGTTGGGGCGTGATGCGGTAGCGCCAAATTCACAATTGTTACATGCCAATATCACGGGTAAGGCGGTGATGGTGACCGGGGCCGGGGGATCCATCGGCTCTGAGCTTTGCCGGAAGATTGTGGAATTGGATCCTGTCGTACTTATTCTCTTCGAGCAGAGCGAGTACGCCCTCTATGCTATTGAGAAGGAGCTTGTGGGGTATCCAGTGAGTGACGGCGGTCATGAAACTACATTAGAATGCCGTGAGGAGAAAATAGTTCCTATTCTTGGCTCTGTGCTGGATTCTAAACGTATGATGCAGGTGGTTAGTACGTACGGCATCCAGACCATCTACCATGCTGCGGCTTATAAGCATGTACCCATGGTGGAAAAAAACCCCGTGGAGGCAATCCGAAATAATATCTTCGGTACATGGCGCTCGGCAGTTGTGGCGAAGAAGTGTGGGGTTGATACCTTTGTGCTTATTTCTACAGACAAGGCGGTGCGGCCCACAAATACCATGGGAGCCACCAAGCGCTTTGCGGAGCTGGTGCTTCAGGGGTTGGCAAAGGGATTGAGTCAATCTTCTTCTGGTGTTCGGCAGCAGGGAGGGGGGCGAGTAGCGGGTACTCTACCGCACTGTAGTACCCGTTTTTGTATGGTGCGTTTTGGCAATGTATTGGGCTCCTCGGGCTCTGTGGTACCCCTCTTCCGTGAGCAGATTGGCCGGGGTGGTCCGGTGACGGTGACGGATCCTAAGATTATCCGCTACTTTATGACCATCCCCGAGGCAGCTCAGCTTGTTATTCAGGCTGGTGCAATGGGGCAGGGAGGTGATGTCTTTGTACTGGATATGGGGGAGCCGGTGAAGATCCTTGACATGGCTAAGAAGATGATACGGCTGAGTGGATTTGAGGTTAAGGATGCTGATCATCCAAAGGGTGATATTGAGATCCGGTTTACCGGCATGCGGCCTGGTGAAAAGCTCTACGAAGAGCTTCTTATTGGTGATAACGTCAAGCCTACCGAGCATTCGCTGATTATGCGTGCGGAGGAAGAGGTGCTTTCTTGGGAAGAGATTCAGCACTTTCTTGATGAATTTGATGCAGCAGCAAAGATGCACGATCAAATAAAGATCCGTTCGTTGCTACTTGAGGCGGTAACCGGCTTCAAACCGCAGTGTGGGATAGAGGATGTGTTGTATAAGCAGAACAGTGGTCATGACGGCGACCATGATGGTGGCAATGTGCGTGTGTTAAATCTGTGAACTCAGGTAGCGCTGGCCCATGGCTCACTGGATAGGTAAAGTCTTCATCATGGTATGAAAGAACTAGGCTTGTGATGCTAATCTGTCAAACTATGAATTTATCCTACCGGATGAAATTAATCCGCCGCCTGTGGTATAGATGATCAATAGTCTCTTCTGTGTTAACAGATGTAGCCCCATTATTAATCAAAATACGAAAAAATAACATGGACAAAAATAATAATTCTACTCATCCACAGAACTTGCAATTCGCTCCTCTTCCATACCCCTACTACCCACCACATGTTGCATCAGAGGGCGAGATCAGTTTGGTTGATCTCTTTCGGATATTGGCTAAGCGGAAAGTGGTCATTGTGGCAACGACACTTTTGGTAACGTTGGCTACCCTTAGCTACGCTCTGATCACCCCAACTGTTTATAATGCTGAGGCAATCTTTCTTCCGCCTTCGACCAAAGATATTCAGCTGTTAAATGTCCAGGGTGTCCAGGGTGTCCAGGGTATCGATGTTACCTCTGTCTACGATGTATTTAAGAAAAATTTGAACTCTCGTGCCTTACTGCGTCGCCTCGTTGAAGAACAAGAGCTTATCAATATACTTGCTCCAGAACGAACGTCAGATGTCACTGTCGAGAGTATTCTCGAGGAGTTTGCCAAAATGCTAGAGGTAAAGAGTGACAAGAAAAATGGGGTGCTGCTTTTTGTGTCGCTCAAGTGGAGGGAGCCTGAGCAGGCCGCGGCCTGGGTCAATCACCTCAGCGCACTTGCTGATCGTGTAACCGTTCAACAGCTCACTTCCGATTTGGTAGGGGCTATTGATGCTCGAATCCGGAATATCGAAAGCGCCATTAGTTCAAAGCGTCAACTGGCTAAGCAGCGTAGAGAGGATCAATTAGCTGGGCTGGAGGAGGCACTGCAAATAGCACAGTCCTTGGGTATCAGTGAATCACTCAGCACCAGTAATGTGACTAAAAATGCCCAGCCGGTAAGGGATCTCACTATGAATAGCTCCTTCACGCAACCTTACAACCGTGGTACAAAAGCCCTTCATGCGGAGATATTGGTACTGCGGAATAGAAAAAGTGATGATGCTTTTATCTCCGGCTTGCGTGATCTACAAGAAGAACTCTCCCGCCTACAGTCAATAAGGATTGATGAGAAAAATATTCACTCCATGACCATTGACCAGGCCGCCTTTCCGCCCAGTTCACACGTCAAACCAAAGCGTAAATTGATCGTTGTTCTAGGTATTGTTCTTGGCCTGATACTGGGTGTCTTTGCTGCTTTCTTTATGCACTTTCTTGATAATCTGTCTAGGGAAGAGGAGGTAGCAGTATGATTGTCTTCTTGCCAGACCTTAATGCGTGTGACATACAATTTGAAATCCATAATTGTATTGGAACGTATAGTCCGAACCATGGAACTGCATGAGCCATCACCAGTTACCGAATGAGCAATGCAATACCTATACACCCTGCTATTAATCCTAAGTCTACCGTTTGTAGTCTTGCGTATTCTTATTCGCAGCTTACGGACGCCAGAATATCGAAATCGCTTACTTGAGCGGTTCGGGCAATTTCCGTCACTCGATATAGAGCAAAGCATCTGGATCCACTCTGTATCAGTAGGTGAAACCCAGGCTGCAGAGCCTTTGATCAAGGCATTGATGGAGAAATACCCCGATCTTCCAATAGTGGTTACTACCACAACCCCCACAGGATCAGCGCGAGTAAACGCGTTGTTTGGGAGTAAGGTTTATCACACCTACTTTCCCTATGACCTCTCCTTTTCCATTCACTCTTTTGTCAGACACACAAAGCCACGCCTTCTAATAATGATGGAGACGGAGATCTGGCCCAATCTGCTGGCGATCTGCAGCAAGAAGGGCATTCCGACAATTCTTGCCAACGCCCGGCTATCGGAACGCTCAGCAAAGGGTTATGCCCGCTTTGGTTCGTTTGCACGTGAGACATTTGGGTATATTGGGTTGGTGGCGGCTCAGGCGCCGGCCGATGCAGAGCGTTTTCTTGGTTTAGGTGTTCCGTCTGGTCAAGTGCGTGTCACCGGCAGTATAAAGTTTGATCTCCGTCTGCCCGCCAGTCTTCGTGAGCAGGCCGATGTGCTGCGCAGACAGTGGGGTGATCGATCTGTCTGGGTGGCGGCGAGTACTCACGAGGGGGAGGATGAGCAGGTGCTCGAAGCCCACCGCCTGGTGATGCAACAGCAACCGGATGCATTGCTGGTGCTGGTGCCGCGCCACCCTGAGCGATTTGATCGGGTTGCCGCTTTATGTGTCAGTGAGGGATTTAGCCTTGCCAGGCGCTCAGCTAGTGAACCCTGTGGAGAGGCTGTTTCTGTCTTTCTTGGCGACACCATGGGTGAGTTAACGCTCTTCCTGGGGGCGGCTGATGTGGCTTTTGTCGGGGGGAGCCTGGTAGCAACGGGTGGACACAATGTGCTGGAGCCGGCGGCGCTCGGTGTGCCGGTTGTCTTTGGGCCTCATATGTTTAACTTTGAAGCCATTAGCAGGATGCTATTGGCGGAAGAGGCTGCTGTTGAGGTGGTGAGTGCACATGAGCTGGCAGTGACGGTCAGTTCCTGGTTGGGTGATGCCAGTGAGCGTACCCGGATTGGGGAGAACGGCGGTCGAATGGTTGAGTCGAATAGAGGAGCGCTGGAGCGTCTGCTTTCCCTGATTGAGGATGCCCTTGGTAAGGGAGTGAGCTAGGTACCACATGTACGATAGTCAGCTGGGTCCTCTCTGGAGTACCGTGCACTATTAAACTCCAACTTTGGAAATGCCAGGTATTATTCACTGAGTTATATGCAGCAGTCAAGTTCGCGCAGTGCTTCGGCGGCAATACGTTTGCCAAACTTGGACCACGAAGGCTCCGTTCCAGTTAGGTAAGGGATTAAAGTCTTTATCGGGATCAGCCAGCCCTACAGTATGAAAAGCTGCACGTTCGACGTCGGCGTCCCCCTGGCAGACTGGTAGGGTGGGCTGGATTTCCACCGCCCTACATAGGCTGCCATCAGGACGTTGGTACCGTGGCTATTAATAGGAAAATTCCTACGCCGATGCGCGTTTATTTCTTATGGCGGCTGCGCTAGGAATTGTGGTTATTTTTTCATCTCCATTTAGGAAAAACCGACTACACAAGGAGCGTCATCATGAAAACATTAATTCGATCCATTCTGCTCTCCCTCATCTTCTCCTTTTCTGCATTCGCAACACCGATCAACATTAATACCGCTGGTGCAGATGCCATCGCAGCCGCTCTGTCAGGTATTGGTGAGGCTAAAGCGCAGGCGGTGATTGCTTATCGTGAGGCCAATGGACCGTTTAAGAGCGCTGATGACCTGGCTATGGTCAAGGGGATTGGCAAAAAGACGGTAGAGAAGAATCGAGCTGATATTCTGCTGACTGACGAGGCGAAGTAGTTGTAGCGATTTGGTTCACCCCTTTACGTCCAGTCGCGGACCGCTCCAGGTCCAATCTGGCCAGTCGTTAGCCTTTTACAACTTTGATGTCGCCGGAGTCCCCCTCTGCTTGGGGGCTCCGGCTTAGTTGCTATTTTGGGTTTATTTGGGGGTGTGATTAGAACGAAAAGTGCTCAACGGTCGGTACACCATTCAGTGGCGTCAATTCAGTCTCAAATAGCGACTTACTGTGCCAGCTCTCTGCATCGGTACGGGTTACCAGAACCGCCTCCATTGGCAGAGCCTCACCGGTAACTGCAAACAGTCGCCCTCCGACAGTCAGCATCCGCTTAAGTTTTTCAGGGATCACAGGCACAGAACCGGTCACTGCGATGGCATCAAACGCACCATCCTCAATGTCCTCTGCCAAGCCGTCTGCACAACGCAGTTCGATGTTGGTAATTCCCTGGCCATCTAAGCGCGCCTGGGCATGGGTGATAAATTCGTTCTCTGTGTCCAGGCTCAGTACCTTACCGGCCAGTTTTGCCATGCAGGCGGTGAGATAACCGCTGCCGGTACCAATCTCAAGCACCCTGTCGCCGGATTGGATGTTGAGTGCCTGCAGCAACCTGCCCTCAATCTTTGGGGATAGCATCGACTGTCCATTACCCAAGGGAATCTCGATATCCGCATAGGCGAGACCTTGATAAGCATCAGGAACAAAAGCATCGCGAGGCATACTGCCCATTAGCTGCAGAACCTGGGGGTCCATCACTTCCCATGGACGAATCTGCTGTTCGATCATATTGAAACGGGCTTGTTCATTAGTATTGGCAGTCATCTAACCTTTCCCATGCGCTGGCTGTTTACAAGAAATTTCTTTTACATCCCACAAGCCTACGCATTTTGTGGGATGTGGGCAATAGCGGCAGGCTAACCAGTTGCCTGCTCTATGCTTTTTCTCCTGAAAAGATAACCCAACAGATCTGTTTGACACTATATTTCTGATCACCATGACATATAAATGGTTGCAATACCCTGCTGCGTTAGATAGTTTTCACTGATTCGCTGGGGGTGCTCCTTAATAAAGGACCTCTGAATAAGTCATGAATGATTGCCTTGCACCCAGAAGTCGCAATATCTGCGTTGAAAATCTTGCTAATAGCCTGCTATCAGCTGCGATCTTTGCCTTGATCTTGCACCTCCTGAGCACAGTTCAATTCACCCAGACTTATTCAGAGGTCCTTCAGAGCTGAGAAATACCCTTCGCACCTGATCCGGATAATTCCGGCGTAGGGAAGCTGAGCAGGCCGAATTCTCGTGTTTGCCGCTGCCACCCTCCGCCCAGTAGAGGAAAAAGGCATGAGTGCCATCCCTGAAGATTTCATCAAACAGACCACCCAGTTGTCAGAAGAGGTGACCAAACCCTTTTCCGGCTCCCGCAAGATCTATGTCGAGGGCTCCCGGCCTGATATTCGTGTGCCCATGCGCCAGGTTGATCAGGACGAGACCCAGGCCAGTTTTGGCGCCGAAGAGAATCCGCCGATCACCATCTATGACACATCAGGTCCCTTTACCGATCCTGATGTAGAGGTGGATCTACTGAAAGGCATGCCGCCCCTGCGCGCCGGTTGGATCGAAGAGCGTGCCGATACCGAGTTGTTAGAGGGCCCCAGCTCTGAATATGGGCGTCAGCGCCAGGATGATTCAGAGCTTGCCCATCTAAGGTTTGAGCACATCAGCAAGCCACAACGGGCGATGGCGGGGAAAAATGTCACCCAGATGCACTATGCTCGTCAGGGCATCATCACCCCCGAGATGGAATACGTCGCCATCCGCGAGAACTGTTTTCTAAATGAGATGCGGGCAGATCCCCGTTACCAGAAGCTTCTGCGTCAGCATCCCGGCGAGAATTTTGGCGCCAATATCCCCGATGAGATCACTCCCGAGTTTGTGCGTAGCGAAATTGCCGCTGGTCGTGCGGTGATGCCGGCTAATATCAACCACCCTGAGTTGGAGCCGATGATCATCGGCCGTAACTTCCGGGTGAAAATTAATACAAATATCGGCAACTCCGCGGTCACCTCTTCCATCGCCGAGGAGGTGGAGAAGATGGCCTGGTCTGCACGCTGGGGTGGTGACACCCTGATGGACCTCTCTACCGGAAATAATATTCACGAGACCCGTGAGTGGATTCTGCGTAACTCCCCCATGCCTATCGGCACCGTGCCCATCTATCAGGCGCTGGAGAAGGTCAACGGCAAGTCCGAGGATCTCACCTGGGAGATCATGCGTGACACCCTGATCGAACAGGCGGAGCAGGGGGTCGACTACTTCACTATCCACGCCGGTGTACTGCTGCGTTATGTGCCGCTGACCGCCCAGCGTGTAACCGGCATCGTCTCTCGCGGTGGCTCAATTCTGGCTAAGTGGTGCCTGGCTCACCATGAGGAGAATTTTCTCTATACCCACTTCGATGAGATCTGCGAGATCATGAAGGCCTACGATGTCGCCTTCTCACTGGGTGACGGCCTGCGCCCGGGCAGCCTCGCAGACGCCAATGATGCCGCCCAGTTTGGCGAACTGGAGACTCTGGGAGAGCTAACAAAAATTGCCTGGGAGCACGATGTCCAGGTGATGATCGAAGGCCCGGGTCATGTGCCGATGCAGATGATCAAGGAGAATATGGATAAGGAGTTGGCAGACTGTTTTGAAGCGCCGTTCTATACTCTTGGCCCACTGGTCACTGACATCGCCCCAGGCTACGACCATATCACCTCCGGTATCGGTGCTGCCCAGATCGGCTGGTACGGCACCGCCATGCTCTGCTACGTTACTCCCAAAGAGCACCTTGGGCTGCCCAACAAAGAGGATGTGCGTGAGGGGATTATTACCTACAAGATCGCCGCACACGCAGCGGACCTGGCGAAAGGATTTCCCGGTGCACAGCTGCAGGACAACGCCATGTCCAAGGCGCGTTTCGAGTTCCGTTGGGATGATCAGTTTAATCTCGGCTTCGATCCGGAGCGGGCGCGTGAGTTCCATGACGCCACCATGCCGGCCCAAGCCCACAAAGTGGCACACTTCTGCTCCATGTGCGGTCCTAACTTCTGCTCCATGAAGATCACTCAGGATGTGCGCGAGTACGCCGCCTCCAAGGGAATAGGTGCTGACTCAGCGGCGGTAGAAGAGGGGATGAAAGAGAAGGCGGAGCAGTTCCGCAATCAAGGTGCGGAGATCTATAAAGAGGTGTAAAAAGCACCGTCGTTTCGTGTGGGAGTGGCGCCCTCGCCGCGATCAACGTGGCACAGGTCGTGCCATATTCCATCGCCCCGAGGGTGGGGCTCCTACGGGTAAAGGCGGGTGGATGAATCTATCTAACAGGCCGCGTAGTAACCCATGACCATGCAATGGAAGCAACTCCTCTCCCGTAAGCGGTTGGGCTCTGACCAGCCTGCCGGCACCATCGCCGCGCGCACCGATTTTCAGCGCGATTTTGACCGTATCGTCTTCTCCTCTGCGTTTCGGCGGATGCAGGATAAGACCCAGGTCTTCCCCCTGTCGCGGGTGGACTATGTACGCACCCGCCTTACTCACAGCCTTGAGGCTTCAAGTATTGGCCGCTCACTGGCCACACAAGTGGGTGAGCAGGTTATCGCCCGCCAGGGGTTGCATGGGTTCGAGGCGTCTGATTTTGGTGATATCTGCGCCGCCGCCTGCCTCTCCCACGATATCGGCAACCCTCCCTTCGGCCACTCCGGCGAGGATGCGTTCCGGCACTGGGCCGCATCCGCAGACTATGGCAAGCCAAGGGTCGCTGTACTGCAGGATAGCGAGCGTGAAGACTTCCTCAGCTTTGAAGGCAACGCCCAGGGTTTTCGTATCCTCACGCGGCTGCAAAATCCCGATAACCGAGGTGGTCTGCAGCTCACCTGTGCCACTCTTGCGGCATTTACCAAATATCCACGGGAGTCCTGTCTTGGCGGTAGTCGTTTCAGCGGCGCCAGTGCAAAGAAACAGGGTTTTGTTGCTGAAGACAGGGAGTATTTCAGCGAGGTGGCGGAGAGTGTCGGTCTGATACGCCGTGATCCCTCCCGCGCCATCTGGTGCCGTCATCCTCTCGCTTTCCTGGTGGAGGCGGCGGACGATATCAGCTATCGGGTGATCGACATCGAGGACGGCTTTCGCCTCGGCTACTTCTCCTTGACCGAAGTGATGGAACTCTATCTGGCGGTCCTCCAGGCGCCGGAGAAGCAGAAGGTGCGGATACAGGGTATTCGTGACGATAAGGGGAAGGTGGAGTTTTTACGTGCCAAGGTGATCAATGAGGCGATCAGTCAGGCGATGAGCTGCTTTCTCGACAACGAGCAGGCGATCCTTACCGGTGAGTTTGAGCAGCCACTGATGGATCAGCTGCCAAAGCGGCAGGAGTTGGAGCAGCTGGTCGAGGTGGCCCGCAGACGGATCTACCAGGCCCAGGAGGTGGTGGAGATTCAGGCGGCCGGTTTCCAGGTGATTGGTGAGCTGCTGGAGCGCTTTATCCAGGTGCTCGATGACGTAGCGGAGCATGGAGATGCTGCACCTGCGCGCAGTTTGATGATCAGCCGGTTAATACCTGAGCAGTTCATCGGCCCGGACCGTATCCCCTCTAAAAATCTCTACACCAGATTGCTTAGGTTGACCGACTTTATCTCCGGCATGACCGACTCCTATGCAGTCTCTTTGTACAAGAAACTGACAGGAATATCGCTGCCGAACGGATAATTGGGTTGTTAGTTGTAAGTAATTTGGGTGGGCATTCAGGAGATTTCAGCATGCGTGCCGCTGTAGCGACTTTAGTCGCGATGGAATTTTGCACTATGTCCGATGCTGGTGCGATGCCGGTCGCGACTAAAGTCGCTCCTACGGGAAATGCTGAACTTGGCAAGCCGTTATAATCACAGCCGCTCGTTGTAAGTTGTCTGGCAGCAGGATTGAAAAGCTTTTCTGCCAACCACCAACTTACCCTTAAACAGCCACCACCATCCTCAAGGCATCAAGGCGTACCCGGCTTGCCAGCAGATGCTCTTCAAGCTCCTGCTGGTGACTCTGTAATAGTTCAATCTCATCATCTCTGACACTGGGGTTGACCCGCTGAAGGGCGATCAGTCGCTCGATTTCTGTACGATATCGTAGCTGCATCCCCTGTAGTGCGGTATCGATTGTCTCCGGCCGGATTGTTTCGGCCACCGCCTCGGCTTTTTCAAGCATGGAGCTGAGTCGGCCTCGTAGCGGGGTAATAATTTTACGGGCACTGTTTTTCGGCAGTTTCTGCATCGTCTCATTCAGATCCTGGTGAGAAATAGTGTCACTGCGATCCTGTAGATTCTGATCTACCAGTACGTGTAGCAGAGTTGGTGGTAGGAAGCGTCCCGCCTGGAGTAGGCGTGGTGCCGGGCACTCAAGAACAAACAGCAGTTCCAGCATTAGTGTGCCGGCGCCGATGTCTGGGTGGTGGATGGCGATGGCGCAGCTGTTGCCCCTCTCATTGTTGATCGTCATCTCCATACACTCACGCACCATGGGGTGCTCCCAAGTGAGGTACTGACGCTCTTCGTAACCGAGGGCGATGGCACGATTAAAGGTGACGGTAACACCCTCGACAGGCAGTTCGGGGAAGTGCTCCACCTGCATTCTGGCGCTGGGTTTTAATATATGGCTGCCGGCCGAGTGGTGTTCGACCTCCACACCATAGCTGTTCCAGACCGCAGCCATATAGTTTGCCAGTATTGGGTCGGCGTCCTCCCAGGCGATACTGTCACGCAGCTTCTCAGCTTCTTTGGGCCGGCATGAGTTGAGCTCCAGCAGCTGGTCACGGCCATGTTTCAGTTTACTGGAGAGATCATCGTGCAGCTCTTTTGTGCTCTTGATCAACAGCTCAAGAGCATCTGCCTCGTTCTCACCCTCCTCCATGGCTTGGGGTAGTGCCGGACGGAGGCGGCGAAGTATCTGTGGCCCTGCCGGGCATGTGTGGCAAAAGGCGTTGAGCCCCTCATGATACCAGCGCAGCATTACCTCTTGGGCGCTTTGCTGGAAGTAGGGCACGTGGATTCTGACGGTCTCTCTCTGGCCGATACGGTCAAGCCGTCCAATACGCTGCTCCAGCAGGTCAGGATTTGTTGGTAGGTCAAACAGCACCAGATGGTGGGCAAACTGGAAGTTACGTCCCTCACTGCCGATTTCGGAGCAGATCATCAGTCGACAGCCCTGCTCCATGTCAGCAAACCAGGCAGCTGCACGGTCACGTTCGATAATGCTCATCTCTTCATGGAACAAGCCGGCATGAATACCCTGTCGTGTTCGTAGGGCCTCTTCAATCCCCAGAGCGGTCTTCCGGTGGGCGCATATCAGCAGTACCTTCTCACTATCCAGCTCCTTTAGCAGGTTGGTCAGCCATGAGAGTCGCGGATCGGTCTGCCACCAGGGGTTGCCATCAAGGGTGGGAAAGAGGCTCTCCGGATGGAGCAGCTGCAGCGGATCGCTATTATCGCTGACTGCCCTATTCAGGTAGCCATCAGGAAGTGGGAGGGGGTGCTTATGCAGTTCACGTTCGGCAAAACCCTCAATGCGGTCACGGCTGTTTCTGAAGAGTACGCGCCCGGTGCCGTGGCGGTCGAGCAGTAGCTGAATCAGTTGCTCCTGAGCCTCCTGTTGGCTTGCCGCCGGCTCCTCTTTATTGTTGATGCGGGTGATCAGAGGAGCTGCGTCCGGATCATTCATACTATCAAGCAGTTCCCTGGATGCCGCCTCAGATACCCCTTCACCCGCTAACAGCTGAGCCACCGCCTCGGCTACCGGCTGGTAGAGTGTCTCTTCCTCTAAAAAGGTATCGAGACTGTAAAAGCGGTCGGGATCCAACAGCCGCAGGCGGGCAAAGTGTCCGGCACGTCCCAACTGCTCCGGGGTGGCGGTGAGTAGTAATACTCCTGGAATCTTGTTTGCCAGGGCCTCCACCACTTGATAGGCAGGACTGGCAGCCTCTTCACTCCACTCCAGGTGGTGAGCTTCATCAACGATGAGAATGTCCCATTCACCCTCAAGGGCCTGCTGCCGCCGCAGTGGGTCAGCTGTCAGTAACTCCAGGCCACAGAGCACCAACTGTTCAGCGAGGAAGGGATTGTCCCCTTGCCCGGAAGATTCGATGGCTTGGCAGCGCTCTTCATCAAACAGACTGAAACGCAGGTTAAAACGCCGCATCAGCTCAACCAGCCACTGGTGTAGCAGGGGGTTGGGGACGATGATCAACGCTCGTGCCGCCCTGCCGGTAAGTAGTTGGCGGTGGAGAATCAGACAGGCTTCGATGGTTTTGCCCAATCCTACCTCGTCGGCCAGCAACACTCTGGGGGCGAGGCGTTGCCCTACCTCATGAGCAATATAGAGCTGATGTGAAAGCAGCTCGGTACGGACACCGCCAAGACCGGCCAGCTCCGACTGTTCCAAGCGTTGGCGCTGTGTCAGGGTCTGGTAGCGCAGGTCAAACCATGCGTTATTGTCGATCTGGCCGGCAAAAAGTCGCTCCTGGGGTCGGCTGAATTGGATGAAATTGCTCAGCTCCCCCTCTGGAAGCTCCCTCTTCTCCCCCTCAGGCGTGGTGCCTCGATAGGTCAAGAGGCCTGCCCGATCAACGACCTCCGTTACCTGTAGTAGCCAACCTTCATGGCTCTCTATCTGGTCTCCAGGGAGAAATTGGACTCTTGTCAGGGGGGCGTTATCTCTGGCATAGGTGCGCATCTCATCCGTGGCGAGAAACAGCAATGTGATTGTACGGCCTTCCTGGCGGGTCAATGTGCCGAGGCCAAGGTCGGGCTCGGTATTGCTGATCCAGCGCTGGCCTGGGGTGAATTCTGGTGTGGTCATATTTCCGGGGTATCTGGAGAGTGGGGCGGAAGGATAATATTTTCTTGGCCTGGAGAAAACCACTGATTGGCTGTTGTGGCTGGATATGAGATGGAACTAAAGGGTGTATTCAGGCCGCAGAGTATGGTCTGCCATGGATTTCCATAAGAAAACTATGGATAGATAAAAAAATCAATAGCCCGATTTTGGTTTCAGGTGCTATTATTCACTCACTTTAATGGAGGCGAAGCTCAGTTTTGACTGAGTCAAGCTGGAAAATAACTGAATAGAGGTAATCAATATGAAAGCCATTGCTATTGTTGCAGGCGCTGCTCTGCTCTCTCTGGGTCTCGCCGGTAATGCCACTGCTGGTGGTGCTGAGCTCTATGTTGCCAAGGGCTGCTCTGCATGCCACGGTGCGGATGCCAAAACCCCGATCATGCCAACTTACCCCAAACTGGCCGGTCAGAATGCCGGTTATGCCCTGAATCAGATCAAGGACATTAAAAGTGGTGCCCGTGCCAATGGTCAGGCAATGGCCATGAAAGGTCTGGTTGCCTCCATTCCTGATACAGAGCTGAAAGAGATTGCTGACTGGCTGGCTACTCAGTAAGCACTGTTCAGCTGAGCCTGCAGGCAGGTCCAGTATGGAACAGATAGAGACGCCGACGTTGTGTATGGACGTTGGCGTCTTTTTTTGTCTGCTGTTTTTGTGTCGTCTCTAGTATCTGGTGTACCTCCAGTTACTCTGTAGCGCAAACTAATTGTGTGATTTCACCTGCTTTGAGGCTATATCACCGAACTCTCTGTTGTCTGGGGTGGTCACATCTTTCTCTGCAGCAACAAAAGACCATTATCAGTTGTGCTGTTCCCGGTTTTCTTTAACATAGCTTCTCATTTTATGAGGTGTAATTGTGGCGCGATCCAGTTTGGCACTTTGGTTGATTGCCGGCTTGCTGTTTGTGGCGGTGGCTGGTGTGGCGATCTATAAGGTCCAGCCCCTGCTCAATCCGAAGATAGCTTCTCTCGCATCACTTGATAGAGAGTGTGACCTGCGTGCCGGTCCCTGCAGTTCGGAATTGCCGGGGGGTGGGCGTATCACTTTTGCCATTGAGCCGTTGACACTGCCACTACTCAAGCCACTGCAGCTGAAGGTCGATGTTGAGGGTTTGGTAGCTGAGAGCGTTGAGGTCGATTTTATCGGTATTGGCATGGAGATGGGCTTTAATCGCCCTGCATTGTCAGTATCAACAGCTGGACGCTTCTCTGGAGAGGGGATATTGCCGGTCTGCGTTAGGGATGCCATGGAGTGGGAAGCTCGAGTCTTGGTGCAGAGTGATAGGGGATTGGTGGCGGCGCCCTTCCGCTTTATCACGGTGAAGCCCGGTGTCGACCTGCCTGGATCACCTCGTCAATAAAGGATGGGAGATTTTGTGAATAAACGCTTGCTGCTGGTGGGCCTGATTATCGTCTTGGCTGCGGCACTGTTAACGCTGTTGCTATGGAAGCCGCCAGTTGAACGGCATGATAATCTGGCTTCAGCTATTGCCGAGGCGCCTCAGGGTGGTGATTTCGCTCTCAACTCCCATCAGGGAGAAGTGGCGCTGAAGTCACTCCGTGGCAAGGTGGTGGTGCTCTATTTTGGCTATACATGGTGTCCGGATATCTGCCCTACCAGCCTCGGTTTTCTTGCCGCGGCTCTTAATGAGCTGAACGCAGAAGAGCTGGAAAGGCTGCAAGTTCTATTTATCAGTGTTGACCCGGAGCGGGACACACTGGAACGGCTGAAAGAGTATGGTGAGTACTTTCATCCGAGCATTCTTGGTGTCACCGGCTCTTCACAAGAGGTGGCGAGGACGGCAGGGCTGTATGGTGCTGCTTACAGTGTGGCGGAACAGGATTCGGCAGCCGGTTATGTCGTCGATCATTCGGCAGATCTCTACATCATCGATCGCCAGGGTCGCCTAAAAACAAAATTGCCTCATGGTACGCCACCCAATGAGACACTGAATGTATTACGAAAGCTGTTGGCAAATTGAAATGCTCCTTCGGTTTTATGATGTTGTCATGGCACTTGTTGGTTTTTGATGTTTAGCGAATTAAAGAGACGTTAGGAGATAAATATGAAGATCCATTCTATTGTACTGGCATCTGCTTTTGGTCTGTTGGCCTTTTGTGGTTCTGTGATGGCTGGTGGTATTGCCGATAGCGTTGAAGCCGGTGACCCCTATGCCCGGGCGGTGCCTCCCGGCCAACCGAATAGTGCATCGTTTATGGCACTGACCAACAAGTCATCCATGGATCATGCTTTAGTGGCGGCTGAGAGCTCAGTGTCCAAAGTGGTGGAACTGCACACTCATATCAACGATAACGGCATGATGCGTATGCGTCGGGTCGAGAAGATTGATCTGCCTGCTGGCAAGATGGTGATGCTGAAGCCGGGTGGTCACCATGTCATGCTTATCGGTCTGAAGAAGCAGCTTATGCCGGGCGAGAGTATTGACCTCACCCTGATTTTCGATGATGGCAGCAAAAAAGCAATGTCTGTACCTGTACGCAAGCTACAGATGAAGATGATGAAGGGCGGTATGAAGCATGACATGAAGATGATGAATCATTGATAGCCTGACAATCAGCCAGCCATAAAAAAGCCGGAGGCGCTGCCGCCCCCGGCTTTTTTTGTTCAAAGAATCAATAGTCTATTAGGCGATTGTTTTGAACGCTTCGGTGGCCGCAGCCAAAGTTGCATCAATATCGCTGTCGGTATGGGCGGCAGAAACAAAGCCCGCTTCAAATGCGGAGGGTGCCAGGTAGATACCCTGATCCAGCATGGCGTGGAAAAATGCCTTGAATCGCTCCTGATCACAAGCGGTGGACTGGGCAAAGTTGCTCACCTTCTCCTCGCCGGTGAAGAAGATGCCGAACATGGCGCCAACCTGGTTGCTGGTCAGAGCCACCCCGGCCTCCTTGGCTCGCTCCATCAAGCCGCTAACCAGCCGCTCGGTTTTTTTGCTGAGTGTCTCGAAGAATCCTTCTTGGGAGATGAGGTTCAGTGTGGCCAGGCCGGCGGTCATCGCCACTGGATTGCCTGAGAGGGTGCCGGCCTGATAGACCGGTCCCAGTGGGGCGATCTTCTCCATGATTTCCCGCTTGCCGCCGAAGGCCCCTACCGGCATACCCCCGCCGATCACTTTTCCGAGAGTGGTGAGGTCGGGGGTGATGTTGTAGAGTCCCTGGACGCCACCCAGGCCGACACGGAAGCCGGTCATCACCTCGTCAAAGATCAATACTGTTCCGCTCTGGTCACACACTTCGCGCAGACATTCAAGAAATCCCGGGTTGGGTGGGATGCAGTTCATGTTGCCTGCTACCGGCTCAACGATGATGCAGGCGATCTCTTTGCCTATCTTTGCGAAGGTCTCTCGTACCTGCGCTTCATCGTTGTAACTGAGTGTGAGGGTATGTTCGGCCAGGGAGGCGGGGACGCCTGGTGAGCTGGGCTCACCCATAGTCAGCATGCCCGATCCCGCCTTCACGAGTAGTGAGTCGGAGTGACCGTGGTAGCACCCTTCGAATTTTATGATTTTGTCACGTCCGGTGTAGCCTCGGGCGAGGCGAATGGCGCTCATGGTGGCCTCGGTGCCGGAGCTCACCATTCGGACCATATCCATGGAGGGAACCAGCTGACACACTTTGTCGGCCATTGCTGTTTCAAGCTCTGTTGGTGCTCCAAAGGAGAGTCCCTTGGTAATTACGTTGCTTACCGCCTCAATCACCTCAGGATGAGCATGGCCGAGAATCATCGGGCCCCAGGAGCCGACATAGTCGATATAGCGTTTACCGTCAGGGTCATAGATGTAGGCGCCGGATGCATGATCAATAAATACCGGGTCACCACCGACTCCATTGAAAGCCCGTACCGGGGAGTTTACGCCCCCTGGAATATGCTGTTGGGCCTGTGTAAAGCGTTCACTGGGGGTTGTCATGACGACGGGTTCTCCGAAGGTTGAAAAAGTTGTTGAAAGTGTCGGCAGGCCTGCTTGATATCCCGTTGTCCGAAGATGCCATGCACGACGGCCAGCATATCGGCGCCTGCGGTAATCAGCTGAACGCCATTTTCCGGGGTTATGCCGCCGATGGCAACCGTTGGGATCTGTAATTCCCGGCTTGCACGTCGTAACAGAGCAGGATCGGCCTGTATCGCCCCGGGTTTGGTGTTGGATGGGAAGAAACGGCCAAAAGCAACATAGTCAGCACCTGCAATCTGCGCCCCCTCTGCTGCATCAAACTGGTTGTAGCAGGAGATTCCGATAATAGCGTCAGCCCCGAGTCTCTCTCTTGCTTTTTCTATACCTTCGTCGTTCCGACCCAGGTGGACGCCGTCGGCCCCCGATTCAAGTGCCAACTCGATATCATCATTGATGATCAGTGGAACGCTCGCCCGGCGGCACAGGGGAAGTAGCTGTCGCACCTCATCAAGACGTTGCTCCGGATTGAGCTTTTTGCTCCGGTACTGGATAACTGCCACGCCGCCGGCCAGTGCTTCGGCTACCTGGGCTGTGATGCGGCCTGCAGCCAGCTCATCATCTGTGATGGCATAAAGCCCTTTTAGATTTGGTCTGTTAATCAAGTTATTAATCTCTATAGTGGTTATGCACAATGGTCCTGAAACACTATATTCATAGAAATAAAGCGCATCTGTAGGAGCGAATTTATTCGCGATCAGGCGACCAGGCATGTTCTTCGCGAACAAGTTCGCTCCTACACCAGGTTCCCGGATTATCCTAGAAACTGCAGTTGGACGGGGTGAAGTGTGCGTTTGCGGTGGTGCAGGGCAAGGCGCAACGACGAGGAATAGTTTGTCTATTCCAAGGAGTTGTAACGCCGTCATGCGCCACCGCAAGCGTGCAATTCACTCCGTAGCATGGCTCACCCAGCAGGTGAAAGATTAAATTGATATCAATGGTCTTCATATCAGCAACTTAGCCTCAGAATGGAGCGGTCAACTGCGATTTCTAGGATTATTGTGCACAGCCATTATCTCTATTTACCCAAGGTTTCCCAAAGGCTTGAATTGCCACTGTGGGTGCGCAGTGGGAGATACTGCCCCTTGCCTGGGCGCCATCCCCGTGACAATGACTGCCAGGTGAACTCCTGGGCATGAGAAACTGCTTGCTCGAGGATTGCACCCCGAGCGAGGAGTGCGGCTATGGATGATGCCAATGTGCAACCGGAGCCATGATAACTTTCCGGTAGCAGCGGCCATTCTAATGTGCTCGGCTCCATCTCGGGTTGATAGAGCGTGTTTATGACTTCGTGGTGAGCTTCATCAGCACCTGTTATCAGCACCCCTTTGCAGCCGGTTGCCAGTAGATGCTCGGCACAGAGCGCCTGGGTCTCCTTTCCCGTCAGACGGCGGGCCTCCGCAGTATTAGGTGTTGCAAGCGTGGTATGGGGCAGAATATCCACCACAATTCGCTCAATCAGCAGGTCGCCTGACAACTCCGTTCCTCCGCTCGCTGCCAGAACCGGATCGAGAACAACGGGAATATCTGGGTATTGGCTGATCAGCTCCCCCAGCATCCCGGCCATCTCCGGGGTGCCGATCAACCCTATTTTTATGGCGCTCACCGGGTAATCGGCCAGCACGGTCTCTATCTGTCGACGCGTCTGTTCGGGCGGAACGGGAATCAACTCGCTAACATTGCGGCTGTCCTGAACGGTCAGGCAGGTGATGGCGGTAGCCGGGTGGCAGTCAAAGGCGCCAATCGCCTCGATATCCGCCTGAATGCCTGCACCACCGCTGGGATCGTGACCTGCTACGCTGAGTACAATAGGGTGTGGTGCTGAGGGCATGAGAAGGCCTTAATATCCTGATATGGAACTTAATTCACATTGTCTTTGTAGATCTCGTCTACACTTACTACTAACTGGAAGATGAGGTGGTTGACATCATATCGGTAACTCCATTAATTCATAGTTAAACCAGCATATTACAAGCTATTTGAATTTTCGGCCTGTGGGTTCAGGTTAAACAGAGGCGACCCATGATATCGTTATTTCGCTCACCATATCAGTATGGAGGAGCCATGAATTCACACACTATCAAGCTGTCGGAGATTGCCAAGGCATACTGTAGCCTGATTGAGTCGGTGGAGAATACCGACTCAGACTGGCTCTCACGTATGGCGGAACTACTACCGCAGTTGCACGCCGCAGTCGATGCCCTGGGAGTGCTTGATGACCAGAATGAGTACCTGCTTGCGCCGGATCTAGACTCCCGTTTTGAAATGTATACTGAATTGCGTCGACTGTTGGGTCAGCGTGATAGCTACTGGATGGAGTTTGATGTCGCTCAGGATGGGCAGAATATGACCGGCAGCTTGGCCGATGATCTCACAGATATCTATTGTGAGCTTAAATATGGCCTGGGGCTGTTTGAACATGAGCCTATACAGGCGTATGACACTTGGCGCAGTGGCTATCGGCTTCACTGGGGACGGCACCTTCTGGATGCCGAACGCCATCTTTATGAGCTTGATAGCCGAAACATGCTCTGATGCAAACCGCTTTTTTCGTTAAACCCCTATAATTCTGTGGTGGTAATGGGGGAAAATTGATATATTATCAAGTTCCATTAAAGATTTACCGGAGTATTGTTGTATGAGCGAGACTACTTTACTGAAGGAAGAGGATCTCACCGTTTCAAGCCCAGCCCAGAGTAAAATGGTTGAGCTGGTAGGGCAGGTTGAAGAAGAGATTAAGGGTATCCGCGTCTATGCAACCCCCGGTGGCTGCAGCGGTATCAGCTTCGGCATGACCTTTACCGATCAAGTTAACGATGATGACGCCACGCTCAAGTGTGAAGGCTTTGATGTCATCGTTGATAGCAACACTATGCAGTATCTGCGCGGTGTAGAGATCGATTTCGTTGATCAAGGCGAAGGCAACGCCAGTTTTGTTTTCAATAACCTGCAGCCCGTTAGTGGCAGCAGTGGCTGCGGAACCTGTGGGTCTTCGTCCCAGGGTGGCGGGGGCGGTTGCAGCTAAGTAAGCTAAGCCTAAGCTTTAGCTCATATCAAAAACCCGCTGCACAGCTAGACTGTGCAGCGGGTTTTTTGTACCCGTCAATTGATTAAAAGGGTTTCAATACCACCAGCAGCACGGTGGCCACCAGAATCAATAGGGGAAACTCATTGAACCAGCGAAACCACACATGGCTATGCGGATTGCTGTCGCTGTTACGGAACTGCAGCATCAATTTCCAACACCAGACGTGATAGCCGATAAGTATTGCGACTAGAAAAATCTTCAGCTGTAGCCAGTGCATCATCTCGAAAGCCGTCCAGCCATAGGACCAGGCAAGCACAAACCCCAGAATTATTGTCAGCAGGGCCCAAGGGGTGACAAACCAGAACAGTTTTCGCTCCATGATCTCCAGCCGCTCTCTGGTGGCTGAGTCCTCGGACATGGCGTGATGAACAAATAGACGGGGCAGATAAAACAGACCGACATACCATGAGATAAGAAAGATAAGGTGACCGGCTTTTACCCACAACATAGTGTGCTTTTCCTCTGATTTTGTGTGGTGATATAGATGGAGTTCTGAACGATCAGGTAGCGCTATTTCGGTTTTTCGTCGGCATCGTGGTACAGAGCTCGGAGAATGTCACCGCGCTTGCTACCGGTGGATTCCGTTGGGGTGTCTTTACTGGATTTACCCCCGAAGAACTCGCCGATAGCGCGGAAAATTCTTTTTAGCGTCCGCCATATTTTTGGTAGTAACCAGACTACAAGCAGGATAAAGATAACGATAGCGACGACAAAAAACCAGGGGTGGTTGAGTGATGCCCAGAGCCCCCCGATTACCACCAGATCCTCTGTAATCGAAGCGGTCCAGTTGCTGAAGGGTTCAGGTGAAGTGTTGATCAGTACGCGGCTGCTGGCTTTGGTCAGGTGGCTACTGGCGGCGAGTCCGCCGCCAACCAGCAAGGCGGCAAACTCTGCGGCTTGGCTTATCTCCAGCCCCTCCGCCATTCCGGCGGCAAGTATCGCCCCGGCAGGGATGCGGATAAAGGTGTGGAGGCCATCCCAGGCGGTATCCACTCCAGGTGTCTTGTCGGCAACAAACTCCACCATGTACATAAGGCCGGCGGCGGCCATCACCATAGGATCTGAGAGCAGCTCCAGGCCGGGTGGGAGTGTGAGATTGCCGGTCATTCCCATGTATCCAAGCACCAGGACTGCAGCGTAGAGATTGATGCCGGAGGCCCAGGCGACGCCCAGGGTCAAGGATATTATCTCAATGGTTTCCATCTGCTTCTCCTGTTTGCCGAGTTGTTATCTTCAGCATCCTATCCACTTATCATAGAGCTAATGATATCGTTTTGCCTCGGGGGCGGGTAGTCGATGCGTGGGCCTGCTTTCGGAAATAATTTCGTGCTTACCTGAAATATCGGGATGAAAGGCACCAAATCAAGTGATTTTAAAGGGTGAATGTTTCGGTTTTACCTTACTTCAAATGGTGGTATTGACCTCGCAGCCACTTATCGATATATTAAAGACCAAGTTAAAGGAATGTGACGTCTGCAATACTCGATATTGCAGGTAAAAGGTATTAATAAAAATTGTCACTGTATGTTTGAGCGGCTGCGGCCGCTTTTTATTTGCCTGAATTATCTCCTCCTCTTCCGCTTTTCCCTATTGAGCCGTACAATTATCGATCGTTTTTCTATTGCGCGGGCTTTCGCGCTAATTTTTGGTTAATGTCATGATTAAGGTTGGAATCGTAGGGGGGACCGGCTACACCGGTGTGGAGCTTTTGCGTCTGTTGGTGGTGCATCCTGATGTAGAGGTTTCGGTGATAACCTCTCGCTCAGAGGCAGGCCTCCCTGTGGCGGATATGTATCCTAACCTGCGTGGCCATATTGATCTGGCATTTTCCGAGCCGGATCTCGAGCAACTGAAGAGCTGTGATCTGGTGTTTTTTGCCACACCCAACGGCACGGCAATGAAGATGGTGCCTGAATTGCTCGCTCAGGGCTGCCGTGTTATCGATCTCGCAGCGGACTTCAGAATCAAGGATATCGCAACCTGGCAGCAGTGGTATGGTATGGAGCACGCCTGTCCCGAGTTGGTCGAAGAGGCCGTTTACGGCTTGCCGGAGCTTAATCGTGAAGCGATCTGCGGTGCTCGCCTGGTGGCAAATCCCGGATGCTATCCAACGGCAGCCACGCTGGGTTTTTTACCGCTGGTTGAGGCTGGCATAGTTGACGTCGATGGTTTGGTGGCAGATTGTAAATCCGGTGTAAGTGGTGCCGGGCGTGGGGCAAGTACGGCTATGTTGATGGGTGAAGTGGGTGAGAGTTTTAAGGCTTACGCTGTGCCTGGTCATCGCCATCTGCCGGAGATAAGGCAGAATCTCTCTGTGGTTGCCGGAAAAGAGGTTGGGCTTACCTTTGTTCCTCACCTATTGCCGATGATACGGGGAATTCACGCAACGCTCTACGGGCGTGTCAGCGGAGACTTGGATCTGCAGTCATTATTTGAAGAGCGCTACATGGCTGAGCCGTTTGTTGATGTTTTGCCGGAGGGAGCGCACCCCGAGACGCGGAGTGTCCGTGGGGTGAATCATTGTCGGATAGCGGCTCATCGACCACAAGGTGGCGATACACTGGTGATTCTGTCGGTAATTGATAATCTGGTGAAGGGTGCTGCGGGGCAGGCAGTGCAGAATATGAACTTGATGCTGGGCTTGTCTGAGACGTCAGGTCTGGAAGCCGTGGCACTGTTGCCCTGATTGGTTTTGTGCATGAGTTATGATACTCCGCGGATTACCCAAGGCTCAGACTGGCGGATTAAGGTGCTGTGGGTGCTTTTGCTGTCAGCGTTGCTGCTCTCTCTTCTGTCATATTACGGAGGCGGTAATTCTGTTCATCAGCAGGTTGCCGGGTCGAGTGATCAGGCTTCACGGGTAAAAGCGCTGGAGCAGAAGCAGTCGGTACTGGAAGCTGAGCGGCAAGCATTGCGAAAACAGGTGGCACTCCTTGAGCGATCGGGGCAGATCGATCGCGAGGCGGCTCTCCAGCTTGGCGTTGAGCTAAAGAGTGAGCAGGAGGAGCGTATAAAGCTCGCTCATGAGCTCTCTCTTCTCAAACGCATTGTTTCGAGCAGTGTCACCACGGAAGGGCTTTATGTTCAGGGCTTTAAGCTGGATAAAAAGGCAGGCAAGAACCGCTATCATTACCGTTTCACTGTCAGTCAGGCGTTGAAGGATGCGGGTACCGCCACTGGGTGGATCCATATTGAGGTGGAGGGTGAGCGTGGGGAGGTGGTGTCGACACTTTCGCTGCAGGAGCTTTCGGATGGAGGTAGTGAGAAACTGAAAATGCGTTTTCGGCATTTCCAGGATATCGACGGAGAGATTTCTCTGCCTGAGGGTTTCCTCCCTCGGAGTATGATTGTCAATATTAAGCCGACTAACAAAAAGCTACCACCGTTGGAAAAACGTTTTGATTGGCTGGTAGCGGGTTAAACAGAGGGAAATTCCATGGCAAGGTTTAAAAAATTCAGGGCGCCAAAAATTGCTACTGTCATTGGCAGTGGAACGACCATCAGGGGTGATATGACGTTCAGCGGGGGTCTCCATGTAGATGGTGTTGTTAATGGCAATATCCTGGTTGAGCAGGGTGATAAAAGCTCAGCTCTGACGCTGAGTGAGAAAGGGAAAATTGAAGGTGATGTTAGCGTACCAAATATCACTATCAATGGTGAGGTTATAGGTGATGTCTATGCTTCAGAGCGGGTGGAGCTTGCCCCCAAGGCAAAAGTGTCTGGAACGGTTTACTACAATCTGCTTGAGATGAACATGGGTGCAGAGGTCAATGGTCAGCTAATCCACTCAGATGAAGGGGAGCCGCGGATGCTCGGTTACGATGGAGGTCGCGAGGAGGATACCTCCCTAGTGGCCGCCGAAACAGAAGCTGTCGCTGCTGGTGAAGGTCTGGATGAGAGTGCCTCCCGGCCGCAGTAATCATCCAGTGGGTCGTCGGTAAAAATACTTGACTAAAATGCTCAGAAAAGCATAATGGAGAGAAATAACGCCACCTCAGGGTGGCGTTTCATGTCGATATCCCGGAGTTTGTCAATGAGTGTTGCTGAAACTGAAAGCGAAACTTCCCTGGTCTTTACAGCTGCTGCGGCTTCCAAGGTAGCTGCCCTGATTGAAGAGGAGGGAAAGCCTGATCTTATGCTGCGGGTCTACATCCAGGGCGGTGGTTGTTCGGGTTTTCAGTACGGTTTTGCCTTCGATGAGGAAGAGAAGGAGGGTGATCTCCGTGTTGTCACCGATGGTGTGACTCTGCTGGTCGACCCTATGAGCATGCAGTATCTTGGCGGTTCTGAGGTGGATTACACCGAGGGTCTTCAGGGTTCGCAGTTTGTCATTCGCAATCCTAACGCCGCCACTACCTGTGGCTGTGGATCGTCATTCTCAGTCTGAGTATTCCACTTCAGCGCTACAGTGTCTGGTGCGGTTATGCCGGATAGATGCCGCCGAGTACAACGGGACGAGTTGCTCCGGTCACTTTTGGTAGATTTCCCGCTACCCCACTGAGGGTTCTGCGAGCCAGCCAGGCAAATGCAATGGCTTCCACTTGATCTGGGGGGAGTCCGTGTAGTGCGGTTGTTTCCACGACAGTATCCGTCAGCCGGATACTCAGCTGCCTCATTAGCTCACCGTTATGGACTCCTCCCCCGCAGATGATTACCCTTCTGCACTCAGGGAGCGCTGTTTTCAATGCGCGGCAGACGCTTTCTGCCGTTAGCGCTGTCAGCGTCGCCTGTATATCAGCTGCTGACTTGTCGCTGTAATCCTGCAGTACATTATCAATCCACGCCACGCTGAAATATTCAGGGCCGGTGCTTTTGGGTGGAGAGTGTTCGAAGTAGGGGTCCGCAAGCATGGTCTCGAGTAGGGCTTGGACAACAGTGCCGCTTGCAGCCCATTCGCCGTCGTTGTCTCGAGCTCTCTGTAGGTGACGCCGAGCCCAGCTGTCCATTAAGGTGTTGCCGGGTCCGGTATCAAAGCCACAAACAAGCTCCTTCTTGCCGGGTAGCAGGGTGAGGTTGGCGATGCCGCCAATATTGAGAATGGCGCGTTGTTCCCCGGGGTTGCTGAGCAGGTCTGCATGAAAGGCGGGTACCAATGGTGCGCCTTGCCCACCGGCAGCTATATCTCTTCTACGAAAATCTGCGACTACCGTAATCCCTGTCTTTTCAGCTACTCGGTTCGGGTCGCCAATCTGCAGTGTAAATGGGTATTTGATGTCGGGGCGATGGCGTATTGTCTGTCCATGGGAGCCGATTGCCAGGATGTTGTTCGGTCTGATGTCGGCCTGTTTGATCAGACGATTGGTGCAATCCGCAAAGTGATCGGCTACCTCTGAATCGAGCTCGCCCATAAGGTCGATCTCATTTTCTCCCGGGAGGGTTAGGCGGCGAAGTCGCTGTTTAAGTTCCGGTGGCCATGGATATTCGAAGTGGGAGATGAGCTTTAGCCCGTCGGGCTGAAAATCTACCAGCACACTATCGATACTATCGATGCTGGTGCCGGACATCAGTCCGATGTAGAGGCCGTTTTTCACCCGCGACTACTGAGTCTTCGTCTCTGCCAACATTCGGCTGCTCGAGATCAGGTCCAGTCGGGCCAGCAGCGGCCGGCTTACACGAGTGAAGTCAGCACGGTGCTTCTTTGCGATGGGTGCGCTGCTTGGCAGCTTCACAGTTCTTGGGTTGCGATGAACGCCATTGATTCGGAGCTCATAGTGAAGGTGGGGGCCGGTGGTACGACCTGTCTTACCGACATAGCCGATTACCTGCCCCTGGCTTACACGACTACCCTTCTTGACCTTGCCGCGGAACTTGGACATATGAGCGTAAAGGGTGGTGTACTGGTTGGCGTGTTTGATGATGACAGTATTGCCATAGCCCCCTTTGCGACCCCGAAAGATCACTTTGCCATCACCAGCCGCCTTGATGTGGGTGCCGATGGCAGCGGCATAATCGACGCCGCGGTGAGGGCGCTTTTTGCCTAATACCGGGTGCCAGCGTGACTTGGTGAAATTGGATGATATCCTGCGAAAATCTACAGGGGCGCGAAGGAATGCCTTGCGCATACTGTTGCCTTTGGGCGAGTAGTAGTTGCTGTGGCCATTTTCATCTTCGTGCCGGATGGCGCGAAACACTTTTCCCCGATTAATAAATTCGGCGGCCAGGATGGAGCCATTGCGATACTTTTCGCCATCCAGATAGTTCTCTTCATAGATGACACTGAAGTGGTCACCTGCACGTATCTCCAAGGCAAAATCAATATCCCAGCCAAAGATATTGGCCAGTTCCATAATCAATGAGTCGGAAAGCCCCGCCTCTTGAGCGCTCTGATAGAGGGAGTTGCTGATGCTGCCACTGGTGTGGGTTACCCGTTTCTCCAGGGCTCGCTCATCGACCCGGCTTATGAAGCTGTCGTCCTTGGGCAGGATGTGCAGGCTGAGGACTGGGCTCCGCTGATGCACTAGCTCAAGCAGACCGTCTTGACCGTCTAGCCTGACTCTGAGTGTTTCTCCGGGCTTTATGTTAGCTAATTCTTTTGCCTTTTTACCGCTATGCACAATCCGGTGGAGTAGGTTGGGTGAAAGGTTAAGCCGATTAAATATTTTTGCCAGTGAGTCGCCCGATTTCACCTTTTCGATGAACCACTTTCCGGGATCTGCCGCCGGTGGAGCTGTTGGGGTCGACTCTGCAGTCATAGTTTTAGTCTGGGGTATTGGGCTTGCTACTTCATGAGCTCTCTTCTGCTGTAATGGGGTAACGGTCGTTTCTGTCGCTCTGACCTCTAATTTGGATGGAAATGGCTGGCTGGTACCGTTAATGTTGGGGATCGGGAGCTGAAGAGTGACCGTTTGCGTATCTGCTGCACCACTTTTAGCTTCCAGCTGCTGGGCTGTAGAGATCACGTTACTATCGATTTGAGCTGTGGTACCACCACTCATGATCTGAATGGAAGCGTAGATCGCAGAGGCACAAAGAATTGTGGTTGCGAGGACGATGAGTCCCAGGCGGTGGTGACTCCGGCTGGAATTTATACCACCAAGTTCACTCTGGGATCTGTAGTCATTTATCATGAGGCTGCGCTAATCCCTAGATAATTAATGCAATTATTGTTTATGAATGGAAAAAAATCCAGCTCTATCAGAGGAACATACTGAGCTTATGGCTGTTTGGCAAGCCGAAGCTCGTTCATCTGGGTTAATGAGCCTGTTATGAAGTGGTTACTTTTTATTAGCTCATCCTGTAAATTGTGCGACCTTAATTAATTCGAGATGAGAGGTGGGTCATGACATCAGTCGCTGAGGCGATGGAAGTCATTCGGCGAGGTGCCGATGAGATACTTGTTGAAGATGCCCTGGTAAAGAAGCTTGAGCGTGGCAAGCCGCTGCGTGTAAAGGCCGGCTTTGATCCCACTGCTCCTGATCTCCATCTTGGTCACACGGTACTGATCAATAAGCTGCGGCAATTTCAGGATCTGGGTCACGAGGTGATGTTTCTCATCGGTGACTTCACTGCCATGATCGGAGACCCTACCGGCAAGAGCGCCACGCGCCCTCCCTTAACTCGCGAAGAGGTGCTGGAGAATGCCAAGACCTACGAACATCAGGTATTCAAAATTCTCGATGCGGAGAAAACAACGGTCTTTTTCAACTCGTCCTGGATGGGGCAGATGAACTCGGCCGATATGATTCAGCTGGCGGCCCGGCATACGGTGGCGCGCATGTTGGAGCGGGATGACTTTAGTAAGCGCTATAAAGGCGGTCAGTCGATCTCGATCCACGAATTTCTCTATCCACTGGTCCAGGGCTACGACTCGGTCGCCATGAAGGCGGACGTTGAGCTGGGTGGTACAGACCAGAAGTTTAATCTGCTGGTGGGCCGGCAACTGCAGGAGTCCTATGGTCAGGAGCCTCAGGTGGCCCTGACGATGCCGATCCTTGAAGGGCTTGACGGCGTACAAAAAATGTCCAAGTCCCTGGATAACTATATAGGTATAGCGGATGCCCCGGATGAGATGTTTGGTAAGGTGATGTCAATCTCTGATGACCTGATGTGGCGCTACTATGAGCTTCTCAGCTTCAGGACTATGACTGAGATAGGAGCGCTGACCAAACAGGTGGAAGAGGGGCTTAATCCCAGGGATGTGAAAGTATTACTGG